>PSRM01000302.1 GCA_003176045.1 Verrucomicrobiota bacterium | reverse complement strand
CATACCTGCATCTTGTGATGCAGGAAGAAATCAAACCAGTGCCTTTTTGCTTATCCCCTGTGGGAAGCTACTGACTTCAAACTTCAAAATTCAAGCAAACCTCAACCCTCGAAACTTCAAATCGCGCCCAAAACGGGTGCACAAGGGGAGTTGAAGCTTGGCTTTTGAGGTTTCTTTGAATTTTGAAGTTTGGATTTTGAAGTTTCTATATCCGTGTTCATGCGCACTTTTAACGAGCCGGAGCGCCATCGGGAGGCAGCAATGCGACCATCTGCGCCACAGCTTGTTTGAGGCTTGTGGCAAGATCGTCGGCAGGGATCGGTGGCTGACGGTGCTTGAGATCTTCGGAATCGGCTTCGGTGAGTACTGCGGCAATGCGCTTTACGTGTGAAAACTCCTCCTGCAACCGCCGACAAAAATGCCGCGCATGGGTATAACCGAAGGGCGGCACGGCGCAAATACAGGCGATTTTCGGCGGCGTGTCGGCTATTTCCTTCAACGAATCATCTTCCGCATCATGCACGGGAACGAGTTTTGCGGCAATGTGGCGGCGTTGAAGCAATTGTGTGAGCATCAAGGTGGCGATTTCGTCGGCCTTATCTCGAGCCGGTACGCACAGAACCGCAGCGCCGTTTGCATTGGAGGCTTGGTTGGGGCTTTCGGTCCGCTGCAGTGCCGGTATGCCCACCCTGTACGCGGACGAGGCTCTCCCCGACTCCGAGCTTTCGGTCCCCTGCCCCGCCGGCGTTTCCACCGGATTTGGCGCTGGCCAGCCATTGGTGCTTTCGGCCAAATCCTCGACCAGGGCGCGGATCTTGTCGAAAAAGAACTGCTGGCGCGTGCTATCCAGCTTGCCTCGATGCCGGTCTTCCTCAGCCATGCTGAGGGCAGGAACGATGACGGAGTCATAGAGGTCCTCCAGTGATCTTTCGTTCAGGAATTCCTCGGCGATTTCAGTGGCATCCTCGAGGTCCATGGCCAGCATGCGCTGGTAAAACCGCGTGTCAGCGGTTAATACCGGTTCGTCGCTGAGCATGACGCTCAGGAATTCGAGCCTCGGGACATGGCGTCCCAGCACGACAACGCACACGGTTAAAGGAATTGCCAGCAGCAGGCCGACCGGGCCCCAAAGCCAGGTCCAGAACACCGCCGCAACCAAAATAGCGAGGGCGGACAGGCCAGTCGAAGTTCCGTAAAAGAGCGGCTCGACAAAATTGTAATTTATCAGGTCAATTCCAAAATAGATTGCGAAGACCAGCGGGCCCTTGACCCATTCAGGTTCGACCGCAAACGCCACGATTGCAGGCATTGCGGCAGCGATCCAAATGCCCAGATACGGAATATACCTCAGCAAAGCAGCCAGAATTCCCCAAAGCATCGGGTTGGGAACGCCAAGGAAATAAACCCCGATCCCAGTCAGGGTCCCGTAACCCAGGTTGACTATCAACTGCGCCAGCAGATAACGGCTCACGCGATGGGCCGCATCGTCCAACATCCTTGTGGTCATGTTGACGCGTCGGGCGCCGCCAAGGCGGATCAAGCGGTCACGCAGATCGTCCTGGCCGATGAGGATAAAAATGACGAAGACAATCACGATGATGGCCGTAACCGCGATGCTGAGGACCGATCCAAGCAGCTTCTGGATGAGTTCCAACGGGGCGAATGGGTTACGGCGAATCTCGACGGGCACGGGCTTTTCCTCCGCAGCCTGGGGACGCTGGGATGCCGATGGCGCGGGAGTGAATTCGGAGGTAACGCTGGTGACCATACGCGTGACGCGATTAATAAGGCCGCCGCCCGAAGCCCGTAAGGACTCGACTTTGCGATTTATGTTTTGCTGGTACTCGGGGAGCTTGTGCGCCAGGTCGGTCAGTTGAGATGCCATAGTCAGGCCCAGGCCGGCCAGGAGTACAAACGCAAGCAATACGACGCTGACTGAAGAAATCACTCGGCCCAGACCCAACCGCCTTAAGCCAATAACCAGCGGTGCCAGAAGGAAAGCCAGCAATACCGCCAAGGCTAGCGGTATGAGCACCACTCGAGCAAAATAGAGGACGGCGACCGCAATCAAAACGGTCAGCAGCGTCGTGCCGCCAGCCTCGTTGGTCGCGCGGGTTCCGTTTGCCACTTTCCTGAATCTGCGCCGGCAGAGCACCCCCTGCAAGAGGGCCATTTGCCCCAAGAGTGACCACAACCACTGACCTGGACAGCCAGCGTCTGGCGGAACCTCGCGAGCAAGGCGTCGGCGGTCAAAGGTGAGCGTTCATGGTCCTTTGCGCGAATTTGAGCAGGTGGCGGCTCTCGCTCAGCCTTCTCACGGTTTTTCGCTCTGCACGCGTGGACTGGTAGTAATTCACCTACCTAAAACCTTTCAAAGGTTCATAGAAAAGCCGGTACCGAGGCTTAAGTTTTTATTGGTGGGCGACAGGCCCACCGAAAGAACGAAAGGAAGGTGTAAGAAGTATGAACGCTACAACTCAGACAATGCAGGGACAAACAACCCGGGAAACAACACTCAAATGGGCCGCGGGAGGCTCGGCGATGGGGGCCGTGGCAGCCCTGGCGACGATGGCCCTGGCTATCGTGGGGCTTGCTGGGCTCTTTTCCAGCACGCTGGCAGGGATAGCGACCATCGTGGTCGGCGCCGCAATCCTCTTGGAAGGTGGGGCCATTGGGGCCTCGGCGTTCCCGGCTGCGACTGAATATGAAGCAGCCGCAGGGGCGGGTTTGAGCGCGGGGTTCCTGGGCGGTCTAACTGGCATCGTGCTGGGCATTTTAGCCCTGCTAGGTGTGTCCTCGGAGGCGCTGCTGTCCGTGGCGCTGATCGTTTTGGGGGCCAGTTTTCTGTTTAGCGGCGCGCCCATGGCATTCCGAGGCTACCTGTTTGCCGGCGCAGCCAGCGGGCAGATAATGCTTGGCTTGGGCGCGGTAATCCTGGGTATCCTTGCAGTGACTGGCAGCAACCTGGTGCTGGTTCTAGTGGGTTTGCTAGCCCTTGGGGCCGGGGCGCTGTTTGGTGGATCGGCTCATGGCGCAAGATTCATGAGCGAAACCCGCCAATATGAAACGTAAAGGATCCCCAAAAAAAGCGAATAATTAGCAATTACATGGTTGCCGGGCTGAAGCTAAGGAGAGCACCCCCAACCGTGTATCTTTGGAGCGCGGACGGTAACGTCCGCGCTTTTTTTGAAATCACGGTCGGTTAACGAGCGCAGCTAAAAGAGTTTGGCGGGTAAACAGTTCGATTCCACGCTCTTCGGACAGGCGCGAACCCGCAACGTTCAAGACCCGAAGCTGATGTTTATTCAGGAACGCACGGAGCAGTTCGGGAGCAGCGTCTCCGTGCGCTTCCAATGAAAGATGCAGGCAGGGCTTCAAGTATGCGCCCGCGAACTTGGCCGTCAATTCTGATCCCCCTCTCAACTCCGGACTGATCGAAAAGATCACTGTTCCATCCGAATCGCGCACGTTCCATTCGGTACGTTGGGCGGAGTCAGTGCTGGGCGTCTCCATCAGTTGGTACTTGAGAACGATGGGGCCATCCTCGGCAACGCGGCCGGTTGGGCACCATCCCCCGTGCGGCAGGCCATGAGCGATGGCAAAGTCGAGAGCCGCTCGGTCCGCACCAGTCTGGCCACCGGAAACAATCTTTGTCATATTTGGGTCGTGGACGATGGATTGCAAAAAATTTCCCAGGCACTTGGCCTGGAGCTGTATCAAAGGCACATCTTTTTGTGTGCAGACCAAACGGAGCCCAAATGCTCGACACGCGAGCAAAGCTTGGAAGCCTGGGAATTCTTAAAGGGCAGGCTCAAGCAACTCAATCTGGCAGGGCCGGAACCTCTGATTTATCGAACCAAAGCTAATTGTTTCCGAGTGTGTACCCGGGGACCTATCGCAGTGGTTTATCCGGAAGGAACCTGGTATCACTCCTGCACCCCGTCAGTCCTGGAGCGGATCATTCAGGAGCATTTGATCGGCGGTCGAGTCGTGGAGGAGTTCGCCTTCGCCCACAATCCGCACTTCCACCTATAGCAGCCGAGAGGTCGAGATTTCGGAGTTCGAGCTTCGAATTCGGATTTAAACCACAGAGCCCATTATCTGGGGCCGCTCCGTTTTATCCTGAAAGCCTGAACCCTCCTTCACAATTGATCCACCTTCGCCGCGAAGACAAAGTCGCTCTCGGTGAGTCCGTCAATCTTATGCGTCCAGAGCGTCAGTTTCACCTTGCCCCAGGCCAGATAAATATCCGGATGATGGCCCTGGGACTCAGCAAGTTCACCTACCTGGTTGGTAAAGTCGAGTGCCTCGCGAAAATCCTTGAATTTGAATTCTCTTTCGAGGTGATGCTCGTTTACCACGCGCCAGGCGCTGTTTAATTCTTTGGCGTAATCGGCCAATTCTTTGCCCTTCAAGGCCGGAACTCCGCCTTTGCACGGAACACACTCTTTTTCAGCTAATGCAGTCATATATCCAATCCTTCCTTGTTAATCCCATAGCACACCGGCTCGCAAAGAGCAACTGCCTGGTTCAGATGGACGTATCGTGTCATTGTAGCGCAGATTTCCAATCTGCTGTATCGCAGTGCTTCCAGCCTGCGAACTGGGTGTGCTTGACTGATCGGGCGGTCTGCCGATTGGAAATCGGCGATACAGCAGGTTGGAAACCTGCGCTACTTTCGCGTGATCAAAGCCCCACCCAGAAATGCGCCCCTCCGCGCTTCCGCGCTCCGATGCGCTTATTGCCCTCGACAGGCCCAGCCATTCCTGATAATAGTTTGTCTCTAATAAGGAGCCAAATGGCGAGGCTGATTATAAAATCGGATGGGTTCGGCGACCAGGTGATTGAACTCAAGCTGGGGGTGAATCGTTTTGGGCGCAGCTCGGACAACGATTTTCGAATCGAGCATCCCACCATCTCGGGGCGCCACTGCGAACTGGTACTCGCGAACGATGGCTTGACAGTGCGGGACTGCGACTCCACCAACGGCACCTTTGTTGAAGGTCAGCGGACCCGGGCAGGTACGCTCCAGGCCGGTCAAACGCTGTCCTTGGGCGACGTGGAGCTCGCTGTTGAAACGACGGACGTGCGAATCTCCATACCGACGTTCGACCTGCCCCGGCCTGCGCCACCGGTAGTCTTGCCCGATGGCGCGTTGATCTGCCCGCGCCATCCAGACTTCCGCGCTACACATCAGTGTAATAACTGCCTTGAGGTGCTCTGCGAAAAATGCGTGCATCGGCTACGGCGGCGGGGAGGCAAAATCCTGAAGCTCTGCCCGATCTGCAGCCACGTTTGCGCCCCGTTGGGAGGGGAAAAGCCGAAAAAGAAATCGTTGCTGGGCTTTTTCCAAAAGACGGTGAAACTGCCGTTTATTCGCCTGCGCAAGGATGGCGGCGAGTAAGGCGCGGATAGACAGCGCTTACAAACCGCGAATGAACGCGAATCCACGCGAATCTTTGTGCTGGACTTTAATTTTCTCGCATACGTTCGCGTTTATTCGAGGTTGTAAGTCATTCCGAATTGGAAACATCCTTTTCTTTTGGGCTATCTTCAGCAGTGCTACCGCCCAGGAAACTTTGCCGCACACAAAACCGTTCACTATGTCCGGCGATTTGTCGGCGCAAATGGTGGAGGGGATTGATAAGTTTCTGCTGCGTGAAACGGAGGTTTCGATCACGAATAGAGCCAAATATTGGCATCGAAATTTTTCCTCCGCCCAAGCCTATGAAAAATCCATCGAAACGAACCGCACGAAATTGCGCAACATCATCGGAGCGGTGGATCGAGGATTTGCCGGTTTTACTGTGCTCAACAGAGAAGGCGACGGCGGCAAAATCGCGGAAAGCGCAGCATTTAAGGTATACCCGGTGAGTTGGGAAGCCTTCGAGGGGGTGACGGGCGCGGGACTCTGGCTTGAAGCCAAGCGGGCCCACCCGCTCCCTACCTCAACGCCTTTCGCCACCGTGATTGCGATTCCAGATGCCGATCAAACGCCCGAGATGCTCGCGGGCCTTGCGCCTGACCTCCCGCCAGAAAGGCAGTTTGCCCGGCGGTTGGCCGAGAATGGGTGTGATGTGCTCGTCCCTGTTTTGATTGATCGTAAGGACACTTGGTCAGGCAGTACGACGCTCAAACGATTTACAAGTCAACCGCATCGTGAATGGATTTACCGGCCCGCTTACGAAATGGGCAGACAGATCATCGGTTACGAGTTGGAGAAAATCGTGAGGATGGTTGAGTACTTTGCTTTTAAGAACTTTCAACTCGCCGAAATCGAACCGGGCGAGCGCCTGCCCGCGTTGCGACCGCCCTTCCGCATCGGAGTTGCCGGGTATGGTGAAGGGGGTCTTTTGGCGCTATACACCGCTGCCGTGGAACCACGAGTTTCTGCCACGCTGGTGAGTGGCTACTTCGACTCTCGCCAGCGCCTTTGGGAAGAACCGGTTTACCGGAATGTGTTCGGTTTGCTGCGCGAGTTTGGGGACGCTGAGTTGGCCACTCTAATTGCCCCTAGACCACTCATCGTGGAATACAGTCCGGTGCCCGCCATTTCCGGTCCGCCGCCATCGGAGAAAGGCCGATCAGGCGCGGCTCCAGGGAAACTGACCACACCGGATTATTCGTCGGTCGAGGCGGAGGTCGAACGAGCGAAAGGGCTGCTAAAGAGCGGCGATCCAAAAGTTTTTGATCACATTGAGTTGATCTCAGGCAACGAGGGAATGGAAACCGGGCCCGGGTCGGACCGGGCCTTACTTGCGTTTCTGCGGGCGATGGGATTTAAGGCAGATCGGGTTAAGCAACCTGGGCCGGCTCCTGTGTGGGTCACG
The DNA here is from genome assembly GCA_003176045.1 of Verrucomicrobiota bacterium. Taxonomy (GTDB): domain Bacteria; phylum Verrucomicrobiota; class Verrucomicrobiia; order Limisphaerales; family UBA8199; genus PSRM01. The sequence goes on along the minus strand of PSRM01000302.1, from coordinate 40,724 downwards.
AACCTGGATGCTGTTGCCGCTCCAGAGCGGCAGCACCGGCAAATCAAAGATTTGGAAGACTACACCCAGAAGCTTTTTGACCAGTCCGGAAAGTCGCGCGGCGAATTCTTCTGGAGCAAAATTAGAACGAATTCCATCGAAGAGTACCAGAAATCATGTGCTCCGCTGAGAAAGGCGTTTTGGGAGGATGTGATCGGCCGAATACCCGTGGCTCAAACCTCTAAAGCCGAGCCAAGGAGCCGCAAAGCTTTCGATCGGGCAAAATGGACGGGATACGAAGTGGTGCTACCGGATGTTTTGCCGGACGTGTTCGCGTGGGGCTATCTGCTGGTGCCGAAGGATCTCAAAGTCCAGCCACGACGTCCCGTGGTAGTATGCCAGCACGGCCTGGAAGGGTTGCCGACCGATCTGCTCGAAGAGAATCCGACGAATCGGGTGTTTAAAGCTTACAAGGCTTTCGCTGCAACCTTGGCCGACCAGGGCTTCGTGGTTTTTCTGCCACACAATCCCTACCGCGGTCACGAAAAATTTCGCCAATTACAGCGTAAAGCCAATCCGCTCGGGTTGACTTTATTTTCAGTGATAGTCGCCCAGCACGAACGCATGTTGAGTTGGCTAGCCACCCTGCCCTTTGTGGACGAGCAGCATATCGCCTTTTACGGGATGTCTTACGGCGGCATGGCAGCACTGCGCTTGCCCGCGGTACTTGGTACCAGTTCCACGCACAGCGGGTATTGCCTCTCGATCTGTTCGGGCAATTTCAATCAGTGGGTAAGGAAGAATGTCTCACTGGACTCTCCAACGAGCTATCTTTTCCTTGGGGAGTACGAGATGCCTGAGTTCAATCTCGGCAACACCTTCGATTGCGCCGAAATGGCGGCTCTGATGGCGCCGCGCCCGTTCATGGTCGAGCGCGGCCATAATGATCGCCTTGCGCCCGATGAATGGGTCGCCACCGAATACGCCAAGGTGCGAATGCTTTACCAGGACCTCGGAATTCCCGACCGCACAGCCATTGAATTCTTTGATGGCGGCCATGAGATCAACGGAGTTGGCACGTTTGAGTTTCTGCACAAGCATCTGAGCTGGCCACCTTAAGCCTTGTAGCAGCCGAGGTAACGAGGCTCCAATCTCCTCGCCGAACAGGTCATTCCAAAAAAATATCAGAGCCTCGTTACCTCGGCTGCTACGGTTGTTTGGTAGCCTACCGCGTTCGATGCGGCCAGCCCATCCAGACGTTTCTGGCTCCCGGCGAGAAGTTTGCGCTAATCAGCCGGCTGTCGCGGAAGAGGGGCCAGTTCCTTTCCAGCAACGTTTGTTCTTTCATTGAAATACTCGCCCGCGTTTGCATCCAGGGCTCGTGCCAAACGCGAAAAAACCGCCGCCGCCCCCTGTGGCACGTAAATGCGGTGTAACGCTCCATTAGCCACTCATCGAGGCTGGCATCCTCACAATTTTTGAATCCAGCTCGCTCCTCAATCGTTCCAGCGTAGGAGAGGGCACGACGTTCCGCTCGCGATTGCGTTTGCCGCTCCTCCTTCAGGTCGACCCGAATGTGGCAAGTAACCGTTCCGTTTTCCCAGAAATGATTATAAGTGATTCGTCCAAACCTATACGGAAGGCCAAAAACAGCAGGGCCGAGAATGGCACTCACGCGATTGGGCACCCATTCCACCAGAAAGTAAATGCCTGATTCCTGGCGGTGCTTCACATAGGTTCGCACATTCAGGAATTCATGAGTGCTGATCAGCTTTAACGGCCACGCGGTGAGGTCTCCACCAAATCCTGGTCGCATGCCCCGCATTGTGAAGCAAACCAGACTGACAAAGGCCCGGCCCCGCATCAGGTCCAACTCGAAGGGAACTTCCGCCTGCAACCTGCCCGCGTCCACCTCATAGTGAATCATCAGGACTCGATCCCAATCGGCGATGAACAATGGCTCCAAAGGCAAAGAGAGCAATCGGCGCTTCGCCAACTCGTTCGATTTGCAATGCGACAACACGTGGCCCTGGAAAGTCCGGCTGCTTGATAAAGCCTCTATTGCATGCAGATCTACCGTTGCACCGTGAGTTTTCACCGCTCCCGCCTCTCGTTTCACGTTTCAGCAAAACGCCCGCGCGCTGCGGATCGGACGTTCTGCCGATTGGAAATCGGCGATTCAGCAGGTTGGAAACCTGCGCTACTTTCCTTGGCTCTCACGGCATCTCAAAAAGAGCGCTGCGAGACCCAGGCTTTGGCAGAAGCCGTCCGGAACCTTGTTGAACTCTATGCACCCGACCCAACCACACATCCTCAAATCCTGGCGCGAAGTGCGCGGAAACCAGGCGTCCCTCTCCAAACCATGGGAACCTTCTGGTCACCAGGTTGTGGTCCCTGATCGTCGGGCTGATTTGAACCTGTTTCCAGGGCGGATGCCACGCCCGGAACGCAAAGGGCGATCCCTTCCAAGAGAAAAACCCTGTGTATCTCTCGAGAGCAAATTCAGCGAGCGAACCTGGCGGACAGAACTCAGCATTGATTCCTGGGTCGATGAAAGCACGATACTTGAACTGCTCCGGAGAATTCCGCTCTCGAACGACGCCCTCAAGCAGGCCCTTCTTTGGATCATGCTGGTAATCGAGCAGCCCGAAGGTGTAGGACAGTCCAAGCGCGCGTGACGGAAGTCCCAGGCCAAAAGGTTGCGAAAGCCAACCGTGAAAAAAGAAAGCGCCGGGCTCACCATCGCAGCGCACATACGTGCGGAGATTTAAGAACCGTTGGGTCCGAATGAGCCGGCACAGCCCGGCAATGGATAACGTTCGGCAGGGCCGGAAATGCCGCATCGTCAGCGCGATCAGGCTCACGCAGGCTTCACCTTCGTACAGGTCCAGATCGAAATCCGGAGGCACCTCGGGTCTAATGAGGTCCGGTGGGAAGAGAAAATGGAAAAAGAGCACTCGCTCCCAGGCTGCGATTAAAAGTGGATAATTTTTCCAGGAACCGCAGTTTTGGTCGAAGTTCCTCCTCACCCCGGCCCTCTCCCCCTCCACGGGGGAGAGGGAGAATTGCCGGCCGCGTCTATGCGAAACAGCGTTCATGTTAAATCAAAATGCACAGCAGAGATAGACGGCCGCGAACCCGCCATAAACCAGCAAGAGCGTGATATGCGCTAACAACCGCAGTGGCTGACCGCGCCAGTGACTGGAGCTGTAATAGGCGACTTGCAGAACCGTTCGGATGGCCCAAAAAATGCCGATGCTTGCAGCCAGCCATTTGCAGAGTGGGCTGGCGCCACTCACAAGGTCCGCCGCAAAGCGCATGGTCAGCGCGCCAAAAATCCCAAGCGTCACGGAAATGAACCATGCATGGACCTGAAAAACTTCGCGCAGCAGCAGCGGCATCCGGCCTAATGGCTCCTGCCATTTTAAAAGACGCACTAGAAATAAATTTAGAATAGCCACGGCGATCTGGCATCCGGCAGCCAGATAAAGCAGGAACACCAAACGGCTCACTTGGCACCTCCTGCCAGAAGAGCTGTGGCATAGACCACAAGCAGGTAAATGAACACAACATTTAAGGCCCAATAGCCTATCCGATACAGCCGGGTGGTCAGGTACGGGCGCACGTCCAAAACGAAGGCAGCAACGATCAAACGCACAGCCCAGAATACAGTGCAAAGCAGGCAAAAAGCCCACCCTAACGGCTCTCCCCCGGCGAGGACTCGCGCATAGAAAAATGTAAGCGATCCGAAACCGATCAGGATTAAGCCAATAAAGCCGAAATACACCACGAACAAGCGCCGGATGAAAGGCGGCAAAGTCCTTAGATGAACCTGCAGGTCCACTGCGCCAGGCATGGACGCGCCTGCGCAGAGCAGACCGAGGTGGCAAAGGCCGGCGATACGCAGCAGAACTGTAAGGAATTGAGGATTCATAAGAGGGTTATTCAATATATTCTGTTATTTCTGTCTATACAGAATATATCGTACTAATCTTATCGTGCAAGTGACAATTGCGATCATCAGTCTTTCCAACCAGATTAGAAGCCAGCGGGTAAAGGATCTCGATTCAAGTTCGGATTGCGGGTTTCGGCTTTCGGTTTTCGGATTTTCAGCATTGCCCCCGATAGCGGGTCAGGCAGTTTGGTGGCATTCTTTTGGGCGCAGGTGTATGAGAAACAACGAAATCATAGAAACGCAGAGCGGTGTGCGTCTTCAGCTTGAGTACGACGAACCGGCACACACTCCTGCGGTACGGGCCTACGGCAGCAAGCCTTGTGTGTTGCACTGGGGCGTTCGACGAGAAAAGGAGAAGACCTGGCATGTGCCCCCTTCCTCTGATTGGCCTTCTGGCACACGGGAGAGTGGTGGCGCACTCCAGACGCCGTTCACGAAAGAGAACGGCAAATGGAGCCTGAGAATTCAGTTATCACATTCGCTGGATTGGTCGGCGCTGGAGTTTGTGATCTTCTTTCCGGACGAACAGCTATGGGACAATAACAAAGGAAAGAATTACCGGCTTTCACTGTCGCTGAAAGCGCAGACAAAGACCGTGGCGGCTGGAACACCCGCGTTGGGGCCATCCCTGGCCGAGGCATTACGGGCTAAGCTCGGCGGTGCGAAGCCGATATTCGAGAGAATCTTCGACGTGGAGGGGCAAAGGCAACTCGCCGCGGCGGTGACGAAAAGCGAAGCAACAGGAACCCCGACCAATCAGGCAGACGCCGGATCTGCTGCAGCCACTCCACGGGATGAGACTTTTCGTGTTTGGCTGCTCTCAAATGTCCCGGCGCCTTTGTTGCTGCACTGGGGAATTGCGCGACGGTCCCCGCATGAGTGGCTGCTACCGCCTGAATCGGCGCGCGGACCGAGCACGGTCCTGTTTCAGGCGCAGACAGCCCAGACCCCCTTCAATTCCGAAGGTGACCTTAGCGCATTGAGCATAGAATTCACGGGGCGCGAGGTTCCCCTGGGCTTGCAGTTTGTGCTAAAGGAGGGCGAGGACGGCGGGCGATGGTTGAAGCATCGGGGAGGGAACTTCTACGTGCCAATCAACGACCGGCGCAGCGTAAGTTTGGCCGCCGGAGCTGGCGCGGGTGCCCGCGCTGGTCTGGCAGAGGAAATCGTCCGCGCTGAAACGACGCATAACTCCTGGACCTTAATGCACCGGTTCAACCTGTGCTACGATTTGCTCGATCAGGCGGCAGCGGACATCGAGAGTCTGGCGCTGCTTTACGTCTGGCTTCGCTTTTCCCAAATCCGCCAGCTCACCTGGCAGCGCAATTACAACACCAAACCGCGAGAACTGGCCCATGCACAGAACCGGCTGACCGGCAAATTGGCCGATGTGCATGGCGCGACGCCAGGCGCCCGGCCGCTCGCCAGGCTAATGTTGAGCACGGTGGGTCCCGGTGGCGAAGGCCAGCGCATACGCGACGAGATCCTCAATATCATGCACCGCCATCACGTTAAGGAGGTGACCGGACATTTCCTCGAGGAATGGCACCAGAAGCTACACAACAACACCACGCCTGATGATGTGGTCATTTGTCAGGCATATCTTGAGTTTTTGCGGAGCAATGGCAATTCAGAGGCTTTTTACACAGCGCTGGCCGAGGGAGGCGTCACACGAGAAAGACTGGAAAGCTTCGAACGGCCTATCCGCACTGAGCCACAATTCGTGCCGCACCTGAAGGACGGCCTGATCCACGATTTCGAGAATTTCTTAAGAATCCTGAAAGCCAGCCACGCCGGCACCGATTTTGAGAGTGCCTTCAACTCGGCGCGGGGGCAACTGGATGGGGATTTGCAAAGCCTGGTGGGAACGCTTTTGTCGCGGCGCAATGATGCAGGCTTCGGCCTGGGCGGACAGGTCCAACAGATCACGAAGGCGCGAAATCGGATCTCAGACTTGCTGGATCGAAGCGGCGGCCTGCGCGAGTTGCTCTATCTGGACCTTGCTTTGGAGCAGATGTTACGAGGGCTTATCGAACGGAATATTCACCTTTCGTTAGAAGGCGAAGCGCTGGCCGATCTGATCGCCTGCGTTTTGGAGAATGTCACTCTCTCGTACGAAGATCCTGAATTGGCCGCCTGTTCGCGCCATTGGCAGCGGTTGCAGACCGAGTCGCGTTTGAGCCCGCGATGGTCACTTCACGCTAAATCCGTTACGGATCGGATTGCGCGTGCGCTTGGCGTCTGGATTGATCATTATTATCGGCTGCTGCAGCCCAAAGCCGAACTGCTTGGCCGCGGGTTTAAGGCGGAGGAATGGACAATTACATTATTCAGCGAGGAGGTCGTGCGCGGGAACAGCCTGGGGTTTGCGCTATCCATGCTGCTCAGAAAGTTCGATCCTTTGTTGCGAAAGGCCGCCAAAATCGGGGACTGGCAAATCATCAGCCGAGCTGTTGACCCGGTGAGCGGAAAGGTGCTGGCCGTGGGTTCGCTCCAGGAGATCCAGGGAAAGAAATTCACTGAACCGACCGTCGTAATCGCTCAGAGAGTGCTGGGCGATGAAGAAGTTCCGGACCAGGTCGTAGCCGTGCTGGCACCGGACGTTACGGACATGGTTTCACATGTGGCAGTGCGTGCCCGGAACGCAAAAATCTTATTTGCTGCCTGCCATAATCCTGAAACAATCGAGCGCTTGAAATCCCTGGCCGGTCAATTTCTTGGCCTGACTGTGAATGCTGCTGGCGACGTGTTAATCGAGCAACGGGCGAGCGCAGCCGAGACTTCCAAGTCTCGCTGCCGCCCTGCCCCTCTCTCGATTTCCGCCAGAGGCTTCAGCAGATACGCCCTCACGATGGAGGAGTTTAGTGAGGGGTTGGTCGGTGGGAAATCGCTGCATTTGGCCGAACTGCACGGCCATTTGCCCGAAGGAATAACTGTGCCCCGAGCAGTGGCTGTGCCTTTTGGCGTATTCGAAAAGGTGCTTGGCTTCGCCGAGAATACGAAGGTCCCCGAGCGGTACAATGAGATCGCCCAAACCTTGCGCGCCGAAGCGAAGGAGTGCGGCGAAACTGGCGAAGCGTTTGGAGTGCGCCAGTCCTCTGGCGCTTTTGCTGCCACCACCCAACAAAATCCAAAGCGGCAGAGGACAGCCGCACTCCAAGACGCTAGCGCGCTCTCGCAAACCCTCTCCGAACTCCAGCAAACGGTCCTCTCGCTCGCGGCGCCCAATGAGCTTCGCTTCGAACTTCAACAAGCTATGGCCACGGGCGGCCTCCCCTGCCCCCAAGACTGGGACCGATGCTGGCATTGCCTCAAACAGGTTTGGGCATCGAAATGGAACGAGCGCGCGTTTTTCAGTCGCGTGCAGGCAGGATTTCCGCATGACCGCCTGTACATGGCAGTGCTGATCCAGGAAGTCGTGCCGGCCGATTACGCTTTCGTGCTTCATACCGTGAATCCGGCGAATGGCAGTAAAGACGAACTCTTTGGCGAAATCGTCCTTGGCCTGGGTGAGACATTAGTTGGCAATCACCCCGGCCGCGCGCTCGGATTCGTTTGGAACAAGGTCTCCGGAACGACTACCATGCTGTCGTACCCGGGCAAAAGCGTCGGCCTTTACGGAAGCGGGCTGATATTCCGTTCGGACTCAAACGGGGAAGATCTTGGCGAATACGCAGGCGCCGGCCTTTACGATAGTGTGCTGCTCGATCCGCCACGGGCCGTGACCCTGGATTACACTCAAGAACCCTTACTGTGGGACGAGTCATTCCGAAACCATCTGCTTGATCGCATTTCCCGCGTGGGCCGGGAGATCGAGCGATTTTGCGGTTCAGCCCAGGACATCGAAGGCGCAGTTTCGCAGGACAACCTGTATGTCGTGCAAACCCGTCCGCAGGTCTGATGAAGACGATCCGCATCGGCAATCAAACCTCTTGCTGGGCGGCCTCGCCGATGGAGCCGTTCGACTACGCGGTGGCAAACCGTTTCGATGCCTTCGAATGGTTCCCTGACAAGAAACCTGGCGTTGGCTGGGATGAAACCGACCTCTCCGAAACGCAGCGGCGCACCATACGTGAAACGGCTCGCGTTCGAGATATCCGGCTCTCCGTCCACGCCAGGTGGCAGGCCAATCCGCTTCAACCTGATTCGTATCCTCTACTGGAAACGGACTTGAGATTGGCGCAGGACCTGGGAGCGACCCTGCTGAACATCCATCTCCACCATGAGTCCGGTCTCAAGGCCTACGCTTCGGCGCTGCTGCCCCTGATTCAAAAAACGGCCGAGACCGGTGTCTCGCTCTCAATCGAGAACACTCCTCTGCACGCCCCGGAACTGATCAACGAATTGTTCGCCCGTTTAGGCGATCAAAATTCAGCGCCCACAGGGCACGTGGGATTTTGCCTCGATTTGGGCCATGCCAATCTATGCTCGGCGACCCTGAACGATTACCTGGCTTTTGTGGATCGGCTTCACCAGCAGGTCCCTATTATTCATCTCCATTTGCACGAGAACTGGGGCGACGCCGATACTCACCTGCCCTTATTCACCGGACCAGCAGGCACGAATGACTCGGGGATTCGCAAATTTGTAAAGCGGATGAAAGCGAGGAAGTTTTCAGGGTGCATCATTCTAGAGCAATGGCCCCGGCCCCCCAGCCTCCTCAATCATGCAAAAGACACAATGGTGGCGTTGTTCGCGGATGCGGAAGCGCCCGGCGCCGCCGCAAAGGCGCGACCTGCGGGACTTTCATTAGCACCCGTGCGTTTAGGCCGCTGACCAATTGGGCCGGTTAGGCTTCAGTTGAGAATGATTCCAGTTCGATAAAATCTTTCCCCCGTGGTCTTCCTGCCCATCGTCGCCCGCGAGTTGCGCATTTGGTCCCGGCGCAAGACCACGTATTGGCAGCGTTCCCTTTTGTCGGCTGGAGCGCTGGTGATATGGTTTTTCCTGCTGGTGGCCAGCCGCAGCGGAATGAGGCCCGCCGAACGGGCCCAAATGCTCTTCGCCGCACTGGGCGTTTTGTGCTTCGCTTTCTGCTTGCTTTCGGGAGTTTTTATCACGGCCGATGCTGTGAGCGAAGAAAAACGCGAAGGCACGATTGGGCTGCTCTTTCTGACCGACCTCAAGGGGTACGATGTGATTATCGGCAAACTGGCCGCTACATCGCTGCACGCCATTTATGGGCTTCTGGCCGTGCTGCCGCTCCTGGCCTTACCATTGCTCATGGGCGGGGTCTCGAAGGCCGAGTTTCTGCGCGTTACCCTGGCGCTGCTGACTACCTTGTTTTTTTCATTATCCCTCGGCATGGTGATATCCACTTTCAGCCGGGAGGCGCGGCAAGCGATGGCATGCACAGTGTTGCTGCTGCTCCTTGTGACCGCGATTTTCCCCACTATTGCTGCCTTTGCGGTTTGGGCGTCCCGAAGATCGTCGCACTGGGACACATTCTACTGGTTCTCGCCCGCATATCTATTCGCGCAAGGCTTCGACGCGAACTTCAGCAGGCAGAATTTCAATCGCTCGTTTTTTCTCCTGTTCGCCCTCGCGTTGGGTTGCTTCGGGCTTGCAAGCGCCTATCTGCCGTCGCTTTGGCAGGAGAAAGGGCTCGGGAACAGTGGGCGAAATGGAAAAAGTCGTGGAGCGCGCTCCCCCTGGCGTTTCGGAACCGAAGAGTGGCGCGCTCGCCGCAAAAACCTCCTTCGTGTGGGACCGTGGGAAAGCTTCATCCAAACTCCGCTCGGCAGTCCTCTGGCGCGCATGAATCCCTTTTATTGGCTCGCCACCCGGGATCGCCTGCCTCAGGTCCTGGCCTGGGGAGCTGTTGGAGGCGTCTTCTGCATTTGGCTCGGGTTTTTCGCCGGCACATTCACCAGGGACCGGGACGAGTTCTGCCAGGCCTTCAGCTTTTTCTCGGCTTACTTCATGCATCAGGTCCTGAAATTCCTGGTGGCCTGTGAGGCCTGCCGGCGCATAAGCGATGATCGGCACAGCGGCGCGCTCGAACTGCTGCTGGTCAGTCCGCTACGGGTCGAGCAAATTCTGGAGGGCCAGCGCGCGGCTCTGCGCGATATTTTCCGCGGGCCGATTCTTTTGGTTCTAACCGCCAATTTTTGCCAGTTCCTGCGCATCCTGGGTTGGGCTTTCGCTTCTCCCCGTAGCGGTGGGATGGATCACGAGATTGTGGCGTTTTTCATTCTTACCGTGATCGGCGGGGCCGTCATGCTGGGCCTCGATTTTTACGCCCTGAGCTGGATCGGCATGAGCCGCGCCCTTTTGAGCAAGCGCTACCACTGGGCGGTCCTGGGCACAATAGGCCGGCTGGTTGCGGTGCCTTGGCTGTCGGCGTTCCTGGTTTACCTCTTTCTGATGTCAGACGTGCTGAGGGGGGAACCTGGTGAAATGACTGGCCTCCTGGTTCTCTGGCTTGGCGCCGGGGCAGTTGTGGATCTTATACTCGCCGTTCGTGCCAGGCGCAGGTTGGAAGCCCAGTTCCGCCAACTCGCCGCTTTGGGCCCAGCTAAGCGATTCAGTCTCCAGGAAGCAGAACATAGATAGACACGAATTCGGGCATCATTATACTTTACGCACCCTTATGAGCACGAGCGCTGGCGGCAAAGTTGAATTGTTGAATGGAATAAGCGGACTGCCTCTGATCAAGCTACGCACGCAATGGAGCGAGGCGGAGGTATATCTGCACGGGGCGCATGTGACCGGTTTTCAAAAGCATGATGAGGAGCCGTTATTATTTTTGAGCAAGGAGAGCCGCTTTGCGGAAGGACAGGCAATACGAGGCGGAGTGCCGGTGATTTTCCCCTGGTTTGGTCCCAAAGAAGGCAAGGCTCAGCATGGGTTCGCCCGTGTGACGACCTGGGAACTGAAGGAGACTGCCACCGCGCCTGAAGGCGCGGTGAGCGCGCGGTTGGAGTTGCCCAAGTGTCCGGAGATGACTTCGTTTCAGCCGTGTAAGGTCCAGTTTATCGTAACCGTCGGCGCGGCTTTGGCGATGGAGCTTGCGGTGACGAACGAATCGCCCAGGGAAATGTTCGCGTTCGAAAATTGCCTGCATAGCTATTTCGAAATCAGCGACATCTCCGCCATTTCGATCAAAGGATTGAAAGGGGCAGAATACCAGGATAAGACTGACGGCTTTGTTCGAAGGACAGAAGAGCGGGATAAAATAAAGATCAGCTCGGAAGTGGACCGGGTTTATCTAAATACGACGCAGGCCGTGGAGATTTTAGATCCTGGATTTGGGCGGAAGATTGTGGTGGAGAAAGAGGCATCCCTTTCGACTGTGGTTTGGAATCCCTGGACGGAAAAGGCGCGGCAAATGGCGGATTTCGGGGACGAGGAATACAAGCGGATGGTTTGCGTGGAATCGGGCAATGTGGGGGAAAACCAGATACAGCTTCCTCCGGGGGAGACGTCGAGGTTGAGGGTGACGATAAGCAGCACAAGGGTTTAGGAGGCGAGATAACGAGGCTCTAATAAAAATCCGAAATCCGAAATCCGAAATCCGAAGTTGATCAGAGCCTCGTTACCTCGGCTGCTACTACGAAGTGATGTGGGTCCTTGCGCCTGCTTCCGAGCAACGATAATTGCTTTCTGTCGTCCCTGACGGGACTCGGGCTTGCCGGCGCCCATGTCCCACCGATAAATCGGTGGGCTATTTTCTGTCGTCCCTGGCGGGACTGAGCGGACGAGAGGCGGAGGATGTGGACGCCTTCTCTTTCATGGGCCGGAAGTTTCCTTTTTCACAACACTCCACAAAGCTCTCGGTAACGGACTTGAGTTCTTCCCATCGCGCGCGAATGTCCCTGGCCTCGGCGTCGGTGATTTGATTGTCGGCGGCGGCAGCGGAGATCACGGAGAGCAGGTCGGCGAATTCCTGAACGATTTCATTTGTGGCCGGCATCAGGTACTCGGGGTCAGGGTTCTTCGTTTTCGGATTGAGGATGAAGAAGCCTCCGGCGCGCTGGCATAGCCAATCAATCAGGCGGGTATCCTTGGTGCATTGGTACAAGGCATCGAAGCGATCCAGTGGATTGGTGCTGCCGCTGCCGGCCGCGTGGTCGGGGGGCTCAGCCCATTTGTAAATCATCGAGAGGGAAAGGCCCAGTTGCGCGGCAACTTGTTTGGGGCTGCAGCGCTGGAACACTTCACGCAGGACTTCGTGAGATTGCATGCACAGACTTTGGGAGGCGGATGGAGGGGTTGGCAAGAAAGAAACGTGCACGAAACACCAAACACCAAGCTCCAGAATGACACCAAACTCCAAGCATCAAATGCCCGTCGGACCCTGCCTAAAATGACCAGTTCGGCATGGCAAACAGCAGCGCCGCCTTCCAGGAAAGACGAGCTGAAAGACAAACTGAAGAGCGACGGTTCGGACCGATCCGTAATCATTGGGACCCGAGTTCCACGCTCTTTGGAATTTGGTGTTTCCCTGGTGTTTGGAGCTTGGTGTTTGGTGTTTGTTTAGCCCCATCCAAACATCCCACCAAGATGCCACGTGATGAACGCCAGAACCCAGGCCAGGGCGCCCATGTAGATCCATTGGAACAGCGGCCATTTCCAGGAATTTGTTTCGCGGCGAACGACGGCGACGGTGCTGATGCATTGGAGCGCGAATACGTAGAATACCATCAAGGCCATGGCGGTCCGGACGGTGTAAACGGGGGAGCCATCGGGCCGGCGCTGGGCCTGGAGCGTTTTCTGCAGGTCGGAAAGGCTGGAGGTGGAACGATCGTACTTGCCCATGCTATAGACGCTGGACATGGCGCTGACGAAGACCTCCCGGGCGGCGAATGAGGAGATAATGCCGATGCCCATTTTCCAATCGAAACCCAGAGGGGCGATGATGGGTTCGACCAGATGGCCCATTCGTCCGGCAAAACTGTGCTGGAGTTTTTGGGCGGCTTCTTCGTTGTCGAGAGCGAGGAGCGTAGCGGACGTGGATGGGGTGGCACTGGTGGAAGATGCGCTCCTGGACGCTCCCTCACGGTCGCGGCTCTGTTCGGAGGGCGTCGTGGCAGCATTGGCTTTCACTGTGTCCAGGTGTTCCCTGAACGTTTGGGTCGGTTGGGAACCCTGGGTTGTTTGCGCGGACAAGCTGTCCGCGCTCCTGTTAACAGCGGCGCGCTTGAGAGCGAAGGTTTCTTCGATCTGAGGACTGTGCGGATAGGTCGCGAGAAACCAAAGGAGGATGTTGATGCCGAGAATGACTGTGCCGGCGCGGCGCAGGAATATTTTCGAGCGGTCCCACATGTGCCGGACGACCACACGCAGGAGAGGCCGTTTGTAGGGAGGCAGCTCCATGATGAGCAAGGGAACCTCGCCTTTGAGCAGAGTTTTCTTGAACAGCCAGGCCATGAGCAGCGCCACGGTTATTCCGAGCATATACATGCCCATCATGGTCAGACCCTGAAGCCGGGCCGGGATGCATGCTCCAATGAGCAACGTATAAACCGGAAGCCGCGCTGAGCAACTCATCAGCGGCGAAACCAGAATGGTCACCAATCGATCCTTCGGGCTCTCGATCGTGCGCGTGGCCATGATGCCCGGGATGGCGCAGGCAAAAGAACTGAGCATCGGGATAAAGCTCTTGCCGTGCAGGCCGACCTTGCTCATGAGCCGGTCCATGAGAAACGCGGCACGGGCCATGTAACCCGTGTCCTCGAGGAAACCGATGAAAAGGAAAAGGATCAGGATTTGAGGCAAAAACACTACGACCGCGCCCACCCCTGCAATGACACCGTCCACCAGAAGGCTATTCAATTCGCCTGGCGGGATCACTCCAGCCACGACAGAGCCGAGCCAGTCCACGGCGCCTTGCAGTTTTTCCATGGGCCAATGCGCGAAAGTGAAGATGCTCTCGAACATCAGGGTCATGATGGCGACAAAGATCAGCGTGCCCCAAAGTTTGTGGGTAAGGAGTTTGTCCAGCTTGTCGCTGAATGTTTCGCCCGGCGGGGCGAGTTCGAGGGTGGCACCGCGCTGTATGGCCGCAACTTTTTGGTAACGGGCCTCGATCGGGGCGCTTCGCCAATCAACGCCGGCACTTTCCAGCCGTTGGCGCGCGCTTGCCACGGCAGCTTGGACCGGGGCCGGATAGTGTTCGAGGCTGGAAGCCAGGGCCTTTTCGTTGCTAAGAAGGAGCAGCGCTTCGGCTGCTGCCTGGGGCCGCCGTTCCTCGAAGGTCTGGGCCAACAAAGTGGCCAGTTGGTCGGTTTCCTTTCGGAACGCGTCTGGCAAATCCCAGAACTCGCGTGGTCGAAGCGGTGGAGAACTGCTGTCACTCAAGGCCTGCTTCACCAGGGCTAAAACTTCCTTGCGCAGTTCCGGCAAACCTGTTCCCTGGCTCGCGATAACCGGCACTACAGGAACGCCCAGTTCAGCAGCCAGCTTTTGAGCATCAATCTCATGCCCGGTATCGCGAGCGACATCGATCATGTTCAGGGCAATGATGGCTGGATGGCCGAGTTCGATCACCTGACTGGCATAGTAGAGATTGCGCTGCAGATTCGAGGCATCCACGACTATGATGATCAGCGATGGCGCGGGCAGGTCGGGGATGCGATTGAGCAAAACATCGCGCGAGATTTGTTCGTCCAGCGACTGCGGGCTAAGGCTGTATGTGCCAGGCAGGTCCAGCACACGGACATTCAGATCGGTGGCCGCGCCCAGCAGGCGCCCTTCTTTGCGCTCGACGGTTACCCCCGCGTAATTGCCCACTTTGGCGCGAAGTCCAGTCAGGGCATTAAACAGAGTTGTCTTCCCGCAGTTTGGATTTCCGGTGAGTACTATGTAAAGAGGTTCAGCCGCAACGCTTGCGCTCCTGCCGGGCGGAAGAGATGTTTCCTCTGGCTTCGACTCGGCTGCCGGCGCTGGGGAGGGATTAGTCATCTAACCGAAGTAGAAAAGATTGCGTGCTGACTGGAACCTCCTGATACCAACTAATCCTGGATGGGGAACTAGTACAGTGACAAGTTAAATAAGTTGCATAGGTTACATGAGTTACTTCGTTTCCGCGGCGTTTTGCCCCTGTAACTCATGTAACGATTTAACTTTGTAACTCTACTAATTGTCAGAGCGCACCAAGATCTGTTCGGCCTCATGCCTGCGCAGAGTTAAATTATAGCCGCGGACTTTGATTTCCACTGGATCGCCGAGGGGAGCGAACCGCACCAATTCGACCGATGTGCCCACCAGCAGGCCCATTTCCATGAGCCGTGGGCGGCTCTGCGTAGGCAAATTGATTTCAGCCACGGTGGCCTTCGTTCCCAACGCCACGGACGTCAGGGGCTGAACGGTTAATGGCATATCAGCACACCGAAGCGGGGAGGGCCTCCACCATAATTTTGTCTGCGAGTTTGCGGCTGATGCCCAGCCGGGCATTGCAGACCTGGCATATAAAGCTGGACTGGCGCGCCAGCAACTTGATCTCCTGTTCCTCGCAAAACCCCATCTCGCGCAGTCGTTCGGTCACGCCAGGCGATGTAGAGAGCTGCTTGATACAGACCACCGACCCGGCCTTTACCCGGCTAAGCGGGCAGACCTCCGGTCCGGCGCATTTGCCTTCCAGCAGCACATAATCAGGGGGCGTCTTCCGCTTCACTGGCCTGAAAATAGGGCAAATTGAGCGGGGGTGCAAGGGGGAACTCTCTCAAGTCCCAAAGGGGTTAACTGAGTTAATTAAGTTAACTAGGTTAATTCGGTTACATGGTTACAAAGTTGCATGGGACTAACGCAGCCGCCCATCACCAGTCCCCGTAATCCGAGGGCGAACTCTGCCAGAAGGTCAGGAGGTCTGGATATGCGGCGGCAAAGGATTCTGACGGAGAATCTCGTCGAGAACCGAAGTGACGCAATCGGCGCGAGCGGCGTAGGACTCGATGGAATCCGGCATGGGCTCAGCAATAGTTTCCGGGACTTGAGTCAGGTAATCCATGCCAGCCCGGTGGGCAACTTCGCGGAGATAAATGTGCTTCGCAGAACCTTTGCTTTCGTTTTCCGGCCCGAACAATCCAACCAGGGCGCCTTCCCTTTCTCCTCTTTGCGCCTGCCATGCCTCTACCCATTCGCGGACGGAAAACGGGATTTCGTCCTGCGGTCGCGCGGCGAATATCAGAAGGTTGGCCCGGACCGCATTTTGGGCTGCTTCCTGCGCGCTCTGCCGGTGGCTAAGTTGCTTGAAAGCGTACCAGTGGATCTCGAATTGGTTCTGGATCCAAAAGCGCTGAACGAGAGAGTCGCAAAACTCCCTGGCCCGCTCCCGGGAAGTCTCATCATCGTAGAGTATCGTTAGGGACCAAACCTCTTTTACTTTCACAATGCAACTTCGGCCCGTATTCGCAGGAAAGCAAGGGAAGAATTAGGCCGGAGTAGGAGCGCGGCATTTATGCCGCTTCAATGTCCTTGCATTCAGTGCTTGGGTAAATCTGGCCCGTACCTCACTCGTGCGGTGAAGCGGCATAAATGCCGCGCTCCTACGGTGCCAGCCGCTCGATGCGCCAGGCGCCATCAGATTGGCGCGAATAGGCAAAGCGGTCGTGGAGGCGGTTAGCCCGGCCTTGCCAGAACTCGACCCGGATGGGATTCAGGACATAACCGCCCCAATGGGGCGGTCTGGGGACCTGGTCGGAAGGATAGAGCGATTGAAAATGCTCCCAACGAGCTTCCAAAGTGGCTCGGTCCTTTATCGCGGTACTCTGGTCTGACGCCCAGGCGGCGATGCGGCTGCCCTTCGGACGGGTTTTGAAATAGGCGTCCGACTCTTCGGGTGAGAGTTTTTCGGCCTTGCCCGAGACGCACACCTGGCGCTCCAAGTCCGACCAATAGGATACAAGTGTCGCGTTGGGATTTTCCGAAAGCTCACGCCCTTTGCGGCTATTGTAATTAGTGAAGAAAATGAAGCCGCGAGAGTCTATGCCTTTGAGCAGAACGACCCGAGCGGATGGCCGTCCCTCCTTATCGGCAGTAGCCAGGGTCATTGCACTAACGTCCATGGGCTCGACCGACGGGATCAGGCGAAGGGTCTTATAGACCCGAATCATTAATTTGCGCAACCAGCCGCTCGCACGAAGGCCGGTGGCTTGATCGAACCACCGCTTGAATTGTGCCATGGGGTCGGGATCCAGGTCGGCACGGCGAAGGCCGGTCAGATTGTATTCGCGTCTGAGATCGGCAAGTGACACAAGCAATTTACGATTTACGATTTACGAGTTACCACGATTTAGGCATATCTCTCTACAAATTCACCTTCCGGAGAACCTCTGCCTGTGATGGACGGCAACGGTTCGAGCCCGCTCCCACAATCTCCAATCCAAAGCGGCGGAATGCGCGGCATTCCCGCGCTTTCGTTTTGGCGAATTGGACACCCGCACAACCCAACGACGGATGAAAATTGCACTCGACGCGTAAATCGAAAATTGTAAATCGTAATTTGCGCCGGTTTCATTCCGGATCATGAGGGCGAGGAGTGCCCCGAGCTACATCGGGCGGAAAATGCAAGAGGCCTTTTCGATAGTCGTCGATACGCCAGTGAAGCCAGGGTGAACATTTTTCGGTGGTGCCTTTGCTCCGCAATGGCCAATAGCTGCGAAAGTCTGAATCCAGTTCGCGCAACTCGCGGATCCCGGAGGCAGCAAGATTTTTGGCCCTCGAACTTTTGCCTGCCGCCAGGGCCTGCTGCCAAAGCATGATTTTGCACGATTGCGCTGCCATGCGGGCTGCTAGATCCAGTTCAACGTTTAGCATTGTGCCCAACCGCGTAGCCGGCTTTGCCTGGCGGAGTTGGGTCCGGCGCTGCTCGACCTCTGCGAGTGCGGCCTGAATGTTCCTTTCTGCGATTCGAGCGTAATATTTGAGCCCATCCCGGCACATTAACTCTCGCGTCTTTGGCAGAGGCGCGGCAATGACGGTCCCATACGGTGTTACGTTTGGCGCGAAGTAGTCGAATTTACGATGCGCAAATCCCAGCGCCATAGCCGCGCGGACAGACTGTTGCGTTGAATCATGAAATACGTCTCGGCTTAGCACAGGCACAAGAAGCTTCTGATCGAAAGAGGCTCCGCACCAACTTAGTGCGGCGCCAGCCAGGTAGGGAATATAACTCACAGCTAAAGGCTGCGGGTGGCCGCCGTCGCCCCAATCGGTATTAAGATAGCCCTCAGCGCCGTGCTTGCGGCCCGCCTCAGCGCCCTGTCGCAAATTCGAGAGCGCGTTGTCATGACGCCCGATGAGCGTCATCCAGGTCGAAGTGCCGGGGCAGACATAAAACGGGATTTTGGATTTTGCGAATGTCCCGGCTTCTCGCAGGAAGGGATGATTCGCTTCGTACCCCCAGTTCAGAGCGATGGCGTCCCGCGGGAGTTCCGAAATTAAGTCCGGGTATTTGAGGATGATGTCGCCCCAGAACATCATCTGGCATTTTCGGGCTCGTACCTCGGAATGGATCTTCTTTACGAAATCCAGATAAACGCGGCCTTTGCCCTTCCGCTCGCAAAGCACTTTGCTTTGGCCCCGGCCAAGGTCCCAGGTTTCATCGCAGCCGACGTTGAAGCGGCCGCTTGTGAACTGGGGCAGCAACTCATCGAAAAGACCGTTCAAGAAAGGCAAGGTGCCCGGATTGTTCGGAGCCAAGGTAGTCGGATAGCGCAGGAACGTCCCATCGGCCCCTTCGTAAGGCTCTGTTATCTCGGCCAGTTTCGCCAGCCGAGGATGTTCGAGCCAATAGCGGAGATGCCCAAACGAGTTTTGGTTGGGCACCAGATCAATTCCCAACTCCTGACACCTGGCGTCCAGTAAGAGGATTTCTTCACTCGTCAAAGCGCCCCAATCTCGCCAAACCGATTCATAATTTCTGTAGGCGAACGTATGTTCGGTATAAAGCTGGAATTCGTTGATTTTGAAATCCGCCAGGTGATCCATAAGACCCAAAAGAGTGCGCAAAGAAGGGACGCGGCCACGCGAGATGTCGAGCATGATACCGCGGCGCGGAAAGTCCGGATAATCGTGAATGACCAGACACGGCAGGCGGCGGCCATACTCGCGAAGTAGCTGGCGCAGAGTGGCGATGGCGGCGCGAAGGCCGGCGTGTTGACGGTATTGGATGGCTACGCCTTCTGGGCCCACGTCCAGTGTATAGCCTTCGTGGTGGTTGGGGGAGGTAGCGGTCTGTCGCGCATGAATCGCGAGCCGCGGATGCACAGAGGGGCCGGTGATGAGTTCAAGCTGGAAGCCCGCACCTTCGGCAACCGATTTTAAGCGCCCCGCCATTGGCAGCATTACCGTTTCGCGGGGCAGTGAGGGATCCAGATGCAAGGCGGCCTGCGCTGGGAAGGTGTAGAAGCCGGGCCGGCGTTTCAACAGTCGTGGATAGGGAAGCAGGTTCACCGCCTCATTTCGGAATCATTCCGGTTTTGCGGGCGTAGTTGAACAATCCTCCGGCGTCCACAACGGGGCGGACGTCTCCGAGCGCTTTAAACTTCCAAACCTTCCCCAAATTTTGCGCAGTCACAGTCGTAGCGTCCAAATCCACCTTTACTACGTCCCCGGTTTTCAACACGTCACAAAGTCGGTCCACACACTCGCACGGGTAGAGTTCACCGGTGGCCACGCTATTGCGGAAAAAGATGCGGGCGAAGCTCTCCGCCAGCACCACCTTGCAGCCTGCTGAACCAAGGGCGATAGGCGCATGTTCGCGTGAGCTGCCGCAACCGAAATTCCGGCCGGCGACAACGATCGGATAGCGGCTGTCCAGCTCGCCCGAATCCACGTAGCGCATCGAATAAAGCGATTCCGGTAAACCGCACAGCGCGTAAGCACCGAGCTTCTCGTACTCTTCGGGTATCGTAGGCACGAGGTTCAGATATTGCGCCGGGATTATTTGATCGGTGTCAATGTTGTCGCGCACAACATAAACCGGACCGCTAAAAACAGATTCCATAGAGCGTGAAGATGGGGTGAGAAGGCGGAGATTTCAATTCTAAACAACCAATATTCCCTCAACTCAAAACCGCGAATGAACACGAATGGACACGAATGATGCTACATTCGTGTCTATTCGTGTCTATTCGTGGTTAATAAAAGCCACGGCAATCACTTCGGAACAGCCGCGGAATTCGTAAGTTGCCGAAGCTGCTGTTCGATCTGTTTGCGGGCTGTGTCCATGTCGAATAGGTCCTTGGATTTGGAATCTACCTCAGCCTGCAAAGCCGCGATCTTCGTTTGTTGATCGTTTAGCTTGTCCCATAGCACTAGACAGGCGAATCCCAACACCAGAGTGCTGAGGGCCAGCAACGGAGCAACGATCTTCATGCTCGACGATTGTAGCAGCCGACGTAAGGAGGCTCCATGGTAATTCGCAGTGCATCACGATGGCTCCATTTTTGATCCGAATTTCCAATCTCCTCCGTTTCAACGTTTTAACGTTTTAAGGATTTAACCAAACACATTCGCGTTCATTCGCGTTCATTCGCGGTTGCATTTTTCCATTCGCGGGCCTACAACATTCAGCATGAACCGCCGAAAGTTCCTCCAAATTGGCGCCTCAACAGTTGCCTTCTCAGTCCTTCATCCCAGCGGCTATGCCGCAGATCTCGCAGACCAGAAGAAACGTGTCGGCCTAATCGGATCGGGCTGGTATGGCAAGAGCGATTTACTGCGCCTGGTCCAAGTGGCGCCAGTGGAAGTGGTTTCCCTTTGCGACGTGGACAAAAATATGCTGGCTGGCGCGGCGGAAATCGTCGCCACGCGGCAAGCCTCGAAAAGGAAGCCGCGCACGTATGCGGATTACAGGGAAATGCTGAAGGAAAAAGACCTGGATATCGTGCTGATCGGCACGCCCGATCATTGGCACGCGTTGACGATGATCGCGGCAGTGGAGGCGGGCGCGGATGTTTATGTACAAAAGCCAATCAGCGTGGATGTGATCGAGGGCCAGGCCATGCTGGCCGCAGCCCGCAAGCATGACCGGGTCGTGCAAGTCGGCACGCAACGGCGCAGCACTCCCCACCTGATCGAGGCTCGCGATAACATCGTAAGGGAAGGAAAACTGGGCAACGTTGGCCTGGTCGAGATCTACAGCTATTACGGGATGAGCAAGGGGCCTGATCCCGAGGATAGCCAGCCGCCCAACTACCTGGATTGGGACATGTGGACGGGCCCGGCGCCGATGCTTCCTTACAATCGTATGAAACATCCCCGCGGCTGGCGGTCATGGATGGAATACGGCAACGGCACGGTCGGTGACCTGTGCATCCACATGCTCGACACCGCCCGGTGGATGCTGGATTTAGGCGCCCCTCGGAGTATCAGCTCCGCTGGAGGAATTATCATGGCAAAGGGCCGCAAGGGGAATATCGCGGACACGCAGACTGCCACCTTCGATTTCGGCGAGCTCCAGGTGGTCTGGCAACATCGCCGCTGGGGTGACTCTCCTGATCCGAAGTATCCGTGGGGGATCACCTTCTACGGTGACAAAGGCACCTTGAAAGCGAGTATTCATTATTATGACTTCACATCACGCGTCGGTGGAAAGCCGATGCACGGCGACGCGCTAATGGAGTACGAGAAATATCCGGAAGATCGTGACGAAAAGGAACTCGAGAAGGACGTAGCCTCAGCCATTCGCGGTCACATGCGGGATTTCCTTGGAGCAATCGCAAAGCGGAGCAAGCCGGTGGCAGATATCGAGCAGGGCTACATCTCCACGAGCGCGTGCATTCTGGCCAATATTTCCATGAAGCTGGGCCGCAGTGTGGCTTGGGATGCGACCAAGGGGAGGGTTATTGGGGATGACGAGGCGAATAGATTATTGGAAAGAGCGTATAGAAGTCCGTGGGTACATCCTCAGGTCTAGCGGCATTGTCCTATCTCGAAAACTCGCAACCCTGGGCTGAAGGACGAAATCCCTTCGGGATTGCTACTGCTTGCGTTTCCGTCCTTCCTGGAACAACGCAGTGCGTTCGTAAATGCGCTCGAGTGGGATTTTAACTTTGATCTCAGGCAAATTTAGAACGGAGGTCAGATCGGTTAGAGTCTGCGCTCGCCATGGAAGAGTAGCGGCCTTTGCGCCATTCGCGGGCAAGATGCCCGCGCTCCCAGGGGCACGTCGCAAAACGGTCACCTCGCACTTTTCCTGGGAGACGATTACATAGACCTTCAGAGAAGGGACAAGAGCGTAAGCAAGCCACTTTTCGCGCTGGTCAGTGCGCTCGGTGTCTGGCGATAACACCTCGAAAACAACGGTAGGCCGTTCGCGAAAGTATTTAGCCTTATCAGTGGGGTCGCAGGCCACAAGCACGTCTGGGTAATAAAAAGTGTCCGTCGCCGCTACCCTGAGCTTCATATCCGCCATGAAAGGTTCGCAACGCTTGCTTCGGAGTTGCTCGCGCAGTTCGGTGTGGATATCCCCGGCTATTCGATTGTGGTCGGCGCTTGCCCCTGCCATCGCATAGATGTAGCCGCCGAGATATTCGTGCCGAATTTCCGAGCGTTTTTCTCCTTCGAGGTAATCCTCGACTGAAAGCAGAGGCTGAGGCTGTGCCAGGGCGCTTGGCATGACGGGAGATTAGCCGCGCATTTCTTGAACGTCAATGTGCTTCGGTTTAGAGCAAGCTGGTTTGAACCCCGCGACGACACCGCAGAAACACGTGCCGGACTCACAATTGACTACAAATGAAAAGGTGGACTCTGGGGCAGGCTCCAGCCAGGCCACAGGTCGATTGCGTTCACCAAGCATACACACAAGGCGGCTATTATTAAGAGGATAGCGCCTTGGCATGCGTATTTGCGCACACTTGTGCCCACCTGGCGATAGTTCGAAAAGGCAAACCACTGGAAGAAGCAAGCCAATACCACCAACGCGACGGCCCGAATTCCCAACGCCAGCATCTGTTGATGCTCATACCAATCGGGAATGGTGGGATAGTCGGAGCCCGGGCGCCAGGCAGCTGGGAGCATCGGGACCAGCATCAGCGCAATTGTAATCAGAACCGGCTTGAGAAGCATAAGGGCCGTACAAAGGGCCACAATCAAAGCAAGAGATGCGAGGATTGCCTTGGTCGTGCTGTTGGAAAAAGTAGCTGCGTAAATCGCCAGGCTGGTGACGCATAACTGAACCAAAGCGATCGCCAAAACAATTTGGAGAAACATTCGTTCCTCTTTCGGCGCAAAAAAGAGCGCGCCGGCCCAATATAACCCTGCAGGCAGTACTAGGCCGAGCACGAGACTAACAGGTAATGTCACGAGCATCTTGGCCAACCACTGGCGTTTCGAAGAGGGAGGCAGGGTCAGGTGCCAATCCGCAATTCCCCAAGCGCGTTCCTCGGCGACAGATAGTCCTCCTGCGATTAGCGGAATCAGCAAAATGTAAATTGCGAAGTCTGCTGCCAGAACGCCGGCTCCTACATCCTTGGACTCGATAAAAAGGAGTGCGCCCCCTAAAGCGAGCAAGCAGAAGAATCCGGTCAGCAAGAATGTGGGCTTTTGGAGGCGCAACTCTTTTTTGATCAGGCTGACAAACGGTCCGTTTAACCTGGTTGAAATCCCGGCAAAAGGCCTGGCCAGAATGGTTTCGACAGCGGTAGGCAATGCCAACTCTCTCGATGCTCCATCCAACGCCTGAAGTCCTTGGAATTTTGCATACCCAATCCAGGCCGCAGGTACGCAGTACAAAAGCAGTGAACATCCGCAAATGCACAGGCCCGGCACACGGTCGTTGCGGAACCAACGCTCGATTACGATCGAGTCCACGAGTGCAATTGCGCCGGGAAAGCAGATGGCGCATACAGCGCCTGCGATGGCGTTATGGCCGAGCAGCGTTAGAGTCGGAGCGCCGCAAAATGCGCAAAGAGCGATCACGGCCACGGTGGCGGTCATGGCGGCCGTTTGCCAATTCGTAGAACAAAAGCCCTGAAGACAAAGCCAGGCTGTTGCGCTGGCGATCACCAAGCCCACTGCTAAAACCAGCATCTTTTCTCGCCAGATCGTCCGCCGTGCAACGGGCTGCGAGAGGAGAAGCGGCATCGTCCGATGGTGGGTCTCGTGGCCAAAAGTGAGGGCTCCCATTATTGCCGCTCCGAGAGCAAGAGTCACCGCGCCGAAATGTTCAGCGCCCTTGCCCCAAATAGCGTACGGGACGACGATCAACAGAATCGTGACTGCCAACGCGGGTAGAAGTTCGCGGGATTCTTTGCGTAGTCGTGGATTCATAGCTGTTTCATTTCAGCGCCGCCACAAAGATTTCCTCGAGCGTAAGGGATTCTGTCCTCACCTCTTCAGGCCCCAACGCATTCAGCCGTTCCAGGATCTCTTCGGAATGGCCATTTGCGATGAACTCTAATTCCCGTCCCTCGCGCCGCACCTGTTTGACTTCCGGTGGCTTAAACTCAGGCGCCAGGCCCGCGAAACGGGCGCGGATCTTCTTGTAGCGTGATCGGGCTTCATCCGCGCCCAGGGTCATCGCCTCGCGGCCATTCTCAATAACGGTGAACTCATCAATCAATCCTTCGAACTCGCTGATGAGGTGAGTTGAGACGAATACAGTGCGATTGCCAGGAGCAGCTTCCTGGTAAGCGCCGATCACTGTTTCGATGAACTCACGCCTAACGATTGGATCGAGGCCGGATGTGGGTTCATCCAGCACCAATAGCTCGGGCTCGGCGCAAATAGCCCCAATCAGGGCTAACTGTGTTTTCTGGCCGCGGGAGAGGGCGTTCACTTTTTTACTTTCGTCGAGCCGGAACTGGTTAATCAAATCGCGTTCGGTGTTCCGGTTCCAGCGCTTGCGGAACGAGGCCAGGTATTCGAGCACCCCACGCACAGTCATCCAAGGATAAAAGGCCACTGTATCCGGAACGTAGGCGAGGCGTTCTTTAACAGCTACTTCATTCCTGGCCGGCTCGAGTCCGAACACGTGGACTTGCCCGGCAGTGGGGCGCAGCAAATTTAGAAGACATTTGATCGTGGTGGTTTTGCCGGCGCCGTTACGTCCAAAAAACCCGTAACATTGGCCCCGCCGAACACGCAGGCTCAGGTCGTTGACCGCGTCGGTCCGTCCGTACTTCCGGACCAGGTGGTTGATTTCTATGACGGGGTTATCAGGATTCATAGCTGTTCCTTTGTGGCTTTGTTTCTCTGGGCGAAGCGATCGAGCCGATCTCTGACCAGGCCTAAGAACTCTTTCTCGTCCACTTGCAGGTGATGAGCCTGAACGATGGCTGCATCAATTTCCTCGGAGAGCAACTTAAGACGCACCTCCTTGCGGAAAGGTGAATGATTTTCTTTCAGAAAGCAGCCACGGCCAGCAACGGTTTCGATCACCCCTTGCCCCTCTAATTCCGCATAAGCTTTGGCGACCGTGTTGCGGTTGATGCGCAACTGTTCAGCCAGTGGCCGGATCGAGGGCAGAGGCTCGCCCGGCCGCAGCGCACCAGAGGCCGCCGCCGCCTTTACCTGGTCGGCCACCTGCAAATAGACCGGCTTGCCTGATTTGAAGTTAAGCTGGATTACCATGGATCGGTCACACTTTCAATCTGTCATAGGACAGTATGACAGTGTTGTGAAAATGTCAATATATTATTTTGGAAATTATTCTTTTTTTGGTTTTTTATGGGCTGGATTTAAAGACCACCTCGCAGGAATGCGTTGCTCCCATGCAGGTACTCGACGGAGGACTCCAATTCGACTAGGCTTGAACCGAATGCCTAATCAGAGAATCCGCGTCCTGCTGGTGGAAGATGAACCGGCTTTCGCCAAGGCGGTGCATGAGATACTGACCCAAGTGTCCGACTCGCAATGCGAGATCGCGCATGCCAGCCAGTTTAGCGAGATGCAGGCGATGCTGCACAAACAGGAGCCGGACGTGGTTCTGCTCGATTTGTCGCTGCCGGACCGGCACGGGGTCGAGAGCTACAAAGATCTGCGCACGCTCTCGCCCACGCTTCCCATCATCATTCTCACGGGCCTGGATGATGAAACAGCAGCGGCAGAGGCTGTGCGGGCCGGGGCACAAGATTACCTGGTGAAGAGCCAGTTCGACGGCCGGATCCTGCTTCGAATTATGAGGCATGCCATTGAACGCAAGCGCATCGAAAAAGCATTGCGCGAAAGCGAGGAGTTCTTTCGAGTGATCTCGGAAAACGTTACAGACCTAATCGCCGTGGTGGACGAAAAAGGCAGGCGACTCTACAACAGCCCCTCCTACCGGAACTTGCTAGGAGATCCCGAGAAGCTGCTCGGGACGGATTCGTTTGAGGAAATACATCCCGAAGACCGACAGCGCGTGAAACAGGTGTTTCGCGAGAGTCTGGCCACCGGAACAGGGCGGCGAACCGAGTACAGATTCTTGCTCAAGGACGGTTCGGTGCGTGAGGTGGAATCACAGGGAAGCATCGTTCGAGATGAAATGGGCCGGCCTTCGAGGCTGGTCGTGGTTTCGCGGGATATTACCGACCAAAAAGGCGCCACACGCGCGTTGCGCAGCGCGCTGGCCGATTTGAAGGCTTCTCACGACGAGTTACGGACCACCCAGCAACGGCTTATCGAAGCTGAACGTTTGGAGGCGATCAGCACCTTCGCCGCCGGGGTGGCTCACGAGGTCCGCAACCCCCTGCAAGGGATTACTCTTTCGATTGACTACCTTTCATCGTGTGCCCCACCGGACGACGCAAATGCGGCCGGCGTACTGGAAAGGATGCGTAGCGGTGTGGACCGGATTAACGATGTGATCGCTGGGCTGACGGAGTTCGCGGTTCGCCGCGAGCCTCAGCCGAAGCATGAGGACCTCAATGCCATCGTCGAACGCGCGCTCAAATCCATCGAACACGAGCTGAAACACCACCCGATCCAACTCCAGCTCCAGCTCGCCGACCAATTGCCGCTTTTGGAAGTTGATGCAACCAGCTTGCGGCACGTGTTTATCACCTTGCTGATGAGTTCCGTAAGAGCAATTTCGCTCGGAGGCGTACTTTCGGTGCGCACCTATTTGCGAGAGGCTGAGGATGCGCCTGCGCATGAGCCTGCAAAACGTCAGCCTCCTCGGTCGAAGATGCTTGTTGGGACTGAAATAACGCACCACAGGAATCCAGCGCCAGGCCATGGGGATGAGCATGGCGGGGGAGGCCGGCGACACTCTGCGGGTCCCAAAACCGGCCTGGGTTTGGGGATCTTGCGCAAGATCCTTAGCGCCCACCGCGGCACGATTGAGCACACGAAAGAGAAGGACGGGGGCACCCGATACACGATTGAATTTCCCCTCGACACTAAACACTAGACCCCCAACACTCTCTGGCCATGAATCAAAAGCGCATCCTGGTCGTTGACGACGAAGTCACCATTACAGATTTACTCAAGCTCAATTTGGAGAAGACCGGACTCTACAGTGTCCGTACGGAGAACAAGGGCGCTGAGGTCCTTGATGCGGCCCGGGAGTTTATGCCCGACCTAATCCTGCTCGACATCATGATGCCCGGGATGGACGGAGGGGATGTGGCTGCCCAGATCAAGAGCGAGCCTGCTTTCAAAAGAACGCCAATCGTTTTCCTGACGGCTGTTGTCAAAAAGGAGGAGGTCGAAGCCCATGCCGGTGTGATCGGTGGCTTTCCGTACATCGCCAAGCCGTTGGACATGAAAGGGGTTTTGCACGTAATCGAAGAGAATCTCCATTCGTGATATGTGAGCGCCGGCGTAATAGTTGAAAAAGTGAAACGTGAAACGTGAAGAGTGGCGGTTCGGGGGTCATAGGACTGCAGGGCGTGGTTCATTGATCGTTCAGATTGGGATTAAGAGAAAGATTAAGATTAAGATGGACGTCGTTAGCGAGCGGTTCTCTCGAATGAGAAGGTGCGGTTTTGGAGACGGTGGTGGAGGCTACGCAGGCATTTCAGCGTCAGGATGAGCTGGAAAGCGACGACGACGGAAGTGCCCGTAAAATGGAAGTAGGTTGGAATCGTCAGGTCCAAACCTGGCAGCAACATACCCAAAATGTAAGCGAGCAGCCCTGGAAGGATTTGGGGCAGCAAAAGGCCAACCAGGAGTGTGGAAATGAAAGCGCTCATGAAATTTCGGAACCGCAGGGAATAGTAGAGGCCGATGATCGGGAGGCAGAGGAAGCTGGATGTGAAGAAGACAAAAGAGTTGGAATGATGGTCGCCGACGACCCCGTAATCGAGGTGGCTAAGATAGGCCCAGAGCCCAAGCAAGAGAGCGAACGCCGGCAGGAATTGTGCCCACAATCCGCGCACTCGTCCGAAAATAATTCCCCACTCGTTGACGGGTGAAACCAGAAGAAGCTCCATCACACCGCTGTCACGCTCCCGCCTGAAGCTGCCCGCTGCGCTCAGGGCTACACTGCCAGCCAGCATCCAGGCCATCGCAGAGTGGAATTGATCTTCTTCTCGAAAGAAATGAGGGTAGGTCAGCACTGCGCTATAAACAGATATCAAAACCGCCAGCCAACCCCAAGTCACGAGTCGGCCACTCCACGTCCGCTGTTCCAACCAGCCAATGGGGTTCTTTTGTAGTTTACGCTGCATCCAACGGTTCAGGAGCGACGTCCACAGCCGCGGCGTGCAAAATGTTTTCGCCCACCAGAGCCGCGCAACTGAGGGGGGCTTTTCCTGCCACGAGGCCCGCGTTTTGCGGCCGGCCAACCAGATAGCAAGGAGTAAGGCCAGCAAGGAAAAAACAGCCAATTCGCTCACCATCCAACTGACATGTCCAATGAAGCCAAAAGGGATCTTGATCGGTGTGAAACCCCTCCAGAAACCAATCGGAAGCGGACCGCTCGGCCAGTTTGGGGAACCCATCCTGCTGCTGATCTCCTTGATTCCATTTCCACCGAGGAGTGCGAATGTCTCTCCGCACCACTCAAGGAAACTAAGATCGCTCGAATTCACAAGAGATATGGGTGTAACGGTAAAAGCCAGGCGAGCAGTTGTCGCGACCATGAGAATCAGCGCTAGCCCCGCGAAAAGCACTGCGCCCATCAAGGCACCAACTCTGGACTTGGTCCAGGAGGATGCCATCAAGCCAGCGCTCAATGCCCAGCACAGCGCACTGAGATTAATCAGGGTAGAAAGCGCGGCCACTGGCAGGCTTACCCCTCCCATCAGTAATGGAATGGCCATGATCGGCAATACCGCTATCGAAAGCGTGGCCGCCCGCAGGCCGTGAGCAAAGCCTTTGGCGATTACGATGTCCTTGCCTCGCAGCCGAGTTAAAAACAGCAATCCGAGTGTGCTCTCTCGCCTTTCTCGGCTGATGCAATCAGCGGCGAGGAATGGAACAAAAATCCAAATCGCCCAGAATACGAAAATGTGCAGGGTACCAAAGAGTTCGCCGCCCATATTCGGACCGAAATCCTGGTCCATGCCGAATGAGAGGCACGCGCCCAATGCCGCCCCTGCTCCAAGCACCCGCACGTAGTACGTCATCGGCTGGCGCGCCGAAGCCCGAAGCTCGCGCGCGATAACCGGGAGCACGATCATGGGGGAATTTATGATTTATGATTTATGATTTTAGATTTAAATGGCGCTCATCCACCCCAAAGCGATTGAGGCCTCCAGCCCGGGAGTGCAGTCAGCGAGCAAACCTGGGTGCTCTTTCACGAATTGAGGACAACCCTGAAGGGGTTTTGTCACGCTCACCAATCGTCTGACGAATTCGAAGCGTGAGGCTTCCTTGAAGATGGATGTTTGGTGCTTGAAGTTTCCCGCTACTGCGTCTCTCCACGGGTCACCCGCATAAATACCTCCTCCAGCCCAATTTCATCTTCGCGCAGTTCGATCAGTTTTGCCCCGCCGTGGACCAGGATGTCTGCGACGATGCTATGGTCGGGGTCGGTACCGGCCAGCGTGACTTTGATCTCTCCATCCGAAGCGGCTGCATCGGCAATTTCGGTGCGGCTCTTAAGTAGCTCGATGGCTTTGGCGGAATCGCTGGACACCCGGACCCAGATCACCCGGCCCTGGGACATCTGATCGCGCACTCCCTGCACAGGGCCGCTGTAAATCAGGCGACCTTTTTCAATGATCGCCACGCGATTGCACAAGGTTTGCAGTTCGCTCAGGATGTGGGATGAGATGATGATGGTTTTGCCCAGGCGCTGGAGTTCCTGAAGAATCGCCATCATTTCGATGCGGGCGCGCGGGTCCAGGCCGCTGGCGGGCTCGTCCAACAGGAGCAGTTGTGGGTCGTGAATCAAAACGCGAGCCAAACCAAGACGCTGCTGCATACCACGACTGAGAGCGCCAATGAGCGAACCCTTCTTCTCGCTCAGGCCAACCAATTCGAGAACATCGTTCACAGTCTTCTCCCGCTGGGCAGTGGGAATTTTGTAGCAGGCACCAAAGAAATCGAGATATTCCGTCACTTCCATGTCTTTGTACACACCGAAAAAGTCGGGCATATAACCGATCACGTGCCGAACCGCATCGGCATCCCTGACTACATCGTATCCGAGAATTTGCGCCGAGCCCGCCGACGGAGCAAGGAAAGTGGCCAGAATGCGCAGCGTCGTAGTTTTGCCTGCGCCATTAGAACCGATAAATCCAAAGAGGTCGCCTTTATTGACCGTGAGATCCAGACCTGAGAGAGCGGCGATGCTTCCGTACATACGGGTTAAGCCGTGCGTCTGGACTGCTGGAATGGGCGGGGCGGTTTCGGTGCTCATAAGACGCGGACTGGAACCCTCCAGAGCGTATCACGGTGGTGTCGCTTTGGGGTAAATTTTTGAATCGGCTGGATCGGCGAGAAGTCAGGCGCCCAGGCGAGAACTACGGCGCCGCCATGATCAAGTACGTGGGAAATGTCCATGCCTGGCGGACTGACGAAGCTGTTCATGTAATCCTGTGGGGCACCCGATTGGGAAAGGAACGATACTGCGACGGTGGAATTCGACAGGTCTGATATTTGCACATTTTCGCCGAAGGCCTGGCCGCGCGTTCGGACAGCCTCGGGAAAAGATGCGGAGGCGCGGGTGACGAAATCGCGCAAAGTCGTCCCCTGGCTCCGAGAGACCTTGAAGGTCTTTGAGGCATTGGCCGGGACTAGACCCAGAGTAATTAGCCGCTCCTCGATGGCGAGCCGCGCGTCGGGAATGTCCTTATCGGTGTGATTTTCGACCTGGACCTGCCAGCCGTCGTTCTGGGTCTTCACTGTGACATCCAGCGGCGAAGGTGAACTGTCCCACCAATCTGAAACGTAAAGCTGGCTGGTCCAGACCGGAACCAGGATTTCGGCGCGAAAGCCATCCCCTTCCTGCAGAACAGTAGCCTTTTCGCTACTGGCGCCGCCGCCCATGTTGCCGGAGGCCTCGCCGCGCAGGGTGGCAAACTTCTGCTGGCTGGCGAGGGGATATTTTTGATTCGAAGGCGAGTAAACAGAGGCGTAAGTGTGGCCGCGCAACTCAGCGTGATCTTCATTCCGGAGCACGTCCACGACGTGGAGTTCGTTCCATTCGGATTCGCCGGCGCGTAGTTTGTAACCGATGTAGTAGATCACGAACGAAAACAGCACCACGTAAGTGGGAAAAGTGATCCAGGTGAGCATGGGCCGGCCAATGCGCTTGAGCCAAATCTGGTCGAAGGGGCCGATCACCACCAAATAAACCAGCAGCAATGCCAGCAGCCAACCGATCGGCAGCTTGTGTACTTGCCGGCTGTCGAGCATCGCCCCGAAAATCCCGTCGCTGCTATAGCCGCCCTGGTATCTCGCGCTTTCTGTTGCGTACCAGAGGCCAGGCACCTCGACGGCTTTTGCCCAAAAGGTAGGCAGGTTTTTCCAGGACCGGAATGGCTCGCGTTCGGGGCTGAAGAGCAGTTCGGTGATTTGCCCACGGCCCCGCATGGATGTCACAATCAGCGGGACGTCGCCGGCGGCGACCTCGATCTGGCCATCGCGAACTGCGCCCCGAGCAACAAGGAGATCAGCGTTTTCGAAGGTTTGGTCGTCAGCAAGATCGCTAAAAGGCCGCGCTATGGCGCCTGGATCGGGTTGACTATTAGGATCAGCATTCCCGGGCGGGCCCGGCATAACTTGAGCAGGGGGGCCGTAGCGAGCGTTTCCGGCGCGGCGAGGCCGCTGGTTATAATTATAGTAATAGCCCGGCACCGGAGAATCTGATGAGGAAACAACATTCGATCGCCAAGCAGCGCTTTTCAGCCAGGCCTGAAGCTCTGGATGGCTGTGGACGGGCTTCATATCGGCCGCATCGAATGGCAGCAGGCTTTTGAGCCAAGGAGTGCCCTCGATATCTGTGACTTGCTCCACGCCGACTATGAGGTGTCCGCCAGCATTGATCCACTGGACGAGCGCATTGATCTGCTCGGACTTCAACTCCAGGGCTCGTTCTGAACTCAAGTAGAGGCAACTCATTCCCTCGAGGACCAGTGGGTTATCCGGAAACAACAACAGTCTTGTTGAAGCGGGTTGCAATCTGGGTTCCTTCGGCAGGATTGGCCGGATGGCCGGAGCGCCTCCCGGAGTACGAGGCATCGAGCCAACCAGAGGCGTGATCGCGGCGATTTGCTTCTGCGGGCTTTTGTTGATTTCTTCTGCGTGCACTCGGCCGTGCTCGTCCAATAAACGGGCGTCCCATCCGAAGTTTCGAGCAGTCGTAAAGATAGGAATGACGACTCGTTTGAGGGTGCCTGTGGGAAGCTCGACGGTCGTGCGCCGGACCGCTCCCTGTCCCAGGTTGCCTGGAGTGATTTCGACTGTGGCCGTGAATGTAGGCCCGTCGTTTTGGATATCAAAGATGACCGGAACCCAGGCGGATTCCGGGACAATTTCGCCGTAGCCTATGAACACGTCGAAACGGAGAGGTGCTAGACCGGAGGGGGCGGCCGAAGAGGCAGAACAGGAAAGGAGAAAACAAACACCAAACACCAAACACCAAACACCAGAGAAACACCAAGCTCCAAATAGCGAATAGCGGCTAGGCCGGGCGGGTAATTTACCTGGCCCAACCGCAGGCAAGATTTCTTTCTGTCCTCTGTTTTCGATCCTCTGACCCTTGACCTCTGACCCCTGAACCCTGAACCCTGAACCATAGTCCCCGTAGCCGAGCCTCCTTACGTCGGCTCCTACAAGGCGTCCGCTCAGATAAGGAGCTACCTGCATCAACTACGGTATAAAGACCTCCGTTCCATTTAGCAATTGATTTTGTAATTGCCTGATGGCCCGAAGTGCCATAGCTGTATGGTAAAACCGCCCATCCAAAACCGGACCGCAAAACACCTATAACAGAGAGCGAAGGAAAGGAACAGAACCCATGCATGCTGCAATAATCATCGTCCTGGTGGTAATCATTGTGCCGATCTTCTTTGTGCTGATGTGGCTGATCAGCGGCTACAATCGGCTGGTAGCGCTGCGTAACCGGTTCAAAAACGCTTTTGCGCAAATAGATGTCCAACTAAAAAGGCGTTATGATCTTATTCCGAATCTGGTTGAGACGGCCAAAGGCTACATCAAACATGAACGCGGCACGCTGGAGGCCGTGATTGCCGCACGGAATGCGGCCTCGGCAGCAAACGTACGCGCGGCCGCAAGCCCCGGCGACGCCTCGGCTATGAAAGAATTGTCCGGAGCGGAGACAGCGCTGGCCGGAACACTGGGCCGCCTGTTTGCCGTGGCGGAAGCATATCCCGATCTGAAGGCCAACACGACCATGATGAGCCTGATGGAGGAGTTGACTTCTACCGAGAACAAAGTGGCTTTCGCGCGCCAGGCCTACAACGACTCCGTGATGAGCTATAACACCACGCGCGAAACGTTTCCCACAAACCTGATTGCCGGCCCATTCAACTTCGGACCCGCGGAACTGTTCACGATCGAAAAGGCCGAGGAGAAAGAGGCGCCGAAGGTCAGTTTTTAAATTGCCAATTGCCAATTGCCAATTAACTCCCTCCAAGAACGCAAATTGGAAATTGGCAATGGACTTCTTTCAACAACAAGAGAAAGCCCACCGCAACACCCACCTCCTGGTGGTCTATTTCATTGCCGGCGTTGCCCTGATGATCGCGGCCATCTATCTGGCTGCGTTGCTGATTTTTACCGGTATCAGCCACACGCACGGGCACTCCCGATCTTACGCGGAAGCGGAGGACCCGGGGATTTCGTTATGGAATCCTCACCTGTTGCTTGGAGTCGCAGTAGGAACGCTGGCCGTTATTGGACTGGGCAGCATTTTTAAGACTCTGGAACTCGCCCAGGGCGGCAGCGCCGTCGCAACCGCGTTGGGAGGCCAGTTGGTGGATACCCATACCACCGACCCCGATGAACGGAAACTATTGAATGTTGTCGAGGAGATGGCAATCGCTTCAGGCGTCCCGGTGCCGCAAGTCTATATTTTGCCTGAGGAGCGCGCTATCAATGCCTTTGCCGCCGGCCATTCGACGAGCGATGCGGCGGTAACCGTGACGCAGGGGGCCGTCCGTTTGCTCACCCGGGACGAGCTGCAGGGAGTTATTGGCCACGAGTTCAGCCACATTCTGAACGGCGACATGCGGTTAAACCTGCGGTTGATGGGAGTTATCTTTGGGATTATCTGCCTGACGGTGATTGGCCGCGTCCTGCTGCAAACGGGGAGTACCAGGAGCCGGGAGGACCGCGACAGTCGTAATCCCCTGCCCTTGCTCGGACTTGTTCTATTGGTGCTCGGCTGGGTCGGTGTGTTTTTTGGCAGGCTAATCCAGGCCGCCGTAAGCCGGCAGCGGGAATTTTTGGCCGACGCTTCGTCAGTTCAATTCACGCGAAATCCCGCAGGTCTGTCCGGTGCTTTACAGAAAATCGGTCGCTTCAGTTTCGGCTCTCGCCTGGAAACGCCCCAGGCCGAGCAGGCCAGTCACATGTTTTTCAGCAACGGTATCAGCGCACCACTCTTTGGCATGCTGGCCACGCACCCGCCCATCGGCGACCGGATTAGGGCTATTGACCCGAGCTGGGACGGAAAGTTTCCTCCGCTCAAGCCGGAAGAGTTTGAGATGGCTCAACGCGCAGCAACAGCGGACCTGGAGCGAGAAGAAGCCGAACCATCTCTGCTCGAAACAATCATGGAGGATGCCCAGCCCGCCTTCCTGTCTCAACCGTCGCCTCCGAGCGCGGCCAGAACGCCCACCCACGCGGCCAGTTGGTCTGGACGCCGCCCTCCACCTATCCCGCCGCACGCAGTCGTGGCTGCCGTGGGAGCGCCGAACACTACGCATTTGCGGTATGCTGAAGAACTGCGAGGAGCAATCCCGGAGAGCCTGCGAACCGAGGTCCGAGACCCGCTCGGGGCAAGCACTTTGATATACGCTCTGCTGCTCAGTGAGGATGAGCAAGCTCGCAACAAGCAATTGCAGGAACTTAGCAGCGTCACCTCGCCGGCCATCGTTCAGGAGACCCTTCGAGTGCTGCCCCAGGCAGAAAGTCTTGCTTCACGCGCCAAACTGCCACTGGTTGACCTGGCAATGCCAGGCTTGCGCCACCTTTCCCAGGCCCAGTTCCAGCAGTTCCGTACGGCCGTCCAGAAATTGGTCGAGAGCGACGGCGAGGTTGATCTTTTCGAGTACGTCCTTCAAAAGATCGTCATGCGCCATCTCGAACCGCATTTCACCCAGGCACGCAAACCGATTGTGCAGTATTACGCATTGAAACCGTTAGCGGACGATTGCGCCATTCTCCTTTCGGCATTGGCCTACGTGGGGCAGAGCGAGCCGGACAAAATTCAAGCCGCGTTCTCCCAGGGTGCCTTGGTTCTGAGCAAAGCCGCACAAACCACATTTAACCTGGTTCCGGAGGACAAGTGTGATCTTTCGCAGGTAGATGCCGCTTTGAATCATCTGACTCAGGCTGTGCCGCAAATCAAAAAGAACGTCCTGGCCGCTTGCGCACAAACCGTGGCCGCGGATGGTGTGATTCAAGAAATGGAGGCTGAGATGCTTCGCGCTATCGCCGACGCTTTGGATTGCCCGCTGCCGCCGTTGGTGGAAGAAGTAGGTGGAGGAATGGAATGATGGAAATGGTGGAATGTTGGAATGTTGGGACAGCCCTTTAGGTCCCTATATTGACCTCGGTTGGACGCCAACGGCGTCATTCATACCAGTCCAGGGCAGAGCACCGCGGCGCCCTGGGTTTGCCGGCGCAAAATTACATTCGAAGCGCTGAAAGCGCATTTCATCGTTCGGAATCCCGTCCCTCGGGTTTTCATACCGCATGATGGTACAGCCAACATGCACCCGTCCTGATCGCACCCTGAAATCGTGGACATGCGCCTGCTGCCGCTATAATCTGTTGTGTATGTTACTCATCCTCAATCAGGATTCCACGTTAACGGATCAGCCGGTAACAAAGGTTAAGTGATGGGGAATTCTTCCGGTGCTTGGTTTAAAGAGCTGGTTCGCTTTGCCTGGAATAACAAGGTGTACTGGATTGTTCCGGTCATTATCGTGCTGGCTATTCTCGTGCTCATCATAATGGCCGGCAGCGGGGCAACGCCGTTTCTGTACGGCCGCTGACCACGATATTTCAGGCCATGCTCAAAACGCCACTACGCTGTAGGGGACGACGTAAGGAGTCCCGGCCGCGAACGAACGCCGGAAAGGGACTCCTCACGTCGTCCCCTACAATCAGCCTGAGCAATTCGCGCTAACTGTGGGCAGGCCATTTCGAAACGGATCATCGGGCGCTTTCGTGAACGCCTGGCTGCCTGGCCTGCTGTTGTTTGGCTGTTGCATCCTTGCCTACGCGCCTGTCTGGCATGCGGGTTTCATCTGGGACGATGACCGACATGTGACCCAGAATCCGTTGCTTTGGGAACCGGGCGCCTGGACGAAAATCTGGTTCTCAGAGGACCTGCCCCAGTATTACCCAATGCTATTCACCGTCTGGCGGCTCCAGTACATTTTCTGGAAACTCGACCCCGCGGGTTATCATTGGGTGAATTTGTTGCTCCACGCCACTAGCTCTGTCCTCGTCTGGCGAATCCTTCGGCGCCTGCAAATTCCCGGCGCCTGGCTGGCAGCGGCTCTCTTCGCTTTGCATCCGGTAAACGTCGAATCTGTCGCCTGGGTTTCCCAACTCAAGAACACCCTCGCGATGGCGTTCTTCCTGCTGAGCTTGCTATTTTATCTGCGGAGTGAGGAAGATTTGCAGTCCAAAGTCCAAAGTCCAAAGTCCAAAGTCCAAACTACCTTCAGCAGCCATCCTGATAACCTGCCCGCCGCGAGGCCAGGTTCACGTTTCACGTTTCACGTTTCCTCAATAGTTTTTTACTGCTTATCAGTTCTAAGCTTCGTCCTCGGACTGTTGAGCAAACCCGCCATCGCTCCCCTGCCCTTCGTGCTGCTGCTGATCGCCTGGTGGCAACGTGGCAGGATTCAGCTAAGGGATGTGACTCGCATTTTGCCCTTTTTTTGCGCAACGCTTGTAATTGGTCTCGTGACATACCGAATGGAGCAATGGCGCATCGGTGGTGAGATAGTGCGCAGTGATGGCTTTTTGCAGCGTTTGGCTGGCGCTGGCTGGGCCGTTTGGTTCTACCTCTCCAAAGCGCTGTTTCCTGTTCACCTGGTCTCGATCTATCCCAGATGGGAGATCCCTGCTACCCGGCTTTTGTCCTATGCGCCTGGCATCGTTCTCGTAGCGGCCTTCTTTCTGTGCTGGCTCATCCGGAGGCCATGGGCGAAGGCACTGTTATTTGGAATGTTCTATTTCGTCATCATGCTTGGCCCGGTGCTCGGCTTCATGAACATCGGCTTTATGAATTACTCGCTGGCCGCGGATCACTGGCAGTATTTTGCCATCCTGGGGCCGCTGGCACTGGTCTCGAGTTGGTTTTACACTGTTTTGGCGACTCCTTTTTCTCGCCACACCCAGGACGAAACTAAAAAAGCCCAGACCGGCCTCCGATTCCCCCTCTCCCCCGCCGAGGGGGAGAGGGCCGGGGTTAGGGGGAACGGTGATATTGTCCAGACGCTTCCACTTAACTGCTCACTTTTTTTTGGCGCTTTGCTTTTGACAATGACCATCCTGACCTTTCGCCAAAGCTCGATCTATGAGAATTCCGAGAAGCTTTGGGCTGCCACCGTAGCAGCGGATCCGTTGTGCTGGCAGGCACATTCCATTCTCGCTGACACTTACGTCAAAGAGAGCGGGCTGTATGAACAGGCCGTCTCTGAGTACGAACAGGCGCTGGCGCTACACCCAGGCTTCGTTAATAACGAAAACAACCTCGCAAACGTCTATCGCCGCCTCAAGCAGCCGCAAAAAGCGATCGAACATTTGCGCAAAGCCGTCGCGCTCGATCCGCGCGCCAGCGCGCCTCATTTCAACCTGGGCGCGCTATTGCTGGACCAGGGCCAGGTGGATGAGGCCATCACGCAATTCGAGGTTGGAATTACAAATGCCGTGCTCATGGACCCACATTCGGAAAGCGCCCTAGCGGACGCCAGCGGAGTGGTTCAGGCCCATCTCGTTGTTGGCAACATCCTCTTGTATCGGAAAGGTGAGTTGGACAAGGCCATCGGCCACTATCGCACGGCATTGCAACTGAAGCCCGATTTCGCCGATGCGCATATCAATCTGGCCGAAGCGCTCACGCGCAAAGGTCTCTCGGACGAAGTGGTGAAGGAGTACCAGGCAGCGCTCGCTGTAAAGCCTGACGCTTTCGAAGCGCACCAGGTTTTGGCCAGCCTGCTATTCAAACGCCAGCAGCCCAGGGAAGCAGTTGCGCACTTCCAACGCGCCCTCGAGCTGAGTCCGGATTTCGCGCGGGCCTGCGACGGCCTGGCCTGGATACTGGCAACATGCCCGGAGGCGCCGCTGCGCGACGGTCAAAGGGCGCTGGCACTGGCCCAAAAAGCTGAGTCGCTGACCGAAGGGAGAAACGCCCTGGTGATTCGCACGTTGGCAGCCGCTTATGCCGAGAAGGAGCATTACAAAGAGGCCCTCGCGGCGGCCCATCGAGCGGAGCAGTTGGCGAGCGAAAAGAATGATAAAGAATTGCTCGCCCGGTTGAAGCAAGACACTGAGCTATACCAAAAAGGGTCGGCCCTGCGAGACCTCGGCTACGCAGGAAATTCAGAGTGATCCGCCTGGCCCGGAGCAATTGAACAAATTTTGAGTTTTTAATCCCGTAGGGATGAAAGAGAATAGCCCAGCGTTTCAATTTCAACGCTGGGCTATTTTCTGTCGTCCCTGCGGGACTAAAATCAGTTGCATCTGAACGCCTTAATCCTTTTCCCTGCCCATCACTCGGCGCCATAAATGGAGTACCTTTAGCGCGGAGCGCTCATACGTGCTCAGCACCCGTCCGTGCGCCAGCCATTCGTGTACAGAGCGCAACGTCATGCAGAAATCTAGGTCGTGCAACGGCCGCTCGCGGACAATGCGGTTCTTCCACCTTTCTTTGTCGGTAACTTCAGGAATTTCCGTCGCCTGACCTGGGAAAAAGGACATGAGCCATTCCCGCTTTGGGACGAAGCCGGCAGCGTCCATCCGGGATTCAAACCAGGAATCGCACAAAACCAGGCAGACCGATTTTCCGGTGGCGGACCCGATGCGATAGAACACAACGGGCGCATCAAATTCGGCGAAATACTCGTAGGCGATACGCTCGGCGTCGAGCGGTGGCGGCGTGAAAGCGGTTTGGAATCCGAGGCGAAAGCCATTTGGTTGCGATGGGTCGCTCTCGAAGCAAATGTTTTCGTCGAAGATCCAAATCAGGTCTGCGGGCAAACCTCGCAGCGCCAAAAGTTGCCGCCAGGCGACCAGGGCGTCTGTAAAGGCAGGGCGTATGTAAGTTGATTTACGGTCCATTCCGAACAGTTTTAAACCATTCAACGAACAACGCAATTCCTTCTTCGATTTTCACCTTAGGTTCATACCCCAGCACACGCCTTGATTTGGAAATGTCGGCGAAAGTCAGCGGCACGTCGCCGGACTGGAAAGGCAGTCTCTCGATTCGCGCTTTCACACCCATTTCGGATTCGATCAGTCGAATGAGTTGATCCAGGTGGACAGGGTGTGCTTCCCCCAGGTTGAATATTTCATAACCAAACTCCTTTTGGGTGCAGGCCAGGATGCCTTGAAGAATATCAGTGATGTACGTGTAATCGCGCCCGGACTGTGCCGGATCGCCATACACGGGGATTGGTTTATTCTCCGCCATGAGACGGGCAAATTTGTGAATGGCCAGGTCGGGCCGCTGGCGCGGGCCATAGACAGTGAAGAAACGCAGGGCGACAATATCCAGCCCATAAACATGATGATAAGCGTGCCCTAAGGCTTCACCAGCCAGCTTACTGGCAGCATAGGGCGAAATCGCGCTCAACACCGAATCGTGTTCCGCAAACGGAGTCTTGGAATTCGTGCCATAAACGGATGAAGACGAAGCCAGGATGATCTTTTTTACCCCAGTCAACCGGGCGGCTTCCAACAGGTTCACAGTCCCCTCGACATTCACGCGCTGGTAAAGCGCAGGCTCCTGCAGGCTGGGCCTGACCCCAGCCCGCGCTGCCAGATGAATGACCTGGTCGAATTTCACGCCGCCGAACAAATCGTCCAGCGCTTCACGGCGTGTCATGTCTCCTTCAACGAACGTGAATTTCCCAGCGGACCCTGTGGCCTCGATTTCCGAAACATTCCGTCGTTTAATGGCTGGATCGTAGAATGAATTCAGATCATCGAAAGCCCACACCCGATGACCGACCCCCAACAACCGCTCGCATACGTGTGAGCCAATAAAGCCCGCTCCGCCGGTGACGAGAAAATTCATAAACGATCTTGGTGTGCAGGGGACGAC
>PSRM01000094.1 GCA_003176045.1 Verrucomicrobiota bacterium | reverse complement strand
CGGCAAGCTGCGCTCGACTCGCCCAACAGAGTTGGGCGCTCCTATCGTCCAGCCGCCGTCACTGAGCGGATACCGCGGGCGATGGCAGGATTTGGCCGGATGGATGATGCATGCTGGACTTTCAGGAGTTCTCACAGGGATTTGAACCTTGAACCACGTGCAAAGTAGCGAGCCTTGAACGTTGATGTTTGAACACCCCGCTCGCCCTGATCCATCACCCTCGTGTGCTCGCTAAAACCGTGGCTTGAGACGAAGGAATCGCTTACGCAGCCGTTACCAACCGTTGCCAATCGGAACAAAAGAAAGCGGCCCAGAAGCAGCGGTTGCGGCCTGGCGCCGTCAAACATGCCGCCGATTAGGGTGCGGGGACTGCGGAAGCTGGTTAATCTTTGCGACGCGGTTCATCTTTGAGAGCCAATTCGGCTTCTGGCGTGCGCCGCTGTTCACGCTCGGCGATCAGATTCTGCAAATCTTCTGCGCTCCTGAGTGCGGGACTAGGGTGAGGATGTTCAGCCTCCCATTTTCGTAAATTCTCAAAAAATTGATGCGTGTTGTGGTCGGCCTCACGCGCTAATTCCTTCTTGGTCTTCCAGAGCTCTTCAATAATCGGATCCGGTTTCATCTGATAAATCTCCCATCAATTGCGCCGGAGTGCAAACCCGAGGGAGTTTCCACCCGAGTTTCGTCGCTTCCAGTTCAAGCCGTTCGAGAATTTGGACGTTGGCAAGGTGACGGCAATTCCATGTCAGCAAATAATCGATTTTGGCCACTGCGGAGAGGGCCAAGTGAGCGGCATCGGTTTGCCCTTGAGGTGGCAGCGCTCCCGTGCCGAAAAGTGCCGAACTCAGCCGTTCGCCATCCCCAGACACCGCCAGAATTGGAAGTTGGTTTAAAATCTCCATTCGCTTTCTCACCTCGCCGGAATCGCCTCGGCTTGCTTCGCGCACGACTTCTGAAGACGCCACACAAAGGAAATCTTGTCGCCGCAAACGCCACCACTCTCGCGTGATTTGCTGGTTGCCGGCGATGATGATGTCGCGGCTCGGCCTGCACACCAGCAAACTGATAAAGCTGGTCTCAAGATAAACGCTTTTCATCTGTGGTTCGCGCGCGAAGCGTTATGTACATTTGACTCCCTGAAAAGCAAAAATTTTGTTATGAAGCAAGTCTGTGGCGAATAACCCGCCTCTTAAAGCCAGCACCAAACCTGGTTATGGCCCGGTAAATTCGCGCGGCCCTGCCTCCTTACAGCTCCGGCACGGCACGCGAGGACGCTCGCCCTCCTTTCCCGGTTTTGGTTCGGCCAGCTTGCTGGCCCTTTTCCTCGCGGCCATTTCGTTCGGCGTCTTCGTGCTTCCATGGCATTACCCAACATCGCGTCCGGTCTTTTCTCCGTCTTGCATTTATGGGTTCAACAATTCGGTCGCCTGGGTTTCAGTCGCACTGACGTTGGGGTTACTGATTGCGTATCGCTTGTTTTTCGGAAGAACAAGCGAAAAGGGAGTTCTTCAGACGGGCCTTTTGGAGATCCTCCCCGGCGCTGCCAAAGTGGAGCGAAATAAACCGCTTCTCATGGCCTTTCTCGCGGTGCTCGTCGTTTTCCTTGGCGTTATCCTCGGCTGGTTTTCTTACTTGCCGCACGCCTATTTTGGTGAAACCTCCCTGTTCATCTCGCGAATAGACGCCATGCTGCTGGGAATGCGTCCCTATCGAGACTTCGATTTCAGCTTCGGCCCGGCAATGCTCTATCTCCCATATTGGGGCTGCCTGGCCTTCCACCGATATTTTTCCGTCGAGCAAGTGTACGGATTCACCCTGGCCTTGCATTGGGTTCTGGGGCTTTACCTTTCGTATTTTGTCGTGAGCCGCTTTTCCAGTGTGTTTGCCAGAACAGCGGTCTTTTTGCTCCTGGTCATTCCGTGCTTCAACCTCAGCCTGGGCCTCAACTACACGCCATTGCGGTTCATGCTGCCAATCGCTTCATTGATAGCGCTGCATCGGCTAGTTGTGTTCAAAGTTCAAGGTTCCGACCGTTCTGGTCCGTTGTCCCTGGTCCGTGGTCCGTGGTCCGTGGTCAGTGGTCAGTGGTCAGTCCTGCTTGTTATTGCACTTGTAGCGTTGCTGGTTCCGTTGATCAATTTTGCCGTGTCGCCAGAAATGGGCATGGCAGTGTGGTTAGGTTGCGCGGTCTATTTCGCGCATTTGTGGTTTACGCCGCTGCGCCGTCTGACCATTGCCCTCGTGCCGGTTGTTGCTGCGCTGCCTGCCATCCCCCTTCTGTTTTCGCGCAATTATTTTGATTCCATCTTCCTCTATTCAGGAGGCGGCCATAACCTGCCCGTCTTTCCCACAGCCCACATTATCTTCCTGCTGGTCGCTCTGTTTTGTGTGGCGCCGTCGCTGGCGCGAATCGCGCTACAAGAACGCAACCCGCGTGGATCTGTTGCCGTTGGCCTTTGCGCGGCCACCGGTCTGCTGGTCATTCCTGCTCTGGGCAGGTGCGATCCGGGCCACATCCTGTACAACGGCGTGGGCCTGTTCGCTCTCTTTCTCACTGCGGTTTCCCAGGCAAGCGGTCGTTTCTTCAGACTATTGGCGGTCGCTTACGCAATCGTTTGGGGCGGATTGGGATTCATGAGCGCGTGGAGCAATTATGGCCCCCTGGCTCTTAAGCAGATCGCTATCCACCAGAGCGCGCTTACCAACTGCCCGACCGCATCCAGCGGACTCCTCCATTACAGCAAGATGCCGCCTATCCCCACGGGGTACCAAAACCTGCTTCAATTTGAGAACATACGCGTTCCGCTTCCAATAGATGAGGAACTGGATCGCTTTCTCAAGCTCAATGGAAAGTTCCGCCCCGACCTGCCGTTTTGTCCATTTCGGGAGATCCGTACTCGCGCGCAACTCGATGAAAGATTGGCGGATATCCGTTCCATGGAAGTCATTGTGGTGCCGGCATCAGTAAGAAATCTCACCGGGGGTATTGACCCTGAAAAAGCGGCGCCGGGAGATTCAGCGGCCCTCTCTGGTATCCTCATGTTTCCAGTGAAGTTGAGGCCGCACAAGCCGCCATTTGATCCCCTGGGCGAGATCGCACGGGAAATAACGAATCATTTTTCGCTTGTTGGACAAGCATCCGAAACCTACCTCATTGGCCGGCGGCGAAAGTAGCTGAATGACAAAACTGTCATCTTACATTCATTGCTATTTCATCTGGATTCGCTTTCATAGTGCGCACGGCCTTCCCCAGGAACCAGGGCGCAGGCCAAATAACCAAAGCCATCAAATATGAAAATAAAACTGCACATCATCCTCTGTTCAACACTCGCCCTCGCGCTTGCCGGACTCTGCGGCGGGTGCGCTTCGGAAAAAGAGGCCAAAGAGTCCCAGGCTGAGCTCATGGCCCAGGCAAAAGTCAGTAAAGCTGACGCCGAAAAAATTGCTCTGGCCAAAGTCCCGAACGGCACCATCAAAGAAGGCGAGCTCGAGAAGGAAAAAGGCAAACTGATCTGGTCCTTCGACATCACCACTCCAGACACCAAAAACATCACCGAGGTCAATGTTGACGCCATCACCGGCGCAATCATCGCCGTTGATGTTGAATCCCCGTCCAAGGAAAAAGCCGAGGCCGCCAAGGAGAAGGAAAAGGACGACGACGAGAAAGAAGAAAAGAAATAAACTCCAAACACCAAACTCCAGACACCAGACAAATATCGGGCTTCAATGCGAACGTATCTGATTGAGAGCC
The DNA here is from genome assembly GCA_003176045.1 of Verrucomicrobiota bacterium. GTDB lineage: Bacteria > Verrucomicrobiota > Verrucomicrobiia > Limisphaerales > UBA8199 > PSRM01. The sequence continues at coordinate 59,333 of PSRM01000094.1, read as the reverse complement.
CAATGCCTTTCGGAAATTCCAAGTAGCATCGCGTAGCGATGCTCTGAAGGTGGCCGTGGGCTTGAGCCCACGGTAGCCGATCAGAACAGGCGCCCGTGTCGCGTAGCGACACTTGAACGAGGCCTGGGTAAGGCGACGGACTTTTTCGGACTGTCGCCACCCGACGCTCCAAGCTCCAACATTCCAACATTCCAAAACCGAATCATGAAAACCACGCTTATCATGGGTTTGTTCTTAGGTGCTCAGATTTCTTATCTGAGCGCAGATGAATCGCTTCCCAAATTCTCCCATCCGCGTGAAATAACGAATCCTTTCCTGCCTCTCTCATCATTGAAGCAGGACGTCCTCGAGGGAAAAGAAGGCCGCAAGAAATTGCGCATCGAACGCACCGTCAAGCCCGACGTTCACAAAACCTTTAATATCGGCGGGCAGACCGTCGAAACATTCGTTCTGGAAGACCGCGAGTTTGAGAACGGAAAATTGTCCGAGGTCACCCTCGATTATATCGCGCAATCCGACGACGGCGCCGTCTATTACCTTGGCGAGGACGTGGACGAATATAGAAACGGCAAAGTCAGCGGCCATTCAGGCGCTTGGCTTTACGGCGTCCACACGCAGCACCTCGGCATCCTCATGCCGGCCAATCCAAAGATCGGGGACAAGTTCAAATCCGAGGATGTCCCGAAAATCACCACCGAAGACGACGAGGTCATTTCCGATTCAGAAACCGTAAAAGTCCCGGCGGGAACGTACGAGCACTGCATTAAAGTCCGCGAAAAGCTCTCCGATGGCGCCACCGAGTATAAGTACTATGCCAAGGGCGTCGGCTGTGTCCGTGAGTTGCCCGAGAAAGGCGACGTTCCGTTGATTTCGCATAAAGAAGGAAAACCTTAAAACGGTGAGCCGCCTGGGTCCACGATGGCAACTTCATACTGTGTAGGGCACCACGCACATAAAACCGGCCTCCTCTCTTCAACCCTCCCCTCTGCAGGCGAAGAGGCAGAGGAGGGGCGCCTTTTAAGCCCGACAGATCCAACCCATAATTCCCATCCCTCCCATTCTTCCCATGTCTGAAATCTGAAATCTCAAATCTGACATAATCGCGACCCTTTTACATTTAACCACCTTCCCATTTCCACTACTCTCCCCCGCATGCGCGTTCTCGTCGTCGAAGACGAAAAGAAAACCGCCTCATTCATCCGCAAAGCCCTCCAATCCGAAGGCTTCGCGGTGGACGTCTGCCACAACGGAGACGAAGCCATGAGCGCTCCGAGCGCCACGCCGTACGATGCCATAGTCCTTGATATCATGCTGCCTGGCCGGGATGGCTTAAGCCTCGTTCGGCAATGGCGCCAGAGCCGCAACGCTACACCTGTCCTGCTGCTCTCAGCCCGAGGCTCCGTAGGTGAGCGCATCGAGGGACTCGATGCAGGGGCAGACGACTACCTGCCCAAACCCTTCGCCCTCGCCGAACTCGCCGCCCGCGTTCGCGCGCTGACGCGACGCGGTTCCGATAATAAGTCCCCTGTTCTGCGCCTGGCCGACTTGAGCCTGGACACCGTCACGCGACAGGCACACCGGGCCGGCCGGGAAATAGAGCTGACCACCCGCGAATTCCGCTTGTTGGAATTCCTGCTGCGCTCCGCCGGCCGTCTTTGCGCCCGCACCATGATCCTCGAAAAAGTTTGGGACTACGATTTCGATCCCGGCACAAATCTCGTGGACGTCTATATCAAACGCCTTCGAGAAAAAATTGACGCCGACTTCCATCCCAAGCTCCTGCACACGGTGCGAGGCGCAGGGTATGTCATGCGTGAAACGTGAAACGTAAATGGGTGTGCTCGCCTCTCTCCTCTGATCCCCGGAAGACGAAGTGAAAGACAAAGTGAAAGACAAAGTAGCGACGCGCGGATGCAACATGGGACTTGACACCTGAGACTCCCCATTAACTCAATTAACCTAATTAACTCAGTTAACTCCCTCATCACGTTTCACGTTTCACATTTCACGTTTCACCTCACCCCTGACACCTGACCCCTGACCCCTGACACATGACACATGGCACATGACACTTGACTCGTGATACCTGACACTCCTCAATGACCATCCGCACCCGCATGACCCTTTGGTATGCCGGGGTATTGCTGCTCTCGGCTCTCATCATCGCGGGCCTTTCTTTCAAAGAACTGCGCGAACGCCACGACAACATCGAAGAACCCGACGACAGCCTCCAGGACGTCATTGCCTTGATTTGCTGGATTGGCATTCCTGCTGTAATCTTGAGCATCGGCGGAGGTTGGTGGCTCATGCGCAGAGCGCTGGCGCCAATCACTACCCTGACCCGGGCTGCTGAAGGGATTAACGAACGGAACCTGACTCAGCCGCTGCCGCGCTCGGGTAATGGCGACGAATTGGATCGCCTCACTCAAGTGCTCAACACGATGACGGCCCGCTTGCACGAATCCTTTACGCGCATCCGCGACTTTACTCTGCACGCCTCCCACGAACTCAAGACCCCGCTCACGGTGCTCTCCGGCGAAACTGAGACCGAGTTGCGCGATGAATCTCTTTCCCCACGCGAACGCGAACACGCCTTGAGCCGCCTCGACGAACTGCAACGCCTGGCTCGCATCGTTGATGGCCTTACGTTGCTCGCAAAAGCCGATGCCGGATTGCTGACTCTCAACCTGGCTCCTGTTTCGCTGGATGAACTGGTCCGCGAAAATTTCGCTGACACCCAGATTCTTGCGCAAGCCTCCGGCGTCCGCGTTGAATTGGCAGCTTGCGAGCCGCTCTCGGTGAAAGGCGACGCCCATCGCCTCCGCCAACTGCTGCTCAACCTGGCCGACAACGCCGTCAAATACAATCAGCAAGGAGGCTCCATCACCATGAAACTGAGCCGCTCCAACGGCTCGGCCCTTTTCTCGGTTTCCAATACCGGACCCGGAGTCTCCCCCACCGCCCTGCCGCGAGTGTTCGACCGCTTCTTTCGCGGCGATCCCGCGCACAACAACGAGGCCGCCGATGGCTGCGGTCTCGGCTTGAGCATTGCCCAATGGATTGTCGCGGCGCATCACGGCGAAATCAAAATCGAGTCATTGCCCGCCAAACTCACAACCGTTACCGTCCGCCTGCCGATCTGCTAAACATGAAGGTTCAAGGTTCAAGTTTCAGGGCTCGGGGGTTAGCGTTGAATGTTGAATGTTCAATGTTGAATGTTGAATGTTCAATGTTTCGGCTTCACTGTGCGGCCGCTGTGCCAGGCTTGAAGCATTTCTGTTCGAACTTCAGCGCTCAGGATCCAGGGTTCGGCGTTCAGGATTCAAGGTTCAAGGTTCAAGGTTCAAGGTTCGAGCTTAACGGTTTTGTCCCACGCCCACTCTCCCACTCACCCGTTTACCCACTCTCCCGCTCTCTCCTGCTCCTCGCTTCCACCGCGCTCTTACTCTGCGGCTGCGCCCGCTACCAATCCCGCCCCCTCTCGCCAACGGCCACCGCCACTCAACTGGAATCGCGCTCCCTCACAAACCTCGCCCTCAAACCCGTCCTCCAGGCCACCCTCCATAAATCCTTCACCGCCTGGCCACCGGAATCGTGGGATCTGGACATGCTCACGGCCGCGGCGTTCTATTACCAGCCCACTCTCGAGGTCGTGCGCGCGCAATGGGACGTCGCTCGCGGGGGCGAAGTGACCGCCGCCCAACGTCCCAATCCAACCCTCACGGTGGCGCCCGGTTACGCCTATCCGACCACCGCGGCAACGCCCTGGACTCCACTGGTCATGCTCGATGTGCCGCTTGAAACCGCGGGCAAACGCCGCTACCGCCGTGCCCAGGCCGCCCATCTTTCCGACGCCGCGCGCCTGAACATCCTTTCCGCTGCCTGGCAGGTGCGCGATCACGTTGTCACCAGCGTGATTGATTACGAGGCGACACAAAAGCGCCAGGCCCTCCTCCAACGCCAAATCGCCTTGCAGGAAGATCTGCTCCATCGGCTGGACCAGCAAATCCAGGCCGGCGCTTTAGCCCCTTCCGACACACTCTCCTTTCGCATTGCTCTCGACAAAGCGCGGCTTGATCTCGCCGATGCCCAGCGACAGAGCGCCGAGACGCGCGCCCGAATGGCCGAAGCCATTGGCATCCCGACCGATGCTCTCCAGCACGTGAAACTGGCCCCTGCGAACCTTCCGAATGAAGCCACCATTTCCGCACTCACCTCGGCCGAGTTCAGGCGCATGGCCTTGCTCAGCCGCGCCGACATCCTCAGTTCTCTCTCAGAGTACGCCGCCTCCGAATCGGCATTGCAATTGGAGATTGCCAAACAGTACCCCGACGTCCACCTCCAGCCGCAGTATCAATACGATCAAGGCGATAGCAAATGGTCGGTCGGCGTGGTGGTGGATCTGCCGGTGTTGAACCAGAACGAGGGACCGATTGCCGAAGCCAAAGCGCGCCGCGCCCAGGCTGCCGCCAAATTCAATGCCTTGCAAGCAGGCGTCCTCGCCGAGATTGACCGGGCTGTGGCCGTCTTTCATGCCACACAAAAAACGTTGAGCGACCTTCATGCCCTTGCCGATTCCCAGGCCAAGCGAGTGGCCTCCACTGAAGCCATGGTCAAAGAAGGCGCTTCCGACCAACTGGATCTGCTCAACGTCCAAATCGAAGCCGCCTCCACCGAACTGCTTCAACTCGATGCCCGCATCAAGCTCCAGCAAGCCATCGCCGCCCTCGAAAATACACTCCAGCATGATCTCAATTTCCCGGACACATTATTTCAATCCACGCAGACTGATCTCAAGAAATGACCTTACCGATTCTGGTTATGCAAATTTCAAAGAAAAGCGGCGGAATACGCCGCACTCCAAACGCTTCGCGAATTCACGCCCGCGCGGTACCTCGCGAAGCGTTTGGAGTGCGGCGTATTCCGCCGCTTTCGTTTTTGTTTATTCTGCGAAAATGCCTGACTCCAGCGTTTCCGAGTTCTGCGACAACTCGCCGGCGAGAGCCCAGCCCGAGCAGGCCAGCCAGCGCTCCCAGCAGATTCGGCATTGTTGGAACTTGCATTTCTGTCGCCTGCATCGTGCTCCTCTCCGGCTGCGAAAAAAAATCCGAGGCCCCCTCCGCCGAATCCAAAAAAGCCGAACCCGAATCCCGCGTCAAGCACGGCACCAACGGCGAAGTCATCATCACGCTCGATGCCGCCACGCAGAAACTCATGGGACTGGAAACCACCGCGCTGGCCGCCGCGTCGCTGCCACCCGAGCAGCGTGCTTATGGCCGCGTGCTCGACCCAGCCTCCTTGGCAACAGCCGTGGCCGATGTCACCACCGCCGAGTCTGCCAGCAAAGCTTCGGAAGCCGAACTCGCCCGCCTCAAGACTCTGGCCTCTCAAAACAATGCCTCACAACGAGCCTTGCAAGCCGCTGAAGCGACCGCCGCCCGCGACCAAACCCAGGCTGAATCCGCCCGCCTGAAACTACTCGCCTCCTGGGGGCCGGCCATCTCCTCGCGACAAGATCTTCCCGCCTTCATTCAGTCATTGGGTTCTCAAGCGGATGCTTTAGTCCAACTAAGCTTGCCTGGAGGCACTCACATGGACATAGCGCCGATTTCCGCCCGCGTTCTCTCGCTCTCGGATCAAAGCATTCCCATCCCCGCCCAATTCCTGGGCCCCGTTCCCGCCGTGGATCCGCAACTGCAATCCAGGGGCTTCCTGTTTCTTGTGGAATCGAACTCCGCCCGACTCGGCCCTGGCGCAGCTATCACTGGCCTCCTAATACTTCCGGGCGCCGCCCGTTCCGGCGTCGCCGTCCCTCGCGCCGCAGTGGTCCGTTTTAACGGCACCTCGTGGGTTTATGTGCAAACCGCTGAAACCATCTTCGAGCGCGCTCAAGCAAATCTCGAAAGCCCCCTCCCCGAAGGCTGGTTCGTCCCCTCCGGCCTCAAGCCCGGAGACAAAGTCGTCACCACCGCCGCCCAGCAATTATTGTCCGAGGAACTCAAAGAGAAAATCGACTGAACCTCGGACCTCAGGACGCTTTCACTGAAGGCTAACCACGAATGGACACGAATAAACACGAATATATAAGTGACGAAACCGCACGCGGCGTGACTTCTCCGTCCTGGGTCAACCCACTCGACACTCGACACTTGACACTGGTCCTTGCCACTGATTCGTGTTCATTCGTGTCCATTCGTGGTTCTACTCTTTCTGACGCCGCCCAATGTTAAAAGCCCTCGTCACCTTCTCCCTCAAATTCCGCGGCATCGTCGTCGCCCTCGCCTGCGTTCTGCTCGCGTATGGCCTTTATACCGCGAAAAACGCCAAGCTCGATGTCTTCCCAAACTTCGTCCAACCCCAGGTCGTTATTCAAACCGAGTGCCCAGGCCTCGCTCCCGAACACGTCGAGCTTCTCGTCACTCTGCCGATCGAAACGATTGTAAATGGCCTGGACGCCATGGAATCGCTCCGCTCCGAATCCATCGAAGGTCTCTCGGTCATCACCGCCGTCTTCAAAGAGGGCAGCGACGTTTTCCGCGCGCGCCAAATGCTGGCGGAAAAACTCACCGAAACTGCCGGCACACTGCCTTCCACCGTCAAAACACCCAGGATGACACCGCTGACCTCCTCGACCATGGATTTGCTCAAGATCGGGTTGCTCTCAACCAACCTTTCGCCGATGGACCTGCGCACCTTTGCCGATTGGACACTCAAGCCCCGGCTCCTATCCGTGCCTGGCGTCGCCAAGTGCAGCACTTTCGGCGGCGAAGTCCGGCAACTCCAGATCCAGGTCATCCCCGAGCGCCTGCTGGCCTACGACCTGGATCTTTCCGATGTTCTGGCCGCCGCCCGTTTGTCCACGGGCGTCATGGGCGCGGGCTTCATCGAAACCAAAAATCAACGCATCACTCTGCAAACCGAAGGCCAGGCGATCACCCCGGAGGTGCTCGGCGAAGTTGCCATCGCCAATACCAACGGCCTGAGCGTGCGCCTCAAAGACGTCGCACGGGTGGTTGAAGGCGCCGAACCAAAATTCGGCGATACTCGAATTCAGGGCCAGCCGGGCATCCTCATGACCATGTCCAGCCAATATGGCGCCAATACTTTGGAGGTCACCCTCGCCCTCGAAGCCGCCCTCAACGAGATGAAGCCCGTTTTCCAAAGCAAAGGCATCAAACTGTACCCGGCCCTCCACCGTCCTGCCACGTTCATCCAGGTGTCCATCCATAACATGAAACACTCCCTGGCCATGGGCGGCATCCTCGTCGCAGTCGTTCTTTTCGTCCTGCTCGGCAGTGTTCGCACCGCCTTTATCTCGCTCACCGCAATCCCGCTTTCGCTGCTTGCAGCCGTGGTGGTCCTCGAACGGTTTGGCATCACCCTCAACACCATCACCCTCGGTGGACTCGCCATCGCCATCGGCGAAGTCGTGGACGACGCCATCATTGACGTCGAAAACATCTTCCGCCGCCTCCGCGAACACCAGGACGCAATACGCTCCAACGCTTCGACGCTCCCACGCTCCGACGCTCCCACGGTTTTTGACGTCATCCTCCACGCCTCACTCGAAGTCCGCAGCGCCGTCGTTTACGCTACCTTCGTCGTCGCCCTAGTCTTTCTCCCGATCCTTACCTTGACCGGCCTTCAGGGCAGTTTCTTCGCCCCGCTCGCCTTGAGCTACATCCTCGCCATTATGGCCTCGCTCCTCGTCGCCCTCACCCTTACGCCCGCCCTTTCCTATCTGCTTTTCGGCCGCGGCGTGCGCAAAACCGCGGAGACCCGAATTCAGCGCTGGCTCAAGTCCGGTTACGTTCGCACGCTTGAGTTCGCTTCCCAATGGCCTCGGGTAATTATTGCCGCTGTCGTTTTGCTCTGCCTGGCCGAGATCGCTTGCCTTTTTCTGTTTAAATCCGGCGAGTTTCTGCCGGACTTCAAAGAGGGCCACTTTGTCTGTCAAATCCGAACCGCCCCGGGCACCTCTCTGCCCGAGATGATGCGCATCGGCGAGCAACTCGAACACAAAATGCTCGAGAACACCAACATTGCCACAGCTTCCCAACAGGCGGGTCGCGCAGAATTGGGCGAAGACCCGTGGCCGCCGTCCCGCTGCGAAATTCATGTTGAACTCAAGTCCCTCGAGGGCGAAATCAATGACAAAGTTAGCGGCGACTTGCGCAAACTCTTCAGCCAATGTCCCGGCATCCAATCTGAGGTGGTAACCTTCCTCGGCGACCGCATCGGTGAAACCATTGCCGGTGAAGCTTCGCCTGTCGTAGTGAATATCTTCGGCGACGATCTGGACGCGCTGGATGCCAAAGCGGCCGAAGTGGCCAACGTTCTTCGCAGCGTGGAGGGCAACGCAGACGTCACGGTCAAGGCGCCTCCAGGTGTGCCACGCATGGCGATCCGCTTGCGCCCGGATCGCCTCACCCAATTCGGCTTCCGCCCCGTCGAAGTCCTCGAAGCGCTGGATACCGCCTACCAGGGCAGTGTGGTAGCTCAAACCCATCGCGAAAACCAAACTATAGATGTCGCCGTGATTCTCGCCGCCACAAATCGTGTGGACCCGGAGACGATTGGCTCGCTCATGCTCCGCAGCACTCAAGGCACGCGCTTGCCCTTGCGCGAATTGGCAGAAATTTTTCCGACCAGCGGGCGCCCATCCATCCTTCACGAGGGCGCGCGCCGCCGCCAGACCATTACTTGCACTTCAACCAACCGCAGCGTCTCCGATTTCGCTGCCGACGCCAGTCAGCAGGTCGTTCAAAAGGTCAAATTCCCCAGCGGCACTTACGCCGTTTTCAGCGGCGCCGCCCAGGCGGCCGCAAAAGCTCAACATGAGATTTTCCTTCACTCCGGCATCGCTGCCATCGGCATTCTCATGCTCCTCACCGTTGCCTTCCACAACTGGCGAAACATGCTCCTGGTTTTGGCTAACGTTCCCTTTGCCCTCGTCGGAGGAGTAATCGCCCTGGGTCTAACCAGTCTGCTCGAACCTGGCGAAAGCCCGCTCACCATCGGCGCCCTCGTTGGGTTCGTAACACTATTCGGCATCACCATGCGCAACTCCATCATGATGCTCTCTCATTTCGAGCATCTCATACACGTCGAAGGTGTTCCCTGGGGCCACGACGCCGTCATCCGCGGCGCCTCCGAACGTCTCATGCCCATCCTCATGACCGCCACCGTCACCGGCCTCGGCCTGCTCCCCCTTGCCATCGGCTCCGGCGAAGCCGGCCGCGAAATCGAAGGCCCCATGGCCATCGTCATCCTCGGCGGCCTGATCACCTCCACCGCCCTCAATCTGCTGGTGCTACCAACCCTCGCCCTCCGCTATGGCCGATTCGCCAAAACCTGAGCCGGCCTTCCGCGTGCTTCTTAATCTTAATCTTAATCTTAATCTTAATCTTTATCTTAATCTCCCCGTGTCCAATCGTCACGTTGTCCTCGATTTCCGTTCTTCTGGTCGTCTTAGTCCCGTTAGGGACGACAGAAAATAGCCCACCGATTCATCGGTGGGATACCGGTTATGAGGGAAGCAAGTCCCGTCAGGGACGACAGAAAGCTATTCCTGTCCTTGGTGCAAGCTCGTCGTGCTTGACTACTGACTCCGCACGGGAAAGCTTCTGAGCATGATGAGATTAGTCATTGCGGATGAGAAGGGCAGGCTTCGTCTGCCGGGTATAGTCCCAAGTCAGATATACCTCGTGAGCCGGGAACATCACGGGTGGTGGGTTAGGCGCTCCTCCGAAAATCAGCCCCGCTCGAGGAATCGAAAAGTTTGGAAAGGTTCCAAACGTAGCCTTGGCGAACATTTGGATGCGCTGGTGAAGGCGGGTCTCAAACTAAATGTAACCAAATCTCCGGGACGACGATTTGTTCCTTCATGCAAATTTTGGGTTTGAGTCTCATATTTCCTCCCACCCTACAGCTTCGGACCTCTTCGCTCCCTCGATAAAATCTTTGGCAACGTGTTCAATAACATTGATGGGCAGACAGAACCGTCCAGGTATCGGCGTGGGTGTGTCTCCTGCCAGGAACTGCACGAAATCAGGCTCTCCTAAGCTCTGACTGCTTGTTGCCATCAGATATGGTGGCGAACCATCGCTGGCGCTGTATTGTGCGCAGCCCTCCTGACCCGCGTAGCCGATGGTGAGGCGGTAACCTTTATCCGAGCGGAGTTCGAATAGAAAGGGCGTACGCTTAGCTAAACGGCGTAGGATGCCTCGGAATTCTTGCGCAGAATCTATCTGAGTGCCGTTCAGCGGATTGCCTGGTTCCTGAAGGTCCTTGAATATAATGCTCATTTTCTTTTCCCGCCCGAGGCTCACGACGGCGCATCATTGTAATACCCATCCCCCCCTGGCCGCGCATCTTCTTTCCACCACTGCTTCACAATCCATCCCTCAATTTTCGCATCCACATCCTCCGGTAGCCACGCATGCACCGCGAGCTTAATCGGTTCGCCCGCCCATTCCCTATTTAGGCGCACTTTATACAACACCCAAGAGCAACCAGCGGATTGCGTATTCCCAAACTGCCGCCCATCCGGCACAGGCGCCATCTGCGCATTTTGATCGCCAATGCGCGCCAGCGCCTGGACGATTTGAACAACCGTCGGCGCATGCTTCCACTCCGAATCCCCTTTACGCAACCGGATTGCCACCGCGAGGATCGGCTGCGGTCCCGCCAGTGAAGGCAGCCTCGTTTCAAAGGCATACACTTTCTTTTTCAGATTCTGGCTGGCAAACGTGGCTGCATCTGCAAACCGCATATCCAGTTTAGAATCAAGCGTTGCCGGCTTCAGAGCCAGCGCGCATCCGAGGTCAGCGACCTGTTCGCGGGAAACGGACCGCCACGGAGCGCGGACATTCCTGTCCGCAGCAACGTCCGAAATCTCCACCGTTGGCGAAGTTCCTTTCGCATGGGCCGCGTTCCGCGTCGCTCTGGACAGGCATGTCCGCGCTCCGGACTCTCCAACCCCGATCATCAGAACCTCGAAAGGGCGCAGCCAGAGGGACAGCGTATCACCCGCTCTGTACCTTTCGCCATCAGGCCGGCGCACCTGCGCGGCCTCTGGGAAAAACGATGCAACACGAAGCGAACTGCCCTGCTTGGCATCGAGCCCAATACTTCCGTCCAAAGTCACCTCCGCCTTTCGCGCCGTAAAATACGCATTGTTCAGAAAAAGGAATCCGCGCCCGCCATCGCAGTTTGCATATCCATACACTTCATTTCGCGCCGGATCGCCCACGACACTGCGCCGATGCTGAAACAAAGCCTCATTCTGTTTCGCAATCGCCATCATCCTCCCCAGAAAATCCACATCCTCATCCGAAAGATGGTGCAAGTTGCCCCAGATGTTAGGCACGACAAGATTGCCGCGACCAAAATCCATCACCAGCGCTTCGCGCCAGCGCTCCTTGCCCATGAAGTTCCCCCACCGATTGTCCGCCAGCCAAACCCCGAGGCTGTCTTTCACCGCCGGTGGGATTGTCTTCGCAAATTGCGCGTTCTGGTCCTGCGCCAGCGTCACCGAGTCGCGGTAATACAGCGCTGGGAACGTGCTCGTCCCCGAGCCTTCCATCTGCAAGCCCGACTCAAAAATCAAATCGCCATAAATCGCCCAAAACGGCGAGCGCAATCCCCAATACCACATTATGAACACATCCGGCGCAACAGCCCGAGCACTCTGCGCGATGTCAAGTAACTTATCGAACATAGGTTCGACTGAATACTTGCCCGGCAAATGCCCGTGCTCCGCGCTGTCGCAGTAGTAATTGCCGCCATCAAACTTAAGCAGCCGCACCTTGTTCTCACGCACATGATAAAGAACGGCATTTTTCAGCGTCTTGAAATACGCCTCCGAACCAAAACAAAACATGTGGCCTTCGTGCGCTTTATCCGGATAACCGAGCCGATAGGGCATGGAAATCCCGGATTGTCCCGATAACCCCGCAGGATAATCCCAGCACGATTCGGCAGCCCAGCCCGTCGCGAACCAGAGCCCGAATTTCATGCCCAGCGCATCCACGCGCCGAACAATTTCCCCAGGCCCATTGGGGAAGCACGTCGGCCGAAAACGCGTTAGATCCGAGTTCGGGTCCACCCAGCCGGTATCGAGCGTGAAGTAATCGAAATGCACCCCCCTCTTCTCCCACTTGCCCAGCAAGTCCAATACGTTAAGCGTCTCCTCATCATCCAGCGTCGGACACGCCCCCCATTGATTATTGATACCAAATGGCGTGTAAACCGACAGCGCCGGAGCGCGGACAGCTTGTCCGCGCGTTGCCCGGCGGCTTTTGGCTTGAATATAAGAAACGAAGTGTTCAAGCGCCCCGCCCCTCTTCGCCACACTTACCAGCGCCGCATGGCTCACGAACGTCTCCCCTGGCGCCAACCGTTTCCCCGGATAATGCGCCAGATGAATGTGGTTCTGATTGGCTTCATCGAAACCCGCAGGGTGTTCGATCGCCACAAAAACCTCGTCTTCCAAAAACACCGGCTGCCCCTGCCCGCCACCTGAAACCGTGCCATCAGTAGTCAGATCATCCAAATCCACGTCCAGCAGCAGCAGATCTTTTCCCGCTCGATTTGTGACCTCGACCCACTTTCGCCGCGTAGGACCATCCAGTTGAAAATGAAGCCGCACTTCCACCGCCAACGACCGACTCTGCAATTCAAACACCACTTCCCCAGGGGCGGGGACAGCCTTGTCCCCGGCCTTAGCGTTTGTGGCAGCTTCAGCCGGCCCCACAACCGATCGCGCCTCCAGCACCTCAAAATCCTCTACCCGCTGCACCGGTTGAGCAACTCTATCGGCCGCCGCCGAAAAACTCAGCGCCACCTCCTGATCTTCCGAAACCGCGAATCTACGCCCCGACAAATAATTCTCAAACCACGTAGTCCGCAGCCTCCCCTCACTCCAGTCGAGATGCCAAGCCGCGCAACCATTGGACAATACAACGCCGTGATCAGTGCCCTTGGGTGCTTCCTCTGTGGACTGTGGACGGTGGACCGTGGACTGTGGACTTTCTACTCCGGACTTTGGACTTCGAACTTCGGACTTTGGACTTTCGACCTTGGACTTTGGACTTTCTAGTTCGGATTTCGGATTTCGGATTTCGGATTTCGGACTTTCTAAGACGACCACCCAGTCATGGTCATTTCCGACCGGCGCCGGACATGCCCACATACCATGCGAAGTCGCCTCGATCTTCCCGATTCGGTTCGTCGCCCCGCTAACCGGATCGAAATACCAGGCCTCATACTTCCCACCCGGCTCTAGCAGACGCGCCCGCACGCTCTCGTTCTCAGGTACATAGATCATCCGGACCACGCCCGGAATTCCGGCCGCCTGCGGCCCATTAAAATCGCCTCTCGTCTCCCCGCCAATTCTTCCCCACGGCCCCATTCCATAATTGCCGATCACCATCCCACTCGCCCAACTCTCATCATCGAACCCAGGCAATTCCCAGCCCGCTCCGTCGTTCTTCGACCACCGCCACTCCTCATCCGACACAATTAGCATCACACTCCGTTCAGCCAAACCTGTCGCCGCCCCACCCGCGGTCTCAGCAGTTTGGACGTTGAACGTTGAACGTTGAACGTTGGATGTTGGGCTTTGGTCGGTGGACTGTGAACCGTGGACTGTGGACTGTGGACTGTGGACTTCGGACTTTAGACTTTGGACTTTGGACTTTCGACTTTGGACTTCGATTTCCAAACACGCAATCAATCCCGCCGGATTCTCCTTCACCGCCGCCGCCTTATTCTCCGCCACAATCGCCAGCACATTAGTGCCAGGTCGCAGAAAGCGCGCTAAGTCATTAAATTGCCGCCCCAAGCTCCAGTTCTCCCCTGTCCCGACAGATTGCCCGTTGAGCTTCGCTGAAAACCAATCATCCACGGAGATCCGCAGCCGCGCATCCTTGATTTTCGCGTCTGCCGCCACGACAAACGTTCGGCGGCAAAATCGTTTTGCTACCGGCGCATCGCGCGCAGGATTGCCCTCTGGAAACCAAATCCAATGACATCCTTCGAAGCTCAGCGGCGCGGCCCCCGCGAACGAAGCCCACTCCGGATGTGGCCGAAACTGTTGCCACGCAAACTGCTCGAACAGCTTTTTTCCGAAGCCTACTTCCTCAGAACCAGGCAGCCGCATGGCCTCGTTCCACGGAATCTTGCCGTAGCTCCCGCCATGTGGCGATTTACCGTGCGGCTGCTCGGGCCGATTGCACTGCCAAATCCCATTCGCGCCGTAAGTGTGCCCCGCCGCCCCATTCATCAGGCACAACCAAAACATCCGGCGCGTCCACTCAGTCGGCAGACTATCATTCAGCCTCTCGTAACTCGCCTCCCCGTCAATTACAGGCATTCGCGCCTCCGCCGCGTAGGACGCCCGCACTGTCTGCACCGTTATTGGCACCGCCTCCCGCTGCCCGTGCGGCGTTTGCAGCATATCGAAATCAAGCAGCCCTGGATCGTCCGTGCTATGACGCGCCGTGAGCGGACCAATTCCCGTCGGATGAATTGTCAGAGGCCGATGAAAAGGATCCGTTTCGCGCATGTAGCGCATAACCTCAGTCCAATCGCCCACTTGCTTCCGGTCATCGTACGGGAAACCTTTGGCCAGGTACCACGGCAAATTCCCCTCGCCCGCCGCGCACCACACCACCGGCCATGCTCCGTACCGGGCAATCAGGTAACGCCAGTGCGCTTTCATTTTCTCGACACCCATCCACGGCATGAAGTAGCCCCAGGCTCCCACGATGCACGGCGTGAATCCTTGCTCTACCAGGTAACCCAGCCGCTTGTCCGCCGCATCGAAATACTCGGGCCGCATGCGCGTGTAATTTGTTTCCCACGGAAACCCCGCCTCATTCGCGCCGCGCGGATCAAATGGAAACATGTCCGGATAAAGCCCCGCCACAATCTGAATCACATTGAACCCCTTTTCTTTCCGGTCGGCTGCGAGCTGCTGGAACTCGTCCGGCCAATGCAACCGATGACAAAGCCCCATCCACCACGTGTCTCCAAGCCAAAAAAACGGCGTATGGTCTGCGTGCTCCAGATACCGGCGATTCGCTGAAACCTGCACCGGTCCGTGCAAAAAGAGTGGATTAGCACCAGTGTACGGCCTGATCTCAACAGTCCCGGACAGGGGAGGTTCGGCATTTTGGTGCCCATGGGCACCAAAATCGGAACGAGTGGCATGCGAAATCGCTCCTGCCGATTGCAATTGCGACCACTCCACCCGAAACTTGTGCCTCCCCGTCAATGGCGAGGCATACCGCACCTTCCACACCTCGCCCCCCGCCCAAAAGCCCGGCACGCGCAACTCCCTGCCCTTTGGATCAATAAAAGTTGCATCCAGCGCCACCTCGTTGAAAGGATCGGCATAAGCGCCCCTCGCATGAAACGTCAGTTCGACCGCCACATTCGCCTCCGTCCGTACCGTAAGCTCCCGCGCCCAACCGCTGGCAGTTAGTCCGGCCCATAGCCAAAGAATCGCACGCGAAATTCTACACAACTGGAGGCCATGAATGGAGGAACCGCAGTTTTTCATGGAGCTATTGATATACAGCCCGCAACTCTCAAACCAGAACTTCCGCCTTGCCGGAAGTGGAAAATGAACGAAGATAACTCCGTGATCGAGTCATCTGAGATCGAAGGCATGTCCGTAGCGGAGAAGCTTCGCACAATGGAGCAACTGTGGGACGCACTCAGCCGGGATTCGCACGAGGTCGCTTCACCAGCATGGCACGGGGATGTTTTGGCTCAGCGCAAGCGTAGAGCTGAACGAGGCGAAGCAAAGTTTCTGACCCTCGATCAACTCCGGGCGCGCCTGCGAAGCCAAGGAGCATGGCGCTAGCCTAAACTCGTCTTTATTTTTCGCAAGGACTGCGCACGCTTAATCGTCCTCGTCCTCGATTTTTTCTATTTTCTATTTTCTATCTTCTATCCTCGGCCGCGACGCGCCCAATTCACGTTTCACGTTTCACGTTTCACGTTTTACGCTCTACCCCGCCATCCCCACATCCGCGCTCACCTTCGCCGCCGCCTCGGGACTCACCCACCGGATCAGTGCCAGAAAATTCAACAGAGTCGGATTGTCCGGCCTCACCGCGAACATATTGCGCAAACTGTTGACCACCTTCTTGTAAGTCCCCGCGTATTTCTCGTGCAACAGCCGCGTCACATACGTCTCGATCACCGTCCGCGCTATCGGATCTGTTTTCCCGTTGGCCATGTAGGGGATCTGGCAGAAGATCTTGATCAGTTGCAGCGCATCGGACTCCGTCAAAGTCAGCCAACTCTGCCGCAGTTCATCTGCATCGTACTTCGCGTTTAACCGGTCCCGGATCGCAGCCGCGATGATGCTCGCGTCGTTTCGCGCGCTAATAAGGCCCTTCACCGCTCCCCACGCCCGCTGCCGGTCCAGTTGCGCAATTTCCGCCTCCGACACTTTGGACGGTTCCGGCAGCGCCACGCCAAGCTCCTTCGCAGTCGCTTTCGCCAGGGAATCCGCCGTTTCTTTCGGGATACGGTCGTAGTGCAGAATGGCCTTCAGTATTTCGAGCCGCGCCTCCGAAGGAACCAGCCGCAACACCGGCACCAGCCATGAAGCTTGCGGCGCGATTTGTGGCGGAATGAAATGTCGCAGAAAATCCGCGATGATTTGGTCCATCTCCGGCCCGGCGCTCTGTTCCGCTCGCAGCCGCAAAACGTACTTGAGCGTCTTGGCCGTGTCGCCTCCCTTCCCGATGTTATTGATCACCATTTGCCGGTGTTCGGCGCTAGTGATGAACCCAAGCAGGTTTTCGGCCAGCACGATCATCTTTTCATCCAGCTTGTCCTGCGGCCCAGGCACAACAAGCTGTTCGATCAGTCCCGGCAGCCGCTGCGCAAAGATCACGTCGGGCGCTTCCGTGCTTTGATTCTGGTAATAGTGCAGCACCTCC
This sequence comes from Verrucomicrobiota bacterium, assembly GCA_003176045.1. GTDB lineage: Bacteria > Verrucomicrobiota > Verrucomicrobiia > Limisphaerales > UBA8199 > PSRM01. Next base: position 42,369 of record PSRM01000094.1, on the reverse strand, counting down.
AGCAGAAACGTCAGCCTGTGGAACGCCGTCTTTTGCGCGCGCGCCTCCTCAGTGGCCGCCTTGCTGCGCTGCACCTGCTGATACAAGCGCATCAACGCCTGCTGCTTCTCGGGCCCAGCCGAACTGGCTTGCTGAGCCAGCGATTCAAACTCATTCTTGAACCCAAGCACGATCTCTTCCTGCTTCGGACGTGGGTTCAGCTTCGGATCGGTGGTCAGGTCATTGAAAAAGAGCAATGCCTCCTGCCCGAATTGCCGCACAATCCGCTCCTTGGGCAGTTGCCCCTTCAGAAAGCACCGGCTGGCCCGAACCACCCCAGGCGAAAAAAACACGTCCGGATTGCTCTCCAAAGATCGCAGCATCTCGTGTTCGAGCGGCACGTCCAATTGAATCAACTCCTCCACCAACGGCTTGGCCCCTGCGATCAGATCGCGCTTCGCCTGCTCCAGGCTCTTGAGCACTGCCGGTTGCGCCATCGGCGCTTCGGTCTTTCCTTTCCCCAGCGCGCCCAGCACCTGGCACACATTATTATTGTGCTCCACCAGCCTCGACACCACCACGCCCACATCATTGATCGGCAGTTTGCTCACCAACCCCGCCAGCAGCAGCACCAGTTCACTATGGGATTTCTGCCGATGCTCCATCACCCTCTCCAGAAGCTGGCGCAAGATCTTGTTTTCCTGTTCCATCGCCTCCCGCCCCGCTTCCAACTGCGCCACCCGCAGCGTCAGATCGCGCCATTCCTTCTCGATTTCCTCGACCGACGCCGCCTTTGGCCTCGTAAATATAATTGTGTCGGTATCATCAGGCATAGCCCAATATATTACGGCGGCACCCAATTTGGAAATGCAAGCGTATTTTCGAGCCGCCGCCTTCCTCCTCGCCCTCGTCCTCGTCCTTGTCCTCGATTCTGCCGTGCATTTCCAGCAGAACGCCCGCATACCCATTGCACCCTTACCTCCTCATTGTCCTGTTTTGACGCTGAAGGCGTCACTTATACCAGCCCAGGGCAAGCGAAGCGCCGCCCTGGGTTGACGCGCCCAAACTTTAATCCGAGCGCTGAAAGCGCGATTCATCCTGCCGCAAGATGGTAATTATAGGCTAACGGTACATTCAAGGCACCCGCGCAGCGTTTGCCTCTGTACGCCTTCTTCATTGGATGTGGCGGCGATTAATGCTTTCATGAGAGAGATGAATGGCAATTTGGGGGCTCCGTATTGTTGGAACCGCGTATCCGGACTTATCGCGGCGCTCGCCACCGTGTCCTTTCTCTCTTCCAAGGCGGTCGCCTCCACCAATGACCCGGGCGACGCATTTGCGACGCCACTGGTGCAATTACGCCCGGTAGAATCCATCAAACTCGAAAAACAGGACCCAATGGAGAATGCGGAAGCGACTCGGATAAAAGGACTGGTTCGAAATCTCAGCAACATCGAGACAAACGAAGGCTGGAGCTTCTCGGAGTTCTCTTTTGCCCCAACCCTGACCACAAGCAGGGATTATCGCATGATGCTTAAATACCGAGAGATGAAGCAGTCCGCGCCGGTGGTCGAATTGGTGAAGCTTGGACCGAACGCCCTGCCGTATCTGCTAGATGCCTTGGACGACCAGACGCCGACAAAGTTCGTCGCGGAGCATCACGATATGATTGGCGGAATGTGGTTTTCCGATGAGATGCAATGGAATCCAGCAAACGTAGTCGAGGCAAAGGTTTTGGACGGCCAACCAAAGAATCCCTTCGAAGCGTTCCAAAGGCTTGACCATAAAAAGAACCTTTCTTCCTACAGGGTCAAAGTTGGCGACGTCTGTTTTGAAATCATCGGCCAAATCGTGGGACGACATTACGAGGCGGTTAGGTATCAGATGACCAATTGTAAGTACATAAATAGCCCGACCCACGACACGAACTTAGTCCAACGCGTTCGCTCGATTTGGTCTAGTCCAAACCCGGCACAACACCTGTTAGACTCCTTATTGTTGGACTTCGCGACTAGAGGCCTCTCTATTACCAACTCTCCGGGCCTGGTGCTGGCAAGCCGGCTACAAACACGGGCTGCGACACGTTTGTTGTATTACTATCCCCAGCAAACTACCAATCTGATCGTGCAACGCCTTCGCCACCTCGACATAGGCACAAATAGCATAGAGCGAAATGTCACCAACGGTTTGGGCACGACTGAGTTTATCGATGCCATTGCATGGTCGAAAGAGCCAGCCATCCGAGCGGAATTACAGCGGGTGCTGCTAACAACGGCCGATCCCGAGATCCTGCGCGCCGCTATTATGGCGACGGAAGCGTCGAATGAGCAGAAAGTCCGAAACCGCGTCGAGGACTTTATTTCGCAGCTGACAGAGACAGATTGGGGTTCCTTAGAGGGACGTGAACTCTTGCTGGCTTCAGGCTGGCAGTTTGGAAAGGGGGCCAGGCCCACCTTCGAACATTATATGCGGAACGCTAACCTCCAGCGGCGGCTTAGGATGTGCGAGGTCCTGGAGGAGGTCTGTGGTGATTTATCGGTGGATTTATTGAGTCCTTTACTCCCGGATACCCGACCTGCCGACGAAGACGTCTGGACTTACCCCGTTGTCCCAAACAAAGATGAACCTAGGTTGCCTGTGCGCGTTTGTGACGTGGCTGCAGAAGTAATCTCAAAGAATTTTCCTCGCCTCTCGTTCAAAATGCAGGGAACTCACAAAGAACTGGACCAGCAGATTCAGAAGATGCGCGAGCAAATTGCTCGGCATGACTACTGAAATCACTGATCCTAGTTTGCACGACAGAACGCCTTCCCGATGGCCTTGCGAAACCTCGTTGTAAAACCGCCACGCATTTGCCGAGCCGTTTTAACGTTTTAACTCTCCCGCCCCACCCACTATTCACCCTTCACCACTCACTCTCGCCGCCCGCTCCCCACGCTCTCCACGCTCGACACGCTCAGCCCGCTCCCACCGCCCCTACTCCGCCAACGTCTTAATCGCCCCCGCCGCCAGCGCCCCGGCCGCCAGCGGCCCCGGCGCCGGCGCGCGGTCGCGCTTCTCCACCTTCGTCCGCAGCTTCTTGAGCGCTTCGTTCTGGATTTGCCGGATCCGCTCGCGCGTCAGCCCGAAATGCTGGCCGATCTCTTCCAGCGTTCGCGGCTCCTCATCCTCCAGCCCGAACCGCATCCGCAGAATCGCCCGCTCGCGCGATGGCAACGTGCTGAAGACCTCTTTCACCAGTTCAGTCTCGCTCGTCGCGATCAAGTGATCGAACGGCGCGGCCGCATGAGCGTCCGCCACCACCTCAGCCACTCGATCCGAATCATCCTCATCGCCCAGCGGCGCTTCCAGCGACACCGGCGCGCGCGCTGCATCGCGATACTCCCGCACCCGATGCGCCTTCAGTCCCACTTCCTCGGCCACTTCCTCATCCGTAGGTTCGCGGTCCAGCGCCTCGCGCAGCCGCATCTCGGCCCGCCGGATGTGCGCCACCTTGTCCACCACATGGATTGGCAGCCGGATGGTCTTGGACTGATTCGCCAGCGCCCGTTTGATCGCCTGCTTGATCCACCAGGATGCGTAAGTCGAAAGCTTCGCTCCCTTCGCAGGATCAAATCGCTCGACCCCTTTCATCAAACCGATGTTTCCCTCGTTGATGAGGTCCAGTAACGGCAGCCCCAGCCCATCGTAATCGCGGGCGATCTTCACCACCAGGCGCAAGTTCGCCTTGATCATCAGTTCGCGAGCCGCCTTGTCTCCGCGCTTGATGCGCGCCGCAAGCTTGATCTCCTCCTGCGGCGTGAGCAATTTCACCTCGCCGATCTCCCGCAGATAAAGCTGCAACGGCCCGCTCGGCGCCTCAGTATGCGCCGTCTGAACATGCTGCGGCTCCGGCGCCCTTTGCTCCTCGACGATCGTCGGCAGCACAGGCGCCTCCACCACAGCCGGCATATTCACCAGCTCGGCTTCCAGCTCCGGAATCCGTTTTCCCGGAGGCCGGCCACGACCGCGCGTTCCGGGCTTCCTGGCCCGCTGCGTTTCCAGCCGCCCTTCAGCCCGCTTCAACTGCCGTCGCACCCAGCCGCGACGCTGCCCGCTCGTGAGCTTCGGCGTCTTGATCCGGTGCCCTCGTATCTTTCTCAAATTCGATTTCATTCTATTCCTAGCCTGTTTCATTGGTTCCTCACTGCCGCGCCACTTACTTCGAATCCTGAACCCTGAACCCTCTCACCTCTCCCCTGCGTCATCTTGGCGCAGCCCTAACCAGACAAGTCCCTGCCTATATAGACCCTGTGGTGTTACTCGGGTTCAGCACGTCGAGGAAATCGCCCTCCCTCTTCGGAGCGCCGCCCGGCATGGCGGCACCGGCCCCGGCAATATGCCTGCCCCTCAGCGCCTGCGAATCTCGGCGCCGCTGCCTCATGGCATCTGCCCCCGCGGAAACCTGTCCATAGGTTTTATAACCTATTTTGCCCTCATTGTCAATTGCAAACAGCCTATTTTAATTACTCCCGGAGCCAATCGGCTCTGTTTTTGCTCCCTCTCATTAACACCAACTTTGAACCTTGTGCTGAGCAGCGCTGCGCCGTTTCAGCCGCTTTGGCCTACTTTTAGCCCCTTTTCTAACTCCACCGCTTGCCTGCCTTTACATTCCAAACCTCTCCAGGTAACCGTGCCACGACCTGGCCATTTGGCGCTGCCTCCGCCCTCTGCCACTCACCATTTTTTGCTCACCTCCCCTCGTCCTCGTCCTCGTTCTCGTGCTTGCCTGCCTCGTGTAGCGTTAGCGAAGGCGGGGCCTCTTTTCTATTTTCTATTCTCCCATCTTCTGTCGTCCACCCCCACGCCACGGACTACTGACGACGGACTACGGACTCCTGACCAGACAAAGTGAAAGACAAAGTGAAAGACAAAGTTCCCAGAACCTGACACCTGACACTTGGCACCTGACACTTGACACTTGACACCTGACACTTTTTCCTTGCCATCCACCTCATACCGGCCTCAAAGTCACACATACAGTGGACTCGGGACTTGACCTCGGCAAAGATGCGGCCGGCCAGCAGACCGCCTCCCCAGCCCTGCTTTTCCCTTCGCAACGCCAACCCTCGTCGCCCCCTGTTCTCCCGACCGACCCTCATCCAGAATCCAGTATCCAGTATCCAGCATCCCGCACCGAGCATCCAGCTTCGAGTATCGAGCCTCCACCATCCATCATCCCTCATCCCTCCTCCGCCGAGCCCCCCACCGACATCACCACCCACGTCCTTACCGAATTCACCGAGCTCGCTGACCAGTCCCTCGACCCTCGACCCTCGACCCTCGACCCACGTCAGTCCCTCGCCCCCGCCCGCGTTGATCCCTCCCAGCAACTCCTCTTCCCCTCCACCCCGCAGGCCCTCTGCGCCGAACTCGATCTCAACTGGTGGGTTGCTCTCAAACTCCACGAGGACGGCTGGCTCAGTTTCGCTCCGCAATCCACTCCTACACTCAACCAGGCCCAGGAAGCCGAGTTGCGTTTCATCGCCTCGCTCGTCCTGGCCGGGTGCGACGCCCCCATGCTCGCGCATTTGCTCTCGGGCCTGGCCCGCCCTTATGCCTACGATCCGCAGCGGCTCTATTTCGATTGGCAGCAGCGCTCCTGGCGATTGGTCCCCACTTACCAGGCCAACCCCGACGCTGCCTTCGCCGATTGGCTTGATCGCCTCGTCGCCTCCAAAGAAATCGCCACCCTCGCCGGCATCGCCGAACTCGCCCGCGACGCCCTCGCCCGCGTCCGCGCCGTAAAAAATCAGCAGCAACTTTATCACGAGCACCGCCATGTCACCCGCGACGGCGAGCAAATGCAGGGCTAGGCAAGGGTTCAGGGTTCAGGGTTCAGGGGAAACTTAGTCGCAAACTTAATCGCAAACTTAATCGTTCTTCTCAGTCCAAAGTCCAAAGTCCAAAGTCCAAAGTCCTTCGCTAAGTTCGCATCCGGCCCTTCGGCGAGCCCTTTGTCTTTCACTTTGTCCTCCACTTTGTCCTCCACTTTGTCGGCTGTTTTTTGGGCGTAAATTTCGATTAAGTTTTCGATTAAGTTTTCGATTAAGTTTTCGACTAAGTTCGTGGCTTGACCCCGCGTGACCCTCACGCCAAATGCGTGAAATCCCCGCACCCCTCGTCCCCGCAACCCCTCATTTTCAGCCTATTTCCCACCAATTGTCGCTTGGCACCCCCCATGCTCTCGTTTCCCGTCTGTTAATCGTAACCCGTTAACATACAAGCTCTCAGCGCCAGGAGAGGATGTGTGAAGTGGATAATTGTACTTAAACATCCTTGGTCATTTATGAAAAACAAAACTCTCCTGCTCAAAATCTGTCTGCGCATCGCCTGCGCCCTTCTCCCCTTCACCTCGCTCGCCGACCAAACCTGGCTCGGCACCGTGGATAACCAGTGGACCAATCCCGCCAACTGGAGCGGCAACGCCCTGCCCGGCACGAACGACCTGGTTATCTATAATGCCCTCTCGACATCAAACCTGAGCAACTATCTGTCCCGGCCATTCAGCGTCGCTGGTATTTTCGTCAGCAATCCTCCGGGCCCGGTATTCATCAACGGATCACCACTCCTGGTTGGCTTGCCGGCGTTTGCGCCTCCTTACGGCTACGTCAGCCTCGATACGTCAAAAGCCGCTCAACCCCTCACCATAAGTACTCCGGTCGTTATCACCTCAGCTCAGATCTGGACCAATGCGGGCAGCTCTCCTCTTACAGTCGCTGGCCCCATTTCCGGCACGAATAGTTTGTTCCTCGGCTGCCCCGCGAATAGTGGAAGGATTATTCTGACTGGCAGCAACACGTTCACTGGCCACTTCGAATTGGACGGCGGCATGACCCAATTTGGCGACGGCATCGTGAATGGCGCGATTCCACCGAGCGTGGTCCTCTCGAACTACAGCACGATTGATTTCAACGTCGCAACCAACACCTCCCAAACCTATGGCGGCACCATCAGCGGGATCGGACACGTTTATAAAGACGGGGCCGGCGCGCTTTATCTGACCGGCACAAACACCTTCGCTGGAAACGGCACATACCCAAACGGCACATACCCTTACAGCGGAAACATCACCAATAACGCCGGCCAGCTTTGGTTCAACGCCAGCCCCAGTTGGGGCCTCGGTCCCAAATCCATCGTATGCGTCACCACTAACTCCAACGCCAGCATTCACCTCAATGGCACCAACGGAAACGTCATCTTTCAGACCAACGTCTCCTGGTTCGGCAGTCAGCACACCGGCACAATTTTCAATGAAGCGGGTGACAATCAGATCAATGGGCCATTCCACTCTGGCAGTCTTTTCGCTAGCGCCGGCGGCGGCGATGCAGTTGCGATCGTCAACGCAGGCACGCTCGCTCTGGCCGGAGCGCTCAGCGGCGGACAACTGCGAATCGGAGGAGCGGGAAATGGAACAATTAGCGGGACGATTGGGTTAAATCTTTTGAAGGAGGATTCGGGAACATGGACTATCCCCTCCTCATCGTTCAGCACGTGTTATGGATATATTCTGGTTGAGGGTACGAACGCCGCTCCCGGCGGCACTTTGGTAGTGAATGGATTCTTGCAGTTCCCAACGGCATCTCTGCAAGTTTACTCGAACTCGACACTCAGCGGCTATGGAGTCGTGGAGGGTCCCACAACGATCCAACCCGGTGGCACACTTGCTCTTGGTACTGGCCTTGGTACGTTCAGTGTCCAGAACACTCTAAGTTTGCGGGGCACAAATGTTATGAAGGTCGCCAGGGCCCCTGGATTCACCGCCACCGATCTCATCGCTGGCGTTACCACTCTGAGCTTTGGGGGCACACTGATCGTGCTGCCGCTCGGTTCCGGCTGGGCAGCCGGGGACGCCTTCAAACTCTACGAGGCTGTTTCTTACACGAACTCTTTTGGAAATATCAGTTTCCCCCCGCTAAGCCCGGGTCTTGCCTGGGACACCTCCGCCCTCTATACCAGCGGCACTCTCAAAATCATCTCGGTGCCGTACTTCAACAACATCGTCCGTCTTTCCAACGCCCAAATGCGATTCACCTACTCTTACCCCGATTCCTCCGGCACAGCCTACCGCCTTTGGACCTCCAGCGACCCCACTCTCAAGCCCATCACCACCGCTTGGACACTCCTCACCAACGGCACCTTCAGCGGAACCCCCATCACCTTCACCGACCACGATGCCCCTAACCACCCCGACCGGTTCTATATCATCAGCGTGCCGTGAGACTGAATTTATGATTTATGATTTATGATTTATGATTTCAAAAGAGACGGAAAGGGCAGGGCTGAAAGCCCGTAATGTGATAGCATCCCCTTCCCCCCCCTTTTAACCCGCTACATGGAGATCCGGGTCCTGGCCATCCTGGTTTGCATGGCGGCGTGGACAGCGCTCTGGTTCGCTTCCGAAGCCAAAACCAGGTCGGCCGGGCTGAAAGCCCCTCATGTGACAGCCAGGGCAGGAGCAAGCGCAGCGAGCGCAGGCCCAGGTAAAACAGGTGAAGGACCGCAGAGCCCAGAAAGGGCGTCCTTTCTGAAATCATAAATCATAAATCATAAATCATAAATTTATAAATTTACCCTTTTCCATTTGACTTCTCATCCGCCACACCGTAACTGTTTTCTTTAACCCTCTCGCCACCAAGTGGCCACACCAAGTGGCCACACCAAGTGGCCACACCAAGTGGCCACACCAAGTGGGCAAAGGAGGACAACACTGTGGCCACGAGCAAAACCATTCTTTTGGCAGATGCCGACGATAATGATCTGTTCTTCTGCCAGTACGCGTTGGAGCAGGCTGGGATGGGGGAAAATGTTGTCGTAGCCCATGTCGGCCAGGAGGTAATTGATTATCTCGGCAGCACCATCTCGACCAACCACCGAGCTCCTGTAGCGCCCAGGCCAGCCCTGCTGCTCCTGGATTTGAAGATTCTCCGATGCGACGCTTTTGCTGTGCTTTCCTGGATCAAGCAAAACCCTGCGTTGAAGGAAATGCCGGTGATCATTTTCTCAGACCTCACCGCACCCGAGGAAATTGAGCGGGCTCGTACGCTCGGCGCAAAAGATTACTTCTGCAAACCACATGCTTTGGCAGCCTACTCGACCATTCTCCGGGAAATCCTCTCTCGGTGGGCGCAGTAAGGGAATTTATGATTTATGATTTATGATTTATGATTTTGTCGGAGGGGCCGGTGGTCCGTAGTCTGTAGTCCGTAGTCAGTGGCCAGCGGTTTTGCGGTCCTGGAGTCAGGGAAACTTTGTCGCGAACTTTGTCGCGAACTTTGTCGAGTCGGCGGTCTGTAGTTCCCTCCATGGCCCGTGCTTCTTCTTTTGTCTCATTCGTTTGTCCCCATTCGTTTGTCCCACACTCTGTTCCTGTGTTGCTCAGGATTTGACAAAGTGAAAGACAAAGTGGATGACCCTCACCCCTCAAATGTTATCGTTAACGCCCTTCTCTCTCAATAACTTACAAAGTCACCTAACCTGACTTTTTTGCCGTTTCCCCGCTCGCCACAGCCGTTTCGCCTCGGTATTTAGCCGCTCCGGCGCATTGTCAAATTCCCTGCTGATACCGCGCCTGATACCGGTATCATTGAAGTTAAGTCCTTCCACGCCAGTCACTTGCAAAGTCATCCACTCACGATCGTGATACCTATTTACGGGTTATGTGAGCAAGAGATTGCAACAACGAGGGTCGAGGGGTGACGAAGTTCAAAGTTCAAGGTTCAAAGTTCAAGGTTCAAGGTTCGCCTTGCGGGTCGGCGCTCCAGTTGATGGACAAAGTGAAAGACAAAGTGAAAGACAAAGTGAGCCGCTTCCCGCTGCCCACGCTCTTCACGCTCCACGCTCCACACGCTTTTCCGGCCACGGGACGACCTCCAGCCGATTGGCTTCCAGCGACGGGGGCTTCAAGCAGCACGGCGACATATCCCGCCCCATCGTCCTGCCCAACTCAAGGTCCGTCCCTGGCCGGTCTTTTCTTAGTCCAAAGTCCAAAGTCCAAAGTCCAAAGTCGAGCGCGCCGCGGTGCAGTGATTCCGCACTCCGCACTCCACATTCCGCACTCGGTTCCCTCTTCGCCCCTGGCGAAAGCGAAGCCCTCTTCCACTGCTGGGCGCAGTTTCTGGCCACCCTCGGAGTCGGCGCCATTGGTCAGACCGGCCTGATTCGACAAAGTTCGCGACAAAGTTCGCGACAAAGTTTCCCCCTAAGCCCCGGACCCTCCCTGTGCGAACTGCGCACGAAAGAGGTTGCCGGGCCGATCACCCAGGACCGGAAGAGACCCTGCGACCAGCGCTGAATCTTAATCTTAATCTTTCTCTTAATCTTAATCCCCCCAAGAGACCACTGACCACTGACCACTAAACCTCGGAAGCATGAACGCGGACGAGGCCGTCCGCGACTCCAATAAAAGACCACTGACCACAAGGACCAAAAATGAAAAATGCTCAATGCTCGATGCTCAATGCTCAATTCAGCCGGTTGTTTCACTTGATACTTGACACTCGACACCTGACACTCTTCCTTGCGTCTTTGCTTCTTTGCGCCTCTGCGTTAAGAACTGACGCCCAACCTGCGTTGCCGGCTGGTGCCACCAACGCAGCGAATTCGCTCGCTCCCTTCCAGGCCGCTTTGTCGCTTCTCCCGTATTGGGACAAAACCCTCACCAATACATTCAGTGCCGGCGAGTTCACGCTCGAAGCGGCGCCGGCGTGGAAGACCATGACGGCGGCGGGCAACACGCCTTATGTATCGGTCGGCGGCGATTATTTCTTCAAGCGTTACCTCGCCATCGGCGGCGAACTCCTTACCTTCGGCAACGGCCAGGGCAGCAGCTCGCTGGATTCCGCCCTCGCCAATCTCACCCTGCGCAAAGACATCGGCAACATCGCCGGCTACGCGCTGATTGGCGCGGGCTACGATTTCAACACCGACCGTTTCGTTGCCGCCCTCGGCCCGGGCATCACCTACCGCTACTCGACAGGTATCGGCCTCTTTGTGGACACCCGCTGGACCATCGAGGGCACTGCGAAGGAGCGGAATGGGTGGCTCACGAGGGTGGGGGTGCAGTTGCACTTTTGAAAAAACTTAATCGCAAACTTAATCGCAAACTTAATCGAAACCTTAGTTGAGAGCTAAATCGAAATCTTCACCGAAAAACAGCCGACTAAGTTTGCGATTAAGTTTGCGACTAAGTTTCCCCGGAACCCCTCCTCCACTTCGTCGTCCACTTTGTCGAAATGAAAATATTCCTGCTTCAACTCGAACGCTGGTGGCTCGGCGCTAACCGCGCGGCCATCCAAGGCGGAACGATTTCAGTCAAATCGGTCGTCGCTGCCGCCACTGCCCACGGCGCCGGTTTGCCGGTTCCTCCGCTTACGGCAGGGCAGGCGGCCTCGGTATTTGGGCTCGGGTTTTTGTTGGCGCTGAATGATTACCTGGCGAGGAATCCACTGCCGGATTTGCCTGTGGAAGCAATCGACAAAGTGCAGGACAAAGTGCAGGACAAAGTGCCCCTGAACCCTGTGACCACGGACCACTGACTACTGACTACGGACTACTGACTACTGACTCGACAAAGTTGACGACAAAGTTCGCGACAAAGTTTCCCCTGAACCCTGAACCCTGTGACCACTAACCACTGACTACGGACTACGGACTACTGACTACTGACTCGACAAAGTTCACGACAAAGTTCGCGACAACGTTTCCCCTGACCCCTGAACCCTGAACCCATGCCTCTTTCCCTTCAATCCACCACTCCCCTCTACGGCGCAAACTATTCCCGCGGTTACATCGGCTTCGTCGCGGAGGACACGTCGGACTTCGTCTCGCAAGGCATCGCTTACCTCACGAGGCGGGAGGATCGATCGGGTATTGCGGTAACGCACGTGCTGGTGGTCACCGGCGAGAACGAATGTGTCGAGGCGCTTGCGCACGGGGTGGTCCGCTCGCCCCTGGCGCCCTACTTCGATTCTCCTCGGCCGATTTTCCTCAAAGCGCCGGTGGGTTGCGCGGTGGGGGAGGCGAGTGTGTCAGGTGTCAGGGGGCAGGGGTCAGGTGGCGGGGGAAACACTTCGTCCTCCACTTTGTCCTCCACTTTGTCGTCTCTGGTCGGTCCGACCGGTCCGACCGGTCTGACTTGTTCGGCGGCGTCTTTCGACAAAGTGGAGGACAAAGTGAAAGACAAAGTGGCGGATATAGTCGCCGAGAACGCCCTCAAAATGCTCGGCCTCCCCTACGGCTACGGCCTCATCGTCACTGATTGCCTGGCCAACACGCTCGCCGGCCATTTCCTCAACAAATGCCTCGCCGGCTGGCCCAATCGCCTCATCAGCAAACTCGCCGATTGGAATGACCTCGCCCCGGTCTGCTCCGTGGTGGCTGCGTGCGCCCTAAATCCCCCGCACAATCTCCGGTACCGACTCGGCCTCAAGCCCGCGCTTGGTCCGATCGGCTGCCTGGCCAGGAATCCCGCCCGCACCATCACTCCGCAGATGCTGTTCGAAGATACTGAAATTTTCCCGTGATCTGCCTTTTGAACAAATTCAGAACTCCTCGAGCCGTTGGGCGCCTCGTGCAAAAGCGCCAGAGGACTGGCGCACTCCAAGACGCTTCGCGAGCACCGCACGCTTTCCGCTTGGCGCCAGCTTTTGGAGTGCGCCAGTCCTCTGGCGCTTTGGCTCGGGTGGGAGCGCGGATCGGCGTTTCGTCACCCGAGAATCCATCCATTGAGCACGAAAACGAAAGCGCGGGAATGCCGCGCACTCCAAACGCTTCGCGACTTCATAGCCGCGTCGTGCCGCGCGAAGCGTTTGGAGTGCGGCGCATTCCGCCGCTTTGGATTTGGTGTGAGTTCCTTGAGGCGAACTGTCGCACAGAACGAAGAAGCAGAACCGGCAACATGCCAGCCATGCCCAGGACTCTGAAAAACGTTGCGCGCGTCGAGTTAAAGCGCCAGAGGACTGGCGCACTCCAAGACGCTTCGCGAGCACCGCACGCGTCCCAAATGGCGCCAGCTTTTGGAGTGCGCCAGTCCTCTGGCGCTTTGGATTTGGGGAGGGCCTGGACATGATCACCTTAGCCACAACCGAAAACCTCTTCTCCCTGGGCGGTCTCGTCATGGTCACCAGCATCCTGGGCAACCTCGCCCTCGTGGCCGCCTGGCTCAATGAAAAACGCAAGCGTGTGCAGGTGCAAATCACGCCGCAGCCGTTGCGCGTCAAGGATGAGGCCGAATACGTGGAGCGCCGGGCGTTCGAGTTGCTCGCGCAGGAAAATAAGGACGAGCATGCGCGCATCTTTGAAAAGATCGGCACCGTCGAGCGCGTGGCCAACAAGGCCATCGAAGAAAAAATTGACGCCATGCGCACCGAGCGAAAGGAAGACATGAAAGAACTGCAGGAGCGCGTGAGCGCGCTGGGGGAGAAGGTGTCCGGGCTGGACACCGAGACGCGCAATCAATCGGCGTGGCTGGCGCGGATGGATGTGAAGCTGGATGAGATCATGAGGAAGTGAAACGTGAAACGTGAAACGTGAAATCTGCCCCCCGAAATCTGCCCCCCGAAATCTGCAACTCGAAATCTGAAATCCGAAACCCGAAACCCGAAACCCGAAATCTCAAACCCGCATCGCCATTCCTTATTTGCCATCTGCCATCTGCCATCTGCCATTTCACGTCTTTGAAATCTGAAATCTCAAATCTGAAATCGCCCTCACCTTTGACCCCTCCTTTTACCCGCAAACCTGCGCGAAGTTCCGCCCAAATCATAAATCATAAATCATAAATCATAATTTCAGCATGAATCCCATTCCCCCAATCAAACGTTTCATCCTCAGGGCGCTGTCCGTTGCCCGCGGCCTGCCCTTGCGCGAAGAACTGCTCCAGGAAGCCTGCTCCCTCCTGGCTCCGCCCCCGCTGAAAAGCGACTTGCGCCAGGCTCTCGCAGAATTGGAGGCCGACGCCTTCATCCAGGCCGCCCGTGACGACCTCGATCCTGCCCTGCTCACCTACACTCTTACCGAAAAGGGCAAACACAAGGCGCAACAGCTCTAAAACCCCCATGGCCACCCAATCCAAAGACGAATTAGCCGACCTGGACCGCTTTGCGCCCCTGCTGGTTCGCTGGCTGCGCCAGGACAAGCTCTCCCCCGATGAATGTCTGGCCAAACTCCAAACTGAGCACGAGCTTACCGTCTCACGCCAATCCCTCCTGGACTGGAGGTTTAAACGCTTCAACGAACCCCTCGAGGAAAAGTGCCTCCTCGCCTTTGAGCACGCCGCCCTCAATTGCGATCTGGTCAAAATCGTTGCCGGCCAGGACCCAGGCCCCGAGTTGGCCCGCATCATGGCCGTCCATCGGGTTACCGCTTTGAAACTGGCCATCCAGGCCGCCGCCAATTCCTCCTGCCTTAAACTCGCCGAGCAGATCACTGCCATGACCCTCGACTTCGCCAAGCTCGAAGAAAAACAAAAAATGGACGAGCGCAAACTCACCCTCCTCGAAGACAAAGCCAAGCAGGCCGACGACGCACGCACCGTCCTCGAAGACCACCGCCTCACCGAGGCCGAACGTGCCAACCGCATGAAAGAACTCTTCGGCGTTCTATGACTCACTCCGCTGCGCAAGCCATGGAAAAACTGGCCGCCGACTCCAACAGAGCCGCGACCGTGAGGGAGCGTCCAACCGCTGTGCTTGACCTCGAGCCGACCCCTGATCCCCTCAATCCCCTCCTCGCCGCCGCTCGTGCCTCCGCCGGCCTCCCTTTGCGTGAGGTCCCTCTCTCCGGCCTCATCGCCCGCTGCCTCAATCATCCCATTCGCCAAAATGTTAACCACTGGACCAACCCCTATCCTCCCGATGACCCCAGGTCCCTCCTCCTTGAATACCAATTCGCCTGGCGCGAAGACTCCAGCCGTTTCAAAGACGCTCTCCAGGGCCGCCAAACCGGCAAAGACTTCGCCAGCCAGTCCGAGGCCGCCGAGGATTGCCTCAAACGCCCAAGGACCGAATGGATGATCGCCGCCCCGAGCGAGCGCCAGGCCCTCGACTCCCTCGAACAGGGCAAGACCTGGGCCCAGGCCTTTGACCTCGCCATTGCTGACTACCGCGAATCTCGCGAGGGCGGCTCCGGCACCTTCCTCAAAAGCGCCGAGATCATCTTTTCAAACGGCAGCCGCATGCGCGCCGTGCCGGGCAAACCCGAAACCGTTCGCGGCCGCAGCGCCAATATCCTCATGACCGAAGTGGATTTCTTCGAGAATCCTTTGGAAACCTGGCGCGCCATCCTTCCCAGCATCACCAATCCTATGCGCGGCGGCGAAAAGAAGGTCCGCCTCATTTCCACCCCAAACGGCCTGGGCGGCCTCATGCATAAAATCCGCTCCCAACAGTCCCATCGCATCCAATGGAGCCATCACTTGGTCACCATCTATCACGCCGTCCTCATGGGGCTGCCCGTGGATATCGAGGAACTCAAGGAAGCCTTCTCCGATCCCGACGGCTGGGCCCAGGAGTTTTGCTGCCAATTCCTGGATGCCGCCTCCGTTCTGCTTCCTTACGAGCTGATTGCCGCCTGCGAAAGCGCCGAGGCCTCCGAGCTGGCGCCGCCGGACTACTGGGATCCGGGGACAAGGCTGTCCCCGCCCCTGGATCTGGGGATTGATTTTGGGCGGAAGCGGGATCTGACGGTTTGCTGGGCGGAGGAATCGGTGGCGGATTTACACATCACGCGCGAGGTGCTTTGCCTGCAGGCGATGTCCACGCCGGATCAATTTGAGGTGTTGCGGTCACGCGTGGCCAAGGCGCGCCGAGTATGCCTGGACTATAACGGAGGCGGGATCGGGCTGGGCGATTTGCTGGCGAGAGAGTTTGGTGAATGGGACCCGGACAGGAATTTGTACGGGAAGGTGGAATTGGTGACGATCTCGAACACCTTGAAGGTGGAGCTGTTCGGCAAGCTGCGGATGGCTTATGAGCGCAAGCAGAAGCGGATACCGGTGAACCAGGCGATACGGGAGGATTTGCACAGTGTGTATCGGTGCGTGACGCCCAATGGGAGCGTGAGTTTTCGGGCGCCGCATAATGAAGACGGGCACGCGGACCGTGCGAACGCGCAGGCGTTGTGTACGCGGGCCAAGTCGTTTGCGGGGAACGTGTGCATGATTATTGTGCCGCCGCAGGGGAGGAGGGCGGAGGTGCTGGCGGAGCGGAGGGACCGAAGCGTACTAGCATGAAAAGAGCCCAGAGCATGAAACACCAAACACCAAACACCAAGCTCCAGAGAAACACCAAGCTCCAAGCTCCAACAGTCGTTCGTGGCCTTTGGTGTTTGGGATTTGGAGTTTCTCTGGTGTTTGGTGTTTGGTTTTTGGTGTTTGCCTGAACCCTGAACCCTGAACCCTGAACCTATGACTAAACGTCGCACGCCGCGCCCGCTGTCCCTCGCCCCTCGCCCCTCCTCCCTCGGAGCGATCCGCCAACTCCCCATGGTCGCCCCTGCCGCCCAACCCGGCGACCAACTCCAGCGCGGCGGCACCACCGCCGGCCGCCTGGGCGAGATCGTTACTGCAGCCAACCGCTGGCGCGAGAATTACAATCCCTTGCGCGGCCTGGTCATGCGCCGCGTCGTCGAACTCCTGGAATTGGCCCAGCGTGGAGACACCGCTTACCTCCAATGGGCCTTTCGCTTTGTCGAGCGGCGCTATCCGACCTTAAGCGCCCTCATCACCCGCTGCGAAGCCCCACTCCTGAACTTCGACTGGACCATCCAGATTAAGGAGCAGGCAGGAGCGCCCGACTCCGTCGGGCGCGAATCAGGCGAACAATCGGCCAACGGACTTGGGCGCTCAGGAGCGCCCGACTCTGTCGGGCGTGAGTCAGGCCGCCACTCGCCCAACGGAGTTGGGCGCTCCTTGAATGCGATGGCCCTCCGCCAGCAATCCACCCTCCGCTCCGCCTACGACCTCATAGACAATCTCAAAGAAGCCATCAAGCACCTGCACCTCGCCGAGTTCCGCGGCTATTCCCATCTCCAAAAACATCGAGCGGGCGGAGCGCCGAACTCCGTTTCGGCGCGACCAGGCCCTTCGGATTTCGGGCTTCGGGCTTCGGGTTTCCACCCCAGCGACGTCATCCACCTGGAGCCGTTGAACCAATGGTGCGTCTGCCGCGACGGCCTCGAAGGCAACTGGTGGTGGAATCCGGATTCGCGCTCGACGTCGCAGCCGCTGCAATTTCTCGGGCCGGCCAACTGCATCGGCGGCCCCGAACTGCCGCTGCAGGATTTCATCATTCACACGGTGGACCGGCCCATTGATGAAATCGCGCTGGTCAACTTCGTGCGGGCCAATTTGTGCGAGAAAGATGCGGATGCGTTCATGGAAATATTCGGCATCCCAAGCGGGGTGGTGATCATGCCGCCGAATGTGCCGCAGGGTAAAGAGGGGGAATTCGAACTGGCAGCCAAACTGATTTCGCAGGGCGGCAGCGGAGCTTTGCCGAATGGCAGCGAATACAAGCCGAATGACTCGCCGCGCGGGGTGGACCCTTTTACACCGCGGTTGCGGCACCTGGACGAGCAGGTAGTGCTGGTGGGCACCGGCGGCAAGCTCACCATGCTCACCGAAGGCGGCTCGGGCACGCTGGCCGGCGCCGCCCATCAGGACACGTTTGAGGACATCGCCGCGGCGCGCGCGGAGAAGATTTCCGAATGTTTCCAGCGCGATTTCGATGCCGAAGTGCTGGCGCGGGAGCATCCGGGCGAACCGGTGCTGGCCGGATTCACGTTGACACCTGTCGAGCGCGGAGATGAAGCAAGCCTGGCGTTCACGAGAGAGCTGGTGAAAGGGCTTCTGAGGAATCCACAGATGGGGTCGGTGCTGCTGGAGCAGATCAATTTGAAGGAGACGATCCGGGCTTCCGGCGCCGTAATCAATGAGGAAGTCCAAAGTCCAATGTCCAAAGTCCCAAGTCCTTCGCCAAGTTCGGCGTAGGTCCTTGGGCAGATACTTTGTCTTTCACTTTGTCTTTCACTTTGTCTCTTCAGAAATCCGAACAACAAAACAACCAACAAACAAAGGATGTGACAAGCGAATGGGGACAAACGAATGAAAAAAAAGACAAAACGGACGAATTACTGACTACTGACTACGGACCACGAACTACGGACTGCGGACTACCAACTACTGACAATTGACCAGACAAAGTGAAAGACAAAGTGAAAGACAAAGTGCTCGCAACCATCCTTAACCGCGATTTCCAGCATCCCCCCGACGGCTGGTACATGATCGAGCCCAAAGGCGAACACCCCAATCGCCGCGCCGGCATCACTCTGGTGATCGATGAGCAAGCCATTCGGCAGATCGTCAATCGCTTCAATGAAGACGCCGCCGCCGGCAAGCTGCGCCACGCCCATGAGTTGCTAGTTGACCACGAGCATTTCAAAGACGAAGCCGACAAAGAAACTCGCGCCTACGGCTGGCTCACCAAACTCGAAGCGCGCGAAGACGGCATTTACGGCCAAATCCGCTGGACGGCCACGGGCAAAACCGCTGTGGATGGCGGTGATTACCGGTTTTTTTCGACCGAATATGACCCCGCCGACTGCGAGGCGGCTGGGAATGGGAGTGATGGGAAGGATGAGAAGTATGTGCGGCCGACGAGGCTGGATGGGCTGACGCTGACCAACATGCACAATAATCGGGGGCAGCGCCCCATTACGAACAGGGGCGGGACCACAGGACCACTGACCACTGACCACAAGACCTTAACCGGACCGGCCGCGGCACGGCAGGCCATGCGCGACGCGGGGGCAGGCGGGACGCCTGCCCTACACTCGACACTCGACACTCGACACTCTCGTTCCGGTCAGGCCGGGACGCTCCAAAACAAACAACAAAGTAACAAAGACACTAAAATGAACACCATAGCCACCAAGCTCGGCCTGGCAGCCGAGGCCAGCGAGGACGCCCTCCTCGCCGAACTCACCAAAATCATCAACCGCGCGGATGAAGCCACCCAGCGCCTCACCACCGCCCAGGGCCGCATCGCCCTGCTCGAAACCGAAAACGCCACCTTGCTCGGCGAACAGATCGAGGCGGATTTTGCGGCGGCAGGCATCAAGGACGACAAGATCGTGAATCGCCACAAGCCCCTCCTCACCGACCCGAAGCACTTCAAGAACCGGGCGGAGAGAGTGGAATTCATCAAGGACCTCAGCGACAGAGGACAGAGGACAGAGGACAGAGGACAGAACAGCCAGCGGTTGCTGCGCAACCGGGACACCAAGGCGCCCGAAATCTCCCTGGATGAAGGGGCCGAGAAGGTGCAGCGGGCGGAGGCGGTGAAAATCCAGAACCGCGCGTGCGAACTCCAAAAGCAAATGCCCCATCTGACCGTCGCGACGGCGTACACGATGGCGCAGCGCGAAATGGCGAACAATTAAACCACAGAGGCACAGAGACACAGAGAACCTCGAAACACACGAAAGACACGAAAAGAAATGAAACCGCTAATGAACGCTAATGAACGCTAATCAGAAAAAGAGATTAGCGGTTATCAGCGAAGATCAGCGGTTTAAAAAATCTAAAATCTAAAATCTAAAATCTAAAATCTAAAATGAACATTATTTTGAATCCCAGCCAGAGCGACACCAAGCGTGGTGACATCAATCTGCTGGCTAAATCCGATCTCACTGGCAAAGAAAACCTGCTTTGGAAAATCGTTAACGACGGCGGCGTCGCCAAGTTCGACCTGCCCGGCAGCCAGACCGATTTCGCCATCTACGTCGGCGCATCCGGCGACGTCGCCGGCAACAACGTGGCTGCCGAAGCCCCCGGCATGGAGGAAAACTTCCGCGTCGTCCTCAAAGGCGCCTGCAATCCCGGCGACCAGCTCGTGCTGAGCACCGACTGGGGCAAAGTCTATGTCCCCGCCGGCGGCGCCGGCGCCAAGCAGGTGATTGCGATCGCGGAGGAAGCGGGGACGGATGGCCAGCTCGTGAAAGCCCGCCGCATCGGCGCGATCAGCGTGACGTTTTAATGAATTGAGTGTCATGTGCCAAGTGTCATGTGTCACGTGACATCTGACACCGGAGCACCTGGCACGGAAACAAACCTGACACTTAAAAACCTGACACTTAAACACTTATTTATATGGCAGAAACACGTTTAGCCCAGCTCGCAACCTCACCGTTGCTTCAAAACTTCGCGATCACCGCTTCGCAAAAAGCGATCCGGCCCGTGGGCCAATTCATTGCGCCCATCTGCGAGGTGCCTGACCTCACGTTCCGTTACAAAAAGTACACGGAACAGAACCGCTATCGCGTCCCCAACACCAAGAGGCAGCCCGGCAGTCCGGCCACGGTGCTCGGGTTCGCGGGCGATGACGCCAACCAGACGCTCGAACCCAATGCGCTGGATTTTCCCATCCCGAACGCCGAGCAACTCTCGGACGAGGGATTGCAGTTCGCGATCATGGAAGCGCAATCGGTCCTGGCGGATGCCTCGGCCCTGGCGCTGGAGAATGAGATCGTGAGCGCCGCCCAGACCGCTGCTAGCAACTCGACACTGAGCAAAGCAGCGGATTTCACCAACGACAACGTGGACCCGATCGCGATCCTGGATGACATGATCCTGGCGGTGGCGAAAGGCGCCAAGAACGGCGCGCCGGTGAAGGTGCTGTTCGGCACTACGAAGTTCAAGCAGTTCCGGAATAACGCCAATGTGAAACGGCGCTACATCGTTTCGGCCGGCGTGGCGGAAAAAGGCGGCGGGAAGGTGGGCACGGTGTCGCCGAGCATCGCGGATGTGGGCGGGCTGCTGATGACCAATCCGGAGGTCGAGCTTTCGATGATGGTCATTGATCAGAGCGCGCCCGGTCAGGCGGAGAATATCCAGTTCCTGCTGGACACGATGGTGATTGTGTTCGCGAGCAACAGCACGCCGAATCGGATGGACCCGAGCTTCATGAAGACCTTCGCGCGCATGGGCGGCTTCTTCCGCAGCGGCAGCTACACCACCGTGGACCAGAGGGACCAGGTGTTAAAGATGGATTGGACCACGCTGCCCGTCGTCACCAACACCGCCGCCGTCGGCGCGATCAAGTCCTAAACTTTGTCGTTAACTTTGTCCTTAACTCAATCGAACAACACAGAGACAGAATATGAACCACAGAGACACAGAGACACAGAGGAGGAACAGGTTCCACCTCTGTGCCTCTGTGCCTCAGTGGTGAAGAAAAACCAACAGAAGCAAACAAAGAAAACGAAGACACGAATTACACGAATTAACACGAATAAGAACTCAATAGAGAAAAAGAAGATATGAAGAACTTAACGAAAAAAATTGGCGCCGCGGCCCTGCTGGGGTTGAGCGTTTTGGTCCTGTGGTCAGTGGTCAGTGGTCCTGTGGTCTTGTCCGTGAGGGCTGACTCGCAAGGTTATCCCACGACCATGGGCACCGCGACGAACATACCGACGTTCGTGACGGCGAGCGTCGTCTCCAATGGCCTCAACTCGTGGATCCCCGTCAGCCAGGGGCGGGGGTTGGCGTTGCAGTGGGTGGGCAAGATGAGCGCGGCTACCAGTCCGCCCTGCCCGATCTACCTGCAGCCGAGCCTGGATGGCACCAACATCAGCACGAATGTGTGGACGTGGACGGTGACGCCGGGAGGGACGACGAGCACGGCATTTGTGACCAATTGGTCGCGCGCGCAGCTCGAGGGCTTCACGTTTCTGGTGGTGTCGGGAATCTCGAACGCGGCGGGCAGCGGGACGCTGACGAATACGAGTTTGGTGTGGCAATACCCAAACTTCTGAGGAGACCACTGACCACTGACCACTGACCACTGACCTTGGGTGAAAGGCGCGTCCGCCGGGTTTTCCGGGCTGGTTACCCGGCGGACGCAGAGAGAACTTAATCGAAAACTTAATCGAAAGCTTCTCCCGAACACTGCCGACTAAGTTTGCGATTAAGTTTGCGACTAAGTTGCCCCCTGAGCCCTGAGTTAAGGACAAAGTTAACGACAAAGTTTCACTCCTGAACCCTGAACCCTGAACCCTATGCCCGAATCCTGGACCACCTTTACCGATCTCGACGTCCTTCCCGCCACCTCTGCGGAGCGGATTGGGATTGCGGCGATAAAGGGGCGCGATGACCTGGCCGCGATCTGCTTGGGGGTGACGGCGCAGATTCGGCAGGCTTACGAGTTTTCAGAGCGCGACCTGGGGCCGGAGGGGCAGATTCCGGAAGGCCTCAAAGGGCGGGCGATCGCGATTGCGTTGTGGCGGTTTGTGAGTGAGGGAGTGGCGAAAAATGAGGCGGTGCAGACGAGGCAGAGAGAGGCGGCGTATGAGGAGGCGGTGGATTATTTGGAGAAGGTGGGGCAGGCGAAGATTGGGAGGGTGAGCGGGCCGGCGGTGGGCAGGAGACGGCATCGGTTTGGGGTGGAGCGGGAGGAGGGGATATGAGAGTTCAAAGTTCAAGGTTCAAAGTTCAAAGTTATTCGCGAAGGACGTCGCGGGTTCTTTGGGGAGCACTTTGTCTTTCACTTTGTCTTTCACTTTGTCTCTCTGTGGTAGCCTTGGAAAGAAAGCGGTTATGGTTTCTTACCTCCCGTGGAGTCGCTGGACTTCGTAACGCCAGCCATGATCTCAAGCGCCGCGCGTCTGCATTTTTCAATGAGTGCGTCCGGGTCAAGGCCGGTTGCCTCAACGTTTCGACCGGGTAGATCGCGTCCGAATACTCGGTAAACGCCAGCGGAGACCTCCTTTGCATCGAATGACCAACCTGGAAGCTCTGGAAATGTGTGAGGCATAAGCGTTAACACCGAAAATACAAACAGACAAAGTGAAAGACAAAGTGAAAGACGAAGTGCCTCGAGCCGCAGCACCTGACACCTGACACCTGACACCTGACACCTGACACTCTCTTGAACCCTCTCATCCAACTCCAGGACGATCTCACCGCTTTGCTTCTCGCCAATCCGGACACCGCCTCCGTCCCGTTCACCAGCTACCGCCGCGAAGTCCTGCACTCCGTCCAGGAGGAGGCGCTGGCGGCTTGGAAATCGCGGGTGGCGGGCAAGATCGGGTTGTCGTGCCTGGTGATGATGCCCTCCTTACGGGTGGTGACGCCGAATGTGCCGGGGCCGCAGTACGACCTGAGTATCGTGATCCGCTGCCTGCACGATCCGCGGGTGAATAATACGGGGCTGTCGGCCGAGGACGTGGCGATGCTGAATTTGCGGTGGCTGGATGGACAAACCATCGGCGGGCAGACACAGCTACATGGGGATGATCATGGGCAGGCGCTCAAGCCGAATTACGGTTACAAGGGGCTGTTGGTGTATGACTCGGTGCTGGTGGGGCCGATGCCGCAGGATATTTCGGGTAGGACGCTGGATCCGGTGATCAGCGGCGGGCCGGAGGTGACACTGAGCTGCGCGGATTCGCAGGCGCAGATTTTTTACACGACGGATGGGACGGCGCCGATTCCGCCGGCGAACGCCTCCGATCCCGCCAACACCGCGCAGTTATACAACGGACCATTTCAATTGCCGGTGAGCGGGATGCTGCTGAGCGCGCTGGCGTGGGAGCGCACCAAGCTGCCGAGCAATATCGTGCGGGCGGTGGTGACGTTTTAAAACAACTCAACGCAAAGACGCAAAGATGCAAAGACGCAAAGATGAAGACAAACGAATGGGGACAAACGAATGACAATTAGTTCCATTTTTTTCATTCGCTTGTCCCCATTCGTTTGTCCTCCTCCGAGTTACCGGCGCCGCCGGCTGAAAAATCATAAATCATAAATCATAAATCATAAATTCCTATGCCCGTTAGCAGAGCCAATTTAGGAAGAGGTCCGGCCATCGTCACCTACGGCGGCGCGACGCTGTTCACTCGCAACGATATCAATCTGCGCCATACCCCGATGTTGAATGCGGTGGAGACTTCGATGTATGGGACGATTGATAAGTTTAAACGCAATCTGTCCATCCGGATTCCGCTGACGCTTTGGGGGTCGTGGGAGAATTTGTCGGTGCTCTTTCCGAGTTCGATTTTGAATCCGACGATTGGGGCATCGCTGGTGGGGAGTTCGGATACGCCGCTGGTGGTGCTGGGGCGCAATGGGGACCAACTCACCTACGCGTGCGCGACCCTGGTGAAGCTGGGGAATCTGTATTTGGGCGTGGATTCAGAGCTTTGGGCGGCGGAAGTGGAGTTCCTGGCGATTGTGAAGAGCAATGCCTATCCGGAGGATGCGGGGGCGTACTTCGCGCTGGCGACGGGGCAGAGCTACACGGACAACACTTTCGCAAAGACGAATTTCAAGAAGGTGCGTTGGACGGGAGCGTGGGGCAGCAAGACGGGATTCGGGACGATCATTCCGCAAAAGGGTTTTCAGGTGACGTGGCAGCTCGAATACGACGAGATCAATGTGGACGGCTACGGGACGGTGGACGTAACGCTGAAAAATTTTTTGGGCGGTGTGAAGTGCATCCCGATCGGGCCGACGCTGGCGCAGATCGAGGCGCAGAGCAATGCGCAGGGCAGCGCGCATGGGACGCTGCTTTCAAACGGCACCGTGGCAGCCGCCGATCTCACGCTGACGGGAGGCAGTTCCTCGGTCGTCTTGAAATCGGCCGGCATGACCGAGAACGGATATATGTTCGGCATCGAACCCTTGCGCCAGGGAGAGGTGGCGTGGGAGACGACCCGCGGGTTCACGGCCGGGGCGGCGAATGCGGTGGCAACGGTGGGATGAGTGTCAGGTGTCATGTGTCATGTGTCAGGTGTCAGGTGTCATGTGCCATGTGCCAGGTATCAGGTGCCAGGTTGGTGGAAGCTTTGTCCTTAACTTTGTCCTTAACTTTGTCGGCCTCATTGAGCATTGAGCATTGAGCATTTTGTATTTGGCATTGAAGGAGGGTTCAGGGCTCAGGGTTCAGGAATAGCCGATAACCGATACGCGATAGCCAAGAGAAACAGCGAACATCGAACCTTGAACATCGAACCTTGAACCTTGAATGACAACGGACCGGCTTCGCCGGGCCAATAATCAACAGAAGAAAACGAAGGAAACGAAGTATGGAAGAGAAAATCAAACTCATTGACGGGCTGCTGAAGGAGTTGCAGGCCAAGAAGACTCAAACACCGCATTTGCACGTGGCGATCGGGGGGCTAAGGACGGCCCTGGAGAACCTGGCGGAGCACGTTGGGCAGAGCCGTCCCGCTCAGCGGGATGAGCAAGCGCCCAAGGCCCAATGAATCGCGCTTTCAGCGCTCAGATGGGTTTTTGTGGCCCGTTACCCAGGGCGCTGCCCTGGGGTCCGGGCCGGACTGGCCATGGTATGAGACGGGCCTTTGGCCCTAAGACAACGTGAAAGACGAAGTGAAAGACGAAGTGCATGGAAAAGCACCCAGTTGCGAACTTAGCGAAGGCTTTGGACTTTGGACTTTGGACTTTGGACTGAAAAAGCCGACTAAGTTAACGACAAAGTTAACGACAAAGTTCCCCGCTGCGCCCTGAACCCTGAACCCTGAACCCCTCATGAAAGCTGATTGGACCCCTACCGGCGGCTCGCTCGCGCACCTGGGCGATGACTCGGCCAAATGGACGATGAAGCTGGAGCAGCTTGGGGCCCAGTCGCTCGAGCACGTGGCGCAGATGTTTGGGGCGGCGACGGTGCTGCGGTTGGCGCTGGGGAATCAGGCGGGGGAATGTGTGTTCACGGCGGCCAAAAGCCACGCGAGCCGGGATGCGGCGGCGCAGTTTTTTGCGGGAGAACTCGCGAGATTGAATCAGGTGGGGTCGTTGGTGCTGACGTTTGATGCGCAGACGCTGACGATGGCAAACGCGGTGCTTAAAGGAGTGGGGGTGGTGGGGGTGGAAGGGCTGCGGTGGACGGTGAGATATACGTTTGGAATAACCACAATTACGAATCCATGAAAATGAAAAGACCAACATTCAACGTTCAACGTTCAACATCCAACATCCAGCGCGGCAGGGACGAAAGGGACCTAAACGACGCAAGTTGGACGTTGAACGTTGAACGTTGGATGTTCAGGTTGTTTCTTGCGCCTTTGCTCCTTTGCGCCTTTGCGTTAAGCAGTTCCGCGCAAACCCCCATTTGGTTCAATATGTCCGAAGTCACCGGCTCGGGCGCGGCGCGGGCGATTACGATCACGCCTCTGGATGGGCCGCTTGGTTTCTATGGGACCAATATCGCCTATTCGGGACCGATCACGGTTTATCCGACGAATACGCCCTCGGGGGTGACTGCCCTGGCCGTGACGAATTTGGTGGCCGGCAATTACCAAATCACCTTCGCTGGCCTGCCACAGGCCATGAACATTTTCTGGCCGGGTGATCCGAGCATCACGAATGCCGCCGATGTGCGCATCCAGCGTAGCGGGATCGTGGATGTGTTTTCGATTTCGACAGACTCGTTTCCCCATCAGCTTACCAATGCAGGAAATAACTTCGCCGGAAGCTTCGTAGGAAATTTCGTCGGCAACGGCTCCGGGCTCACGAACACAGCGGGGCTAACGAACAGTCAGGTGCTGACGGGGATTCCGAGCAGCACCAATGGAAACTTTGCCGGAAACTTCGTCGGAAACTTAATCGGAAACTTAGTCGCAGCCACAAATTACCAGGGCACCAACCTTGCTGGCCCGATCAATTTGGCCCTGGGCACGAACATGAACGCCGCCTCACTGAGCGGCACCATCACAAACCCGATTGTTTCTCCATCCATCATCGGCAATGGCGCAGGTCTCACCAACATAAGTCCCATCAGTCTCATCAGTCCCATCCTCCAATCCCTGGCCACCAACAACGCCGCCACTCTCACCAATGTCCTTTCCACCAACGTCATCTACAGCTCAAAGCTCGGCTGCTCCGGCGACAGCGACCTGGTGCTGGGCGGCGGGCACGATGACCGGGCCAAACTGCAAGGCGCCATTGACCAGGCGACGAATGGGCCGGTGGAGGTCATCATCGAGCGGCCCACGCTGATTTCGACCGGGCTGACGCTCAGGAGCAACCTGCGACTGCGCGGGCTGCCGGGGGCAGGGCTTTACCTGGCCGGCGGCGCCAACACTCCGGTGCTTTGGAATTGCAAATGGACCGGGACGGCCATCTCGCCAATCGGCTGCACGAATGTGGTGGTCGAGAACTTGACGCTCAATCAGAACCCGGCGCAGCAATATGAGTACATCATGAACCTGACGGACCTCACCAAGTCCACCTGGAACCACTGCGTGCTGGTGGCGGTCGGCGACAACGTGACGCTGCGGAATGTGACCACGATCGGTAGCCGGCACTATGCGTTTTTGCTGGCCAGCCTTGGCAATGTCTTGCTGGAAAGCTGCGTGGCCAGCAACAACGTGGCGGCCACCAATCATAATGTGTCGCACGACGCGTTTCATTTCTGGGGAAATTTCGACAGCGTGAAGGTGTATCACTGCCGCTCGGCCAATTGCGACGACAACGAACTGGCATTGAACTTGAACGAAGGGGACGCCGACAATTCGCAATGGTCGGTGCCGGGCTATTTTATCCGGACGCTGGACGTGCAGGATTTTCAGGGGGGCGGCGGCGGGTCGCTCTCGATTTCGTTCCTGGACACGCCGGATACCCACACATACGGGGACACGGGTTACGTGTACAGCGCGACGTTCAAGGATATTCGCAACTCGAGCATCGCGGATATGAACGTGGGCTCGACTCCGGCGAGATCGTTTCAGATTGGGAATTTCTACCTGGACGGCTTCAAGAAATCCAATTTGTCGCCGGCGGTGGCGCTGGATGGAATGAACGTGGGTAGCGCGCTTATCAAAGGCGCCCAGGGCGTGTTTGAGTTGGACCTGGATGAGAACAATACGAACGTGATCGTCACGGCCTGCGATGCCATCCCGGACACAGGCGATGCCAACGCGGTGGTGAGCCTGCAAAATATCGGCACGGCCAATCAGTATCCGCACCTGGTGATTTCGGGCTGCCAGGCGCATGGAGGCGGCACGTTGTGCGTGGGCGGATCGGGCGGCGGGACGGTGATGCTGTCGGGGAATCAATTGGCGGGCACTACGTTGACCAGCGGGACATTTTTCGCGACGCCTTCGGTCGGGTTGTTGGGGCCCAATATATATAATGGGGTCAATCTTACTAACGTGACCGCCAAAGCTTTGAGCGATGGCGGGGTGACCGTGACGCAATCGGGTGGGGTGCTGAACATCACGGCACCGGGCACAGGAGATTTTGTGCAGTTCGGCGCGGATGCAAATGGGAATGGTTTGTTGAGTGTGCCGCAAGTGAGCGGCGGAGCGGCGGCGACAAACAAGATGGGCACGTTCATTCAGGTGGGCAACCACACGCCCGGATTTATCGGCGATGGCAATGGACTAACCAATCTCAACGCCGGCAACTTCACCTCAGGCACGGTGCCCGAGGCGGTGCTGACGAACGCGGCGGCATCGGGCCTGACGCTCGATGGGATCACAACTAATCGCGGGTCGGTGTGGACCGGTGGTTTGCGCAACACGAATTTTGCCACGGGCAACTGGATCACGCTGACGAATGGCGCCGCGACGCTCGGGCCAACCAATGCGGGGGCGAACGTGACGCTGGATGGAGTGTTGGGCAACATAAGCTTTGCGGGGACGGCAAGCGGGAACGGGAGTGGACTGACGAATCTGTCGCGGCTGCCGATGTTTGTGGGCACGGTGCAGAACGGGACGATCCAGCCTGGCGGCTCGTTCTGGCCGCCGAACGCGGGCGCCAACAGCCTGTTTCTGGGTGGGTTGAGCACGATTGCGGCGGGCTCCGTGGCGCTGCCGTATGACTATACGCTGACGAATTTGTATGTGTGGATGAGTTACACGACGATTTCGCCGGCGACGAATATTTCGTTCACGGTTTATACGAATGGAGCGGCCAGCAATTACAAGGCGTCGGTGGTGTTTGGGACCTCGGGCACGTTTACATCGTCGAGCAACACGGCGGTATCGGTGTTTGTGCCGAAGGGGACGCCGATTTCGATGTGTGTGTCGAATCAGGGGAATGTCTCGATCTCCGGCGCTTACGTTGGATGGTCGTCGGGGGGATTTTGAAACGTGAAACGTGAAACGTGAAACGTGAAACGTGAAAGGAGCGCGTCGGTGCAAATGAAAAATGCTAACTGCTCAATGCTCAATGCTCGATGAAAACAGCAGACAAAGTGAAAGACAAAGTGAAAGACAAAGTCCGCAGACCTTCGCGGCCTTCGCGGCCTTTGCGTGAGGGAAAAGCTTTCTCCCGCGAGAGAACTCACACGAAGGGCGCAAAGGACGCGAAGGGGGAACGACTGCAAGAGGAAGAGGCGGCGCATGGTCCTGGGGGAGCCGAGCGCGTAAGGAGGGGCGGACGGCCTCGTCCGCGCGGGCGCGGGGGCGAAGCGCCGGAGCGCGGGTCTCCGACCCGCAGCACGTCCGGAGGGCAGAGCACGGTGGAGAATTTCGGAGGCGCCGATGCGTTCGGGGCTGTTGCGGCTCAGAGAGCCGCTCTCCGAAGGCAAGGAGCTGCGTCGCCTGGTCACGGCGCTCCCGGGGAGGAGCTGCAGGTGGCGATGCTGGGCGAGGCGCTTGGGGGACACCGCGACAAAACCAAAGCCGCGTGGGACAGCGTGCTCAAGCTGCTGGCGGATACGACGGTTGCGCACGCGAACGCGGCCCTCGCCATCGAGGGGTTCAGGAGAGAGTTGGAGGCGGTGAATAATCGGATGCGGGAGCTGAGCGGCGGGATGGCGGCGGCGGCGCAGATGCGGGTGATGCCGGGAACGGGCTGAGGCGATTTATGATTTATGATTTATGATTTATGATTTTTCGGAGGCGAACAGAAGTAAACGAACGAAGGGAAGGCCAGCTATCCCTTCATGAGGGCCGACGGCCCGTTTCATATAAGCCCAGGGCAATCCCGCTCAGCGGGAGCCGCCCTGGGAAAACCGCCCGAATAACCATCTGAGCGCTGAAAGCGCGATTCATGAAGGCTCGGTTTTTAATTCAACGCGTTTGGCGGCGGCAGTTCGGAAGTGGCGCAAGAGCAGAACGGAAACAGGTTGGAGGGCGGCATTGAGAAGTAGCAATCCTGGAATAATGTCCTCCCATCCCCAGCGGTTCGAATACGTCATCCATCCGATGAGGACCACCACAATAGCGCCCAGGTTCAGAGCCGCATATACACAAAAGAACGGCCAAAAGATTGCGGATGGTCGGATCAGGGAATAAGGGATCCACGTGAACGCAAACCAAGTAACGAGGAGCTTTCCCACCGCAGTATCGAGCCGCAGCACCTTTGGCGTAAAAAGGATAACTAGCGGAGCGCCAAAACAGCGGACGGCTCTTAGTAGCGGCACGAAAAACATGGGGGCATTCAGAGCGGGGACCAAATCGCCGCCCACAGAAACACAAGAGTCGAAAACGCAATACCGAGACCAACAATCCTGCTTGGACGCTTAAGCTGAAAAACAATGCCTGCAACAACACCGAAGCCGCTGATTAGGATAGTCCAATGCACGAACGCTTCAAGATGGTGCTGGATAAAGCGATCGAGAGGTTGAAACAGAAATCCCGAACGCTGCGCATGAAAAAAGGCACAGAGAACAAATCCGATCCAGGCCATGACCAATGGCAACCATTCAAAGGGACTTCTCTGCTTTACGATCCCGTCCATGTTTCACGCTGGCGGGGCCTCAGCCGTGCCTTTTTGATCCGGTTCCTGACCCTGTTCGGGCGGCGCGGAGAGGAAGGCTTTGGCCAATTCGTAATCGCTCGGGGCGACCTGGACGCGGACGGCGCCGAAGGTGTATGGGGCGAAGGTCTGGCTCATGGTTTCATCCGGAATGAACGCGTCAATCCCAACGACGGTGAGTTCACTGACGACGAGGTCCGCTTCGGCAATGGTCGGACAGGTGAGCAGGGTGACGAGGTCCTGCTTCATTTCCTCCGGGGTCGGGTCGCGAAATTCCGAAGGCGGTGTGCTGGTTTGCGCGGGCCCGGCTTGCGATGCAAACGGGGCGGGACCTTCTCCCGCAAATGTAGCGGTCTCCGGATGCCAAAATTCAGTGGTCCCGCACTCGCTGCAGACGACGGCGTCGTCGTCATTTTCCAGCCCG
Organism: Verrucomicrobiota bacterium; assembly: GCA_003176045.1. GTDB lineage: Bacteria > Verrucomicrobiota > Verrucomicrobiia > Limisphaerales > UBA8199 > PSRM01. The sequence goes on along the minus strand of PSRM01000094.1, from coordinate 11,206 downwards.
CAATAATCGCAGACCTTCATGGACAGACAGCTTAACGCAAAGACGCAAAGAGGCAAAGACGCAAAGAAGAAAGGCAAAATGATGAGGGCAAAATAATGCCAAGGCATCATTTCCAATGGGCAAACGTCACAACCAGGAAAAACAGAACCACGGCGGAGAGCAATATGAACGGGGCAACGCCAATCACCTTGTCGGTACGGGGCCAGGTTTTGCGGCGAGCCCACGTTATGATCGCAGAACAGAGAGCCAGCAGGAACGAAATCGGAAACCAGAAGAAGGCCAGGGCCATTGCCGCGCCCGCTCTCTCGTCCCCGGATCTGCCCCAGGTGCAGGCGCCGATTGTGCCAATGGTTACCAGAAGCGTGCTGAGGACAGGCAGGAGCCAGCGGCGCAGGCGCCTCGAAATAGGAACGTCATTCATGTCGCATACGCTTTCCAAACGCCGCTTGCGAAGCTGCTTGAGCAGGGCCGGGTCCCGGCTGCGGCAGCGGATGCACATCATCTCCTGGGTTTCCAACACTTGAAACATTTTTTCCAATTCCTCAGGGGTCTGCGGCTGCCGATAGATGAAGCAGTGATTATCCTCAGTGTACTTGAAGAGTTCGGGCGCGAAAGATCGAGGCACATCGCAACTAGTGCAGCAGCCATCCTCTACATAGAATGGGCCTTCTACGTTTTGAGGGTGAGGTTTCGCCATACTGCGGATTTTATTAGCAGGACAATTAGGCCAGAACGATTTGATGTGAATGGTTCTGCCCTAATGGTTCTGCACCTTTTCGTTTACCACATTGGTGAGAGCGGCATTTGTCTCAAGTTTGGAAAACGAAATCAGAATATCACCGAGGCCACGGTACCCGGGACGCTTCGGTTCACCACCGAACCTCTGCCAGGTATCCAGGAAGACCTGGAGCTTGGCTTTCGCGAGATTGTATCGCTTCTCGTTCATGTCTTTTTGGATATCAATGAGGGCCATGCGGCCGGGAACTTCGACATTGCTGTCCATCCACGCGTGTTGCCAAGCCGTGTGAAATGCGTGGACAACAGTGATAAGAAGCCAGGTGACCAATGCTGTGGCGATGATCGTGAGGGTGGTTTTCATGACTTAGAAATTCGGAAACAACAAATTCCGTTCCAGTTCCAAAATTTCGTGATGAGGAGTTTTAGCCTGCAAATAAAGAAGGGGATCGAGACCGGATTTGCAGCGATAGAGAATCCTCCCGTTGAATATCGTCAGCACGCTCGAGAGATCCAGGCGGGCCAGATGGAATGTGACCGGGTCGTTGTCATCCCAGTGATCAACACGAGCCAGGCAATAAAGGGTGTCGTTCGTTCCGATTTCGATGCCGTTGTGAAGTATATCTTCATAGACCGATTTTGGATAAACAAGGTAGCTGACGCAAGGGACGGGGAGTACTTTCCCATCCACCGTGATCAGTCCGTTTGTGGAGAAGCGGGTGATGCGGACGGGGGAGTTGAGGGTTTCGATGATGTGTTTTGGAAAATAGCGGCGGCGGAGCTGGTTCCAGTCCGACCGCAGGGCAAACGAGACGATGCCACCGAGAAAAGCGCCAACGGCGAGCCACAGCGTCAAGGATTTGAGCCAGTATTTCACCCGGAAGGATTATACAACAAAATGAGGCAAAATGATGAGGGCAAAATGATGGGAGAGGAAGTCGGGGAAATTAACGCAAAGACGCAAAGAGGCAAAGGCGCAGAGAGGCAAAATGAACGAAAAGAAAGACACGAATTTCACGAATTTGCACGAATTCGTGTTAATTCGTGTAATTCGTGTCTTCTTCGCGTCTTTGCGTCTTTGCGTTGAAAAAGAACGACTAAGTTTGCGATTAAGTTTGCGATTAAGTTTTCCCTGAAACCCTATGATTAGCTTTTGGACTCTTGAATACTCCGGCACGGAAAAATCATTCCAGGATTGGGGATTTACTGATGCGGTGCTCTCGCTGAAGTCGCAGGCACGCTCGACTTTTTCGGTGAGGGTGCCGGGGGTTTCCAACCTGATTACGAATCCGCCGATTCCGTTTGAGGGGCAAGTCATCATTCGGCGGAATCGGGCGGCGGGGGGCGGAGGGTTTTCGGGCGGAGAGATTGTGTTTAAGGGGAGGCAGGTGACGGATAGGAGGGCGGCGACGCAGGCGCCGGGGCAGACGCTGGTGTTTGCGGATGCGTGGTATGACCTGGAGAACACGGTGTTCCAGCAGGAATGGAAATATAAACACCTGGCGCTGGCGCCGACGGTGGGGTGGTTTTCGCGCCTGGTGCTGTTCCAGGCTTATGACACGGTGACGTGGATGGGGACGACTTATAATCCGGGCCAGCTTATCCCGACGGGGTTGCAGTTGAAGCTGATCATTGATTTCGCGCGGACGCAGTGCGGGGTGAATTTGCAGGCGGGCACGATAGACATTCCGTGGCAGATGGGATTTTATCCGGTGCGGGCGGCGATGTGTTCGAGCGCGATCCAGATATGCCTCAAGCCGGTGCCGGATGCCGTGACGTGGATTGATTACACGACCACGCCGCCGACGTTCAATTGCCGGCAGCGGGCGAACCTGAGCGATCTGACGCTGCCTTACGCGGATGGGGCGACGCATCAATCGTCGGACATCACGCCGCGCCCCGATCTGCAAGTGCCGGTGGTGGGGTTGCAATATCAGAAGACCAATAACGTGAGCGGGACGGTGTGGACGGATTTCTTTACGGACCAATATCCGGTGGGGGCGTCGCTGTTGCAGCCGCGGGCGCTGGTGTGTCCGATAGATTTGCGCGGGGCAAAGGAGACGCGGGTGTCGGTGACGGTGACGTCGGCGGAGTTGGATCCGACGTCGCTGACGTGGTGGAAGTTGAAGAAGCAGGAACTCAACGCTCCCACGCTCCTCGCTCTGACGCTCGTGGATGGGTCGGTGAAGGTGACAGCGGAAGACGGCTCGGACCTGACGTCCACGTGGGCGAGCACCATTCCTTACGAGCATTTGAAGGGCGAGGTTTGTTCGTGGATGGAAGATGGATTGGGGAATCCGATCGTGTCGCAGCGCGTGACAATCTCGGCGAAGTTCACGTATGAGGAGTACGATCCGAACAACCGGAAGCTGCACGTGGTGGATGCGACCAATCCGCACAGTTTATCGGTGCGGGTGAAGCTGACGAACTCGGCGCCGCCCAGCGAGATCTATTCGGCGGTGGAATTTTCCGATCCGGGCGAGACGGCGCCGGCTGGGTTGGCCCAATATATATATACGTCGCTGGCGCAGCTTCAGCATGAGGGGAGGCATGTGATTACGGAGAGGAGTGCGGACGGCTCGTCCGCGGTTTCTACAATCATCGGCCCGCGATACCGTCTGAACCTGACGGGCGGCGACGCGTCCTGGACCGCCATGAAAGCGGTAATTCAGCAGGTCCACATTGATTTCTTCCGCGGGCGCACGGAGGTGGCGTTTGGTCCGGCGAAACATCTTGCGCCGGGCGATCTGGAGGAGCTGTTGCAGCTTTGGCGGTTCCGGCTGGTGTACGACAATCCGGCGTTGCGGACGGATGGGAATGTGTCGTCGAATGTGGCCCAACTTGGGGGCGATACGATGGCGGAGAACACGACGCACGCAAATGTGCAGCCGTCGCTGCATTCGACGACTTATGATCAGACCGATGAGACGGGCGGGACGACGTTTGTACAGCACGATGCGAAAGCGGAGAAGGTGTTGCTGAATCGGCAGGATGATTCGGGCACGGCGATCACGGCGGCGGGGTCGGTGACGATGACGCTGTCGCATGCGGAACAGCAGGCCGTGGCCTTGCAGCGGATACATTACACGGATGCGCAGGATGGATCGGCGAAGCGGGCGATTGTATTGCACGGTCCGCCGCAGTCGGATGATGACCATGCGCACGATGGGGCGCAGGATTTGTGGATCGGCGGCGGGAACGTGAAATTTTTCCAGGTGGATACGGTGTATGCGGATTATTACAAGTGCTACGAGCTGGTGGGCGGCGGATTGGCGGGGACGGCCACTTATGTGGCGAAGCCGTACGAGCTAAGGCACGCGATTACGAGTGAGCTGATCGAGGGGTCGGCGGTGGGCTACAGCTACGCGGCGCGGACGGATAATGCGGATGGGTCGCGGACGGCGACGGATGGAAGCACGACGCAGGTGGAGATAGTGATTCCGGTGTGGCAAACGCCGGCGCTGAATCCAGGGCCGAGTTATCCGACGGGCAGGAATTATAAGACGATTGTGGTGGCGGTGCAGGCGGGAACGGGATTAACCGGAGGCGATGGTAATCCTATTAGCTGGTTAGACGTTAATGTTGATGGCCGAGCTTGGTGCCAAATTGCGTGAACCACCAAACACCAAACACCAAGCTCCAATCCGGGGCACTTTGTCCTGCACTTTGTCCAACTGTTGAAAAGGCGAACCTTGAACCTTGAACAGCGAACCTCGAACCTTGAACGAGAAACAGCGAACATCCAACGCTCAACTTTCAACGTCCAACAGCCAATCGACGCAATCGTGGCTGGCAAACGAATGAAGGACAAACGAATTGGGGGTCATGTGTCTTTTTATTTATTCGTTTGTCCCCATTCGTTTGTCTTTGTTCCTTCGTGTCCTTGTTGTTTAAAAAATCATAAATCATAAATCATAAATCATAAATTCCATGTCTGTATTGAAGTGTTCTTTCACTGCTGCGTCGCTGCATGAGGCGCGGCTGGGATCGCCGTTACGCACGGGCGGGGGCGGGCCGGTGGGGGCGCCGCCGGCGGGTGTCTATCATTTTGTGGGCTCGAATGGGCAGGTGAATACGGCTTATGGGATAGGTGATCCGAATTGGCCGGGGACAGGGAGTGAGCCGGCGGTGGTGCCGGCGCCGGCCATCGGGTTGCCGCCGGGTTTTGTGGATGGCGATTTGTATCAGCAGACGATGACTGATGCGGCGGGCGATTTGTCGGCGGTGTCACACTCGGGCTGGATTCCGGCGCTGGGTCCGCCGGGAGAGGGGTTTGTGCTGCTGAATCGCGATGCGCGGATCGTGAACAACAATTTCACCGCGTATCAATACGAGAATTGGATCAAGCAGCGCGGGACGATGATTTTGGCGTTGGGCGACGGGTTTTATGGTGTGGCGGCGCAGTATGAGTTGGATTATGAGCCGGATGGATATGAGTACGCGCTGGATGCCAGCACGGTGCCGAGTTCGTATGCGGCTTTGGTAGGACCGTGCGCGGGAAGTTACGCGCCGTCAGGGAGCGTAGTGCTGGCGACGAGCACGTATGATTCGGGATTGGGGACGTGGAGTTTTGCGCCGGGGAAGGTGGCGGCGTTTGTGTTTTGGTTTGGGGCGCGGCCTGGGGACTTTGTTTGGGGGTGAGTATTAACGCGGAGACGCAAGGAAGGGGGGGAATTTTAACGCAAAGACGCAAAGAGGCAAAGACGCAAGAGGAATGTGGATTGCGGATACTGCTCGAGCACTTTGTCCTTCACTTTGTCGAACCCGAATTTGAACAACAAAGGAACAAAGAAACAAAGGCTGTGACAGACGAATGGGGACAAACGAATGAGGGAAGCGAATGTCAGCCTACGATGATTCTTTTTGGCGAAAGATGTTAGCGATCATCCAGCCCACGCCCACGAGCCAGGCGAGGGATTGGAGGGCGAAGAGGAAGAAGAGGGCTGAGAGGAGCGGGGAACCGAAGTGCCAGCGGACGATGTTGGTGCCGGGTTGAGTGAGTTGGACGGCTTTGTAGGCGAGGGCGGCGGGATAGACTTTGACTGTTTCCCGAAACGATCCTTGGACCGTAACGTGCCAGTTGGGATGCCATATATCCGAATATAATAACCACGTGTTATGCGTGTTTTGCACTCCGATCACGAGGTTGTTGGCGTCGAAACTGAGGACTTGCCAAGGTAAATCCAATCGTTCATTCGCATCCAGTGATTGGTCCGTATGAACGGAGTTCAGGTCCTTCCAAGCGGCTGGCGGCGCGGCAGCCTTGTAACGGGGCGCTGGGCCAAAAATGAGTTCTTCCAATTTAGATGTATGTGGAAGACCAAACTGCGAATCCGGAACTGCAGGGTCATTGAGTAAGAACAGCCGATCGCCCTTGTACTGCGAATCGGCCATTAAGCCGGCCATATCCTTCGCAGATTCAACGGTGTAAGCCTTGGCGAAGAATTGGATTTTGGGCAGGTCGAGGGCGGCGAATTTGCGGGCCGCCTCTGAGCTGAAGGGAAAGGTTAGTTTCATGCCGCCGCCGGTGCGTTCGGGATTGCCTTCCAGGGGTTGGCCGGAACAGGCGCGGAGGAATTCGTCGAAGGGACGCAGCCAATAGTCAACGCGTGTGTGGGCGTTGGCGGCTTCGTCCACGAAGACAAAGCTGTTGAGGGTGGAATATTGCATGGGGCCGAGGCGGCTGAAGGAAGCCAGCTCGGCCAGGCGCGGGAATTGCGCGGACATGCGGGGGACGCGGCGTGGCTGGAAAGGAGTGGGACAGGTGGTGGCGAGGTTGGCGGTGTGCCAGCCGCCAGGGTCGGTGCGCGAGAATAGATAAAGGAATTTGTAGTGGTAGATATCGGCGGTGGCGAGGAGGAGGGCGAGGAAGGGGATGAGGGATGATAGATGGTGGATGATGGATGATGGATGATGTGCCAGGACTGGCGCGCAACGCCAGTCAGGAGCAGGAGGATTCCGGAAAGGGCGGCCATGACGCCGGTGCGGTGGAGGCGGGAAATGGTTTCGGGGAGAGAGAGAGGATGCTCGGCGGAGCCGAGGTCGGGGTTTACGGAGAGCCATTGAAGGCAGGAGGAGGCGCCGGAGGGGTTGGCGAGGGAGAAGAGATAGAAGGAGAGGACCAGGAGGAAGAGGCCGAGAGCGACAGTGACTATGGTGCGCAGGGGAGCGGATGATGGATGGTGGATGGTGGATGAGGGGCCATGTGTCAAGTGTCGAGTGTCAGGTGCCAAGTGGGACGGACCAGCGGGCGAGGGTCGAGGGTCGTGGGTCGAGGGGGAAGAGTTCGAGGATGAGGACCCACCTTCGCCAAGGCTACGGCGGGCAGGCGAGGACCCGCCTTCGCTAAAGCTATGGCGGGCAGGCGAGGACGAATGGGCCAGCAGCCAGTCGAAGCCGAGGCCGGCGATGAAACAGAGGAAGAGGCGGACGAAGGGGGAGACAAGGGAGAGGTGACGGAAATAATGCATCATGGGCCAGAGGTGGAAGAGAGCGGCGGCGACAAAAGTGCCGTGGGCAAAGAGGGCGATGACTACAGTGAGAAAGAGGAGGTGGAGGCGACAGCGGCCGGTGACTGCCGCGCCTATAATGGCGAAGGGAACGGTGAGGATGCCGGTGTAGAGGGAGAAGTCCAGCCATGGGGTGATGCCCAGGAGCATTTCGGTCCAGTGCCGGAGTTTGAGTTTGCCGCCCCAGCTAAGGAATGTGGCCAGGTCCGTTTGGAGTTCGGGGGAGCGGCCCGGGTAGAAGTTGGCCAGTTGGTCGGTGCCGATGGTGAGGTATTTGTAGGCGGCCCAGAAGGAGAAGGCGGAGAGGGCGAGGGCGAGCGGAGCAGACCACAGACCACGGACCACTGACCACAGACCACGGAGTTCCCCCTCACCCCAGCCCTCTCCCCCTCGGCGGGGGAGAGGGAGAATCGTCGGCCGCGTCTTTGCGATAGAGCGGTCATGGATTGCTTGCGCGCGCGAAATTAGAGCCTCCTTACGTCGGCTGCTACGGATGGATGAGAAGGCCGCGCGCCATGGGTCGGCTACTTCCGACCAATTGAACGCGATATAAAAAGCAAAATAGGCGGTGATGACGAATGAGGTGACGGGGAGGAAGTAGGGGATGTTGCCGAGGGTTTGGGCGGCGAGGAGATTGGAGGCGAGGAAGACGTAGCGCCATTTGGCGGTTTCGAGGAAGCGGTGGCCGAAGTGCAGGACGAGGGGAACGGCGTAGTAGAGATGGAAATTCCAATGGACCTGGTCGAGCCAGAGACTTGAGCCGAGGACGCAGACGCAGGCATAAGCTCTGGCGAGTGGGGAGCGAATGAAACGCTGGCAGAGCAGCCAGCAACCTGTGAGCAGGATGAGTTCGTCCACACAGAGGCCCCAATAAGAAAGGTCCAACAGGTTCCAGCCGCGGAGCAGTTTGCCGCAGGACATGAGTGCGTTTTGAAGGAAGGAGGCCTGGAGGCCCCACCAGTAGTTGGCCACGGCGCCTTCGGTGGCGAAGGGCATCCATTGGGCCCATTCGCCGCTCTGTGCTGCGTTGTTGAGGAAATACCATTGGAGAGTGAAGTATTGGAAGCCGTCGTGGGCGGCAGGGAAGCGGGAGCTGAAAACGAGGACGAGGGTGTGGAGGATGGGGCCGGCGGCGAGGAGCAGGAAGAGGATAGAGGAAACTTCAAACTTCGAACTCCAAACTTCAAGCAAACTCCAAGCTCCAAACTTCAAAGGGCTTTTGGGCAAGGACTCGGCCCCTTGGCTGGTTGCACGTTGCTGCGGACAGGAATGTCCGCGCTCCGGCGCCGGATTGGCTGGGGCGGGCTGATGATTGAAGTTTGAAGATTGAGGTTTCAAGGAAGAGTCTGCTTGAGCTTGTCAGTGATAAGTTCTGCGACCGCTTGATGCCCCGCGGGTGAGAGATGGGTGTCGAAGGGGAGATAGACTAAATCGCCGGCTTTGGCTTTTTCGCGGAGGATGGGGGTGGCATCGGCGAAGGGGATTTTATGGGCGTCGCAGAAGAGCTGCAAGAGTGGTCCCAGGGAATCCTCCTGTGAGGCGCCGGGAAAGGCTTCTGCGCGTTCGCGAACGCCGGGGGGGAAGTGTGTGTAGGGGCCAAGCGCGCGGTACTTCATGGGGATCAGAACAACCAGGAGGTGGATGTTGTTTGTACGACAGATTTCGGCGCCCTCGGCGAGGGCCGTGGAAAAGGTGGGCCAGCCGCGATGGCCGCGGGCGGGTTGCTGGAGGCCGAACTCGAGGGCGAAACGAATGGGGATTTCGTTTTGTTGGCGGTCGGTGAACGTGCCGGTAAAGGGCCAGGGATTGAGGTCGTGATGGCGAAGGGCGGTGAATAAGTTGTAGGTGGGAGAACGTCGCTGCCAGCGCTCCGATGCGGAAGGGATGCCTGCGCTCGAATTGCGGAAGATGGTTTGGAAGTAGGGGCCGCGACCTTTGGCGATCCAGTTTTCGTAGGCGATGCACTCGGCCAGGTCATTGGATTCGGCGATTTGCCATACGATGAATTTTGGGCGGCAAGGCAATCCGTATTTCTTGAGGACGATCAACTCTGTGGGAGTGGTATAGCCGGCGCGGCCGAGGTTACGGGCGCTGAGACCAAGTTTGCGGCTGGCGAGGGAGGTGAAGTTTTCGTCCTCGGGAATATTGCCGGCCTCGGTGTAGGAATCACCGATCATCACGAGGTCGGCCTGGCGGATGTCTTTGGCGTTATGAAAGCCTTCGAAGTCGGTTTCGAAGGTGATGGTGCGGGCGTAGGGGTCGTCGTCATGGTTCATGAAGGCGAGGTCGCCGCGGGAAAGTCCGCGCCACTTCAGGTGCGGGGGGCGTTCGAAGGGGAGTTCGATGGAGTCGGTGGTGCCGCCGCCGGCGTCTATGTACCAGGGGTTGTCCATTTGGTGGCGGGCGGGCCAGGACCAGGCGAGGAGTTCGGTGATGAGGATGGCGGCGAGGAGTCCGAGCCAGACAGCGCTGATTTTGAGTGCACGAGCCTTTCCGCCGAGGGCGACGGCGACGGAAGAGATTGTGGCGAGGGTCAGGAATATCGCCAACCAGAACTGGGAATAGTTTAGCCGGCCAAACACCGTGTTGGCCTTGCTGCCGGGAGTGAGCCAGGCGAGAGCGGAGGCGGCGGCAAAAAGGCAGAGTATTACGAAGCGGTACGGGTTCACGGGGTGGCTTGGTAATGGCGTGGCCGAGCCGAAACAGCAAATAGAAAATAGAAAATAGAAGATAGAAAAAATCGAGGACGAGGACCCGCCTTCGCTAAAGCTACGGCGGGCAGGCGAGGACGATAGAATGAGCGCCGCTGGAGAACACTATTATGCATACTAGTAGGAACGGCAAGGGGAGTTCATGCGGTAGAGATCAAGTTGGCGCTGGAGGTTGGAGGCCAGATCGGAATTATTTTGATCCAGGGCGAGGAGGATGGCGCGTTGAGCGGTTTCCTGGGCCTGCTCAAAACGGCCGGTTTCAGCATAGGCGGCGGCGAGGGTAGCCATGAAGGCGGGGTTGTTGCCGTGCGAGAGGCGAACGGCGCGGCGGGCCAGGGCGACGGCGCGGTGGCCGTTGCGAAGAGCGTCGTCCTGGCAGGTGGCCAGCAGCCAGGCCAGGCTGTTGCAGGCCGTTAGGAGATCGGGTTGCACCTCCAGTGCTCTGCTAAAATGGTCGATAGCAGCGCGGGGTTGCCCGGCGCTGGAGAGCGCTTCTCCGAGCAGATAATGAAGCATCGGTTGAGAGAAGCGATCGGTGGGCTGCAATTCGAAGGCTTTGTTGAGGTGCGGCAAGGCATCCTGCGCGCGGCCAATTCTGAGGAGGGTGGCGCCGAGGCTGAAGCAGGCATCTGCGAAGTCCGGTTCGAGTTGCAAGGCGTTGGTGTACTGAACGAGGGCCTCGTCCATCTTTCCGTTGGCGGCCAAGGTATCGCCGAGCATCTTGGCGAGCGCAGCTTCGAGGCTGCGGTCGGTGGGGCCTGTAACTATGGGCTTGGCGGCTGGGTAAAGGCGGAGGCGGATATCGTTTGAAAAGAATTTTTGATCACCAGGGCGCGTGAGAAAGGAAAAGCTTTCGGGGATGGTCATGCGGTCGGGGGAGGCGTCGCCGAGATAGAACTGGAGCAGATCGTATTTGTTGAAAATGTAGGGGGAGAGCAGACAGCCGGTGCCTCCGACTGTGGTTACGAATTTGAAGTAGGAGACGGGGCGTCCGGGCGCCGAAAGGGAGAGATAGCAATCGGGGGCCTGGTATAGAAAGGAGAGAAGTTTGCCAAGCCAGGAATGGCGGATCTCGACTTCCATCCAGATCGGGGTGTTGGATTGGGTGAGAGAGACCTGGGCTGCGAAAGGGATGGTGCTGTTGAGGAAAGGTACCGGCTTAGTAACGGCTTCCGAGGTACCCCTCACCATGAAAGGCTCTCCTGGGAAAGACCCCTCACCCCGACCCTCTCCCCTTCCGAAGGGGAGAGG
>PSRM01000290.1 GCA_003176045.1 Verrucomicrobiota bacterium | reverse complement strand
CAGTTCAACGACTTAGGTCGCGGGAACGGTCAAAAAAAGTGAAAACGGGCCTCCAACCATGAAATTTCGGTTAACGCTTTTAACGTTTTAACGTTTTAACTCCTCTTGACCTTCCAGGCCATGTCTAACAATTCCTGGCTATAGGGTTCGGGCACTGTTCCTTCGGCGGCGTAGAGAAAGAGAGCGCCGCGATAGACGTTGCTGGCAACGCCGATGAGATAACTCCAGCAAAATATGGCGACGAGCCAGACGAGGCCAACGGGGATTAGGAGCCAATAATTGTTCAACGCGCCGCACAGCACGGCGAACCCGCCCAGGACAAGCACGGAGGCCAGAAAAATGGCGGTATTGGCAAACGAGAGGCCTACGTAGCCGATCAGGGCTTCTCCCCAGGTGCGCTTAATCGCACTTGCCGATTTTTGGAGAACAGAGAATGGATTGGCGTTTTTCTCTTCGCGCACGATCACGGGAATCGCGAACACTGCGGCGATGCTCCAGGCGATACCAAGGAGACGGCCAATGATGCGGCCAACCAGAGCAAATCGTTCCTCGATTGTCTTTATGATAAGGCCGACTAACCCGGCGAAAAGAGTCCACATCAGGATGGAGCCCAATTTCGTGAAGGCGAAGCGGAGGCCGCGCGCCACGGAAACAGGCTGGCCGGTCAGTGCGGCCAGAATTTCGTTATAAAAGGCCACATTGAAGAATGTGGCGATGAACATCGCGACGAAATAAATGAAGGCAAAATAAACTACGGCACCGGGAGTAAAGCCCGCCCTTCCAGAAGGACCGGCAGATTCGCGGAACAATGAATGGCTGATCGCCTGCCAATGCTGGGCTGAGAGATACGAATAGCCCGTGGGCCGCAGCAGCGCCGGGGCGACGAAGAAGGACACCATTGCAATCGTGCAGACAAAGATGACGATGGGGAAGATCAACAACTCTTTGTTGCGACCGATGACCGAGAGTGAGCTTTTCAACAACAGCCAACTGCGTTGGAATTTGTTCATGTGATTTCCTTTGGTACGCCGGGTTTAACGGTTTAGTAGGATATTGGGCCAATGCAGACTGAGTCAAGCAGAAGTTCCGCGCGCGAGCGCACGGACTTGTAGCGCAGATTTCCAATCTGCTGTATCGCAGCGCTTCCAGCCTGCGAACTGACCGCACGCCGGCGACTGGCAGTTCCGCCGATTGGAAATCGGCGATACAGCACGTTGGAAACGCGCGCTACTCAGGCGGCGGAGGGCGCCGACCCTGGCAAGTTCGAGCGAGATTAAGAGAAAGATTAGGATTAAGAAGAAGAGGCAGGGCAAACTTTGACCCATCTTTGCGCTTTCATTTCGAAGCGAGGCAAGGAGCCCTGAGGCAGGAGGCGGACGGGGATTCGGAGATGGAGAGAGGATTGTAACGCCTTTTCCAAGTGTCGCGGGAGGGAGGATTCGGCCGGTCCGGGGGCAGGTTCAATTTCGATGATTAGCTCCGGCAGAGAGGGTCGGGAGTCGAGCTGAACTCGGTATTCCGCAATGCCGGGGCAGGAGCGAACGATTTCTTCGATGAGGCTGGGATAGACGTTCACGCCACGGACAACCAGCATGTCGTCGGTTCGGCCGAGGATGCCGCCTTCGAGGGCGAGTTCGTGGCTACCACAGGCGCAAACTCCACGTGGACGCGGACGGACGAGATCGCCAGTGCGATAGCGGAGCAGCGGGGAACCGATGCGGTCGAGGGTGGTGAGGACGAGTTCGCCGGTTTGGGAAGAAGAGTTTGGGTCCTGGTTTTTGATTTTCGAGGACGAGGACCCACCTTCGCTAAAGCTACGGCGGGCAAGCGAGAACGAGGACGAGGACGAGACGAAGGCGCCCGACTGGGGATTAATGACCTCGGGGAGATAAGAGGACTCGATCACGTGGAGGACGCCGGGCTGGGCCGGGCATTGGTATGTGACCGGGCCAACTTCGGTCATGCCGTGATGATCGAAGACGAAGGCCCCGGGCCAAAGGCTCTCAATGCGGGAACGAGTGGCAGGGATGCTGCCGCCGGCTTCTCCGGCAACGATGATGAGGCGGACGCAGCTGGAGGTCAGGTCAAGTTTTTGTTCGCGAGCGATTTCGCCGAGGTGCAGGGCGTAGGTGGGAGTGCAGCAGAGAATGGTGATGCGATTATCTAAAATGGCCTGTAAGCGGGCGATGCTGGACATGGCGCCGCCGGGAAAGCGGAAGCAGCCCAGTGCCGCCACGGCGTCCAGGGCGCTCCAGAAGCCAAGGAAAGGGCCGAAGGAAAAGGCGAAGAAGAAGCGGTCCTGGCATTGGACGCCAGCGGCGGTCAAAATTTGTCGCCACGTGGCGACAAAATGAGCCCAGCTTTCCGGAGTGTCGAGCCAACGGATCGGGGTGGTGGTGGTGCCGCTCGTCTGATGGCAGCGAGTGTACTTTTCGAGGGGGTAGGTGAGATTGGTGCCGTAAGGAGGATGCGCCTGTTGGTCCAGGATTATTTCCTGCTTAGTGGTGAAAGGGATGTCGCGCTGGAACTGGTCGAGAGTCGTGATGGAATCGTGAGAGCCCAGCTTGCGGGTGTAGAAGGGATTAGCCGGGATGAGGGAAGAGAGCAGGGATTGGAGTTTGCGAAGTTGGAGACGGGGAAGCGTGAAACGTGAAACGTGAAACGTGAAGGGTTTAGTGCGGTGCGGGGATCTCGAGGTACTCGCGCGTTGGGTTGCTCGGGCAGAGGCGGGTCGAGGACGAGGACGAAGGGAGCGGGAGAGGCGGCCAGAGCGACGAGAGCGCATAGGGCTAAAGCGCCGCTCCTGGCGGCAAATAGAAACCGTTGAAGCGGTTAGGCTCGGCGTGCGATTGGCAACCACCCCGCTGAAGCGGGGTGTTAATGAAAGGAGGGACGGCGAACGTCATGGGTTTTGGCCGCTCGGCTGCTCGGGGGTGGAGGCCGGAACGGAAAGAGCCGGTTTGGCCGAGGTTGCGGGTGCGGGTTTGTAGAGAGTAACGAGGCATCCGCCTGCGGCGGCGAGGAGGATGCCGAGCACGAATTGCCAGGGGAGCTTTTGCCATCCGCCGGCGGGGGGATGCTGGCTGAGCGAATAGAGGGCGTTCACGACGGGAGCGCCAGCGAAGACAATAGACATAACAACAGCGGGAGCGCCTTTTGCGCCGAAGGCCAGCAGGACGCCGAACGCGCCGGCGGCGCCGGCGACGCCGGCGATGAGAGACCAGGCGACCCCGCCCGAGCCAAAGCTCCAGGAAGCACCCCTGAAGAAAAGCATGGCCAACGGCGCGAGAATGGCGGTGACGAAGTAGGCCAGGCCGACGCAGAGGAACGCTTTGTAACGGCCATTTATCGGGTCGTTCATTCCCATTTGGCCCGAGTGCAGGAAAGCGCCGTAAAGGCCCCAGCAGATGACCGTGAGCAAGGAGAAAAGGAGCCAGGTGGAGGTTTGGGCGGTGGCGGGGGCGGAAGGGAGTTGGTTCATGGGGAGCGATGTGTGAAACGTGAAACGTGAATTGGGGCAGTGGTTAAATAGGTTAAATGAGTTAAATAAGTTAAATGGGTTACATGGGTTACATCAATCGTCGCTGGGCGGCCGCAAGTCATTGAGCATTGAGCATCGAGCAATGAGCATCCGTCATTTCAAGAGATCGGGCGGGGCCTGGTGGATTTTGTCGGCCAGGAGTTTGGGCAAGGGCGCGGCTTTGAGGGAGCCGTCGCGCTGGCGTTTGGCGGAGACGAGGACAACTTTGCCGCGGGCGACTTCCACGGAGGGGGCGGGATGGATACGTTCGAAACGGAATTGGTAGGTGAGGGTGCGCTTGCCTTTTTTTACGACTAACAGATGGATGCGGATTTCGTCCTCGAAGCGGAGCGGGACCGAATAATCACACTCGGCATGGACGCGGGGAAGGCAGAGTTCGAGGCCGCCGCGTTTCAGAGCGATCGAGTAGCCGAGAGAACGGAGGAAAGCAGTTTCGGCGGCTTCCATGAAACGGAAATAGTTCGAGTAATGCACGATGCCGGCCATGTCGGTCTCGGAGAATTCAATCCGGCGAGTTATTTGGAAGTCGTGAGGCATTGGAGATTACAAATCCGAAATTCGAAGCCCGAAATCCGAAGCCCGAAATCCTAACAGCGAAGGCCGGACGCCTGAGTAAATCTCGAGGACGCACCTTGCGCTCTTCGGGTTTCGGACTTCGAGCTTCGGAATTTTTCAAGCGGGATGGAGAACCGGTGTGTTTGCGGGCATGGGCGCGCCATACGGCAGCTCGTCGGGCACTTCGGCGGTCTCGGCTACGGCGGCGTAGAGTTTTGAGAAGTCTTTGTTCACGTCTCCGGAAAGGCAATCGGTTATTGGCCCAACGGTGTCGGGATATTTGTCAGTGAGCTTGCGGAAACTGAAGTTTGGATCGTAGAAGGCATAGACGAGCTTGCGCATGTTTTCCAGGCCCTCGCGCATTGTGCGACTGTAGTCCGTGAACCGTTCGGCGGAAAAGTCGCGGGCGTCGTGTGCTGAGCGGATGGCGTCGGCGGCCAGGACACCGCTTTTAAGCGCGAGCATGACGCCTGAGGAAAAGACCGGGTCCAGGAAACCGAAAGCGTCGCCGGCCACCAGCAATCCGTCAGCAGCACAGTAGCGGGAGCGCCAGGAGAATTCGCTGGTGAGAAAGTAGCGTCCTTCCTGCGTGCCGGGCTCAAGGTGCGCTTTGATCCATGCGTTCTGTCCGATCTCGCGTTTGAAAATGGCCTCGGGCTCGCGCACGCCGTCGCGCGTGAGATACTTTCCTTCAGCCACGACACCGACACTGACCATGTCGCGATGCTGCGGGATGTACCAAAACCAGCCTTTCTCCGGAACGTAGGCCACAGTCGTCGCGCCGGCATCCAGGCCGGGGTCGCGCACTGCGCCGCGGTAATAGGTCCAAACAGCAACTTTATTGAGCTTAGGCTCGCGAATACGCCAATTCAGGCGGGTAGGCGCGAGGGCTTCGCGGCCGGAGCAGTCGAGTGTCATGGGAGCGCAGAATTCCAGGATTTCCCCGGATTTGGATCGAGCCCGGACGCCCGCGATCGGGGCCGCGCCGACAGGGGTGTCGGCGCGCCGCAACAGTTCCAGGACCGTTGTTTCCTCCAGGACCTGCGCGCCTTTGGCGCGCGCGTTGTCCATGAGTATCTGGTCGAATTCGGAGCGCAATACCTGCCAGGTCTGCGCGACATCCGGTTCATAGCGGGTGGAAAAGTAAAACGGTTGCGAAGCTTTTCCTGAGGGTGAGACAAACTGAACGCTGTATTTCTTGACGAACTCGGACCCGCGCATCTTATCGTGCAGGCCGAGGCGCTTAAGAGGATAGCAGGTAAAGGGAAGGAGGGACTCGCCGATGTGATAGCGGGGAAACTTTTCGCGTTCGAGGACGACGACGCGCAAGCCGCTCTCGGCGAGAACGGCCGCAGCGGCGGAGCCCGCGGGACCGGCGCCGATAATTACTGTGTCATAGTCGTGATTCATGGCACGTGGGCAATATAAAAGAGTTAAATGGTTAAAAAAGTTAAATGGTTAAATGGTTAAATGGTTAAAAACGAAAAAGCCGTCATTATCTGTGGTTGGAAATATGAGTTGGCTGCCGAATGGCCCACACGAAAGATTAAGATCAGGAGAAAGATTAAGAAGGATTAATCGGCGCGAGGAACTCGATGACTTCGGCAAGGGGCGGGCCTGAGGTCGAACGAAGGATATTGAAGCGGCCAAAGAGTTCAGCGGGTTGATCCAGTTCGAGGAAGGCGCGGATGTGAGGATCGGCTCCAGCGCGAAAAAACGCCTGGGGAGCGCTGGTGTGGGGGACGTTCTCGGTTCCCAATATGCTCCCGAAGGGCCGGCGCTCGGCCAAAACCAGATTCTTCGCGGTGGCCGGAAGGTTGTCGAGATGGATCTGGATGACACCATAAGCGACTGCGCGCGATTGGTTTGCGAGTTTGAGGACGACTTCACGGAGGTAGGTGTTCCCGTTGCGCTCGCTCCTTGAGACTGCCAGGCAGAGCTTTTGATTATAGAAATTCTCCAGGACCGGGGTCATGTCCAAGGGATGCGCCAGAAGCCGTCGCACAGGTTCGGGAAGGGTTTCGGCCTTCATCGGGTGCATAGGCGGCAAAGGCAGGCCAGTGCGGGAGTAGAAGTGCTCCAGCAGCGAGAGCCAGGCGGGGCGGGAAATTGTGTCGTGCACTTGCATTCAGACGGGCGGCAAACACCAAACACCAAACTCCAAACACTTCTCACAAACACCAAACACCAAACACCAAACACCAGAGAAACACCAAGCTCCAAATTCCAATTCCCGCCCGCAGCTTTTGAAAGTTGGTGATTGGAGCTTCTTTGGTGTTTGGTGTTTGGTGTTTGGTGTTTGTTTATCCGTGTTCATCCGTGATTAAAAACTTTACCCAACAGAGTTCAAACGTACCGACTGGTTCTGTGCTCCGGGAGAAAAAACTCATGAACCAATCGATCCACCTGGAGCAGGCCGTCGCGGGTCAGTCGGAGACAGTCGCCATCCACTTGCAGGAAATTCCAGGAGCGAAGTTTCGAAAAGGCCTCAGCGAATCTGGCGAGCAGGTCCACGCCGAATTTCCTGGCAAAATAGGAAGCACTGACGCGGCCCAGTTTGAATTGCAACACCAGTTCACGAATGAGGCACTCGTCGGTTGTGGGCGTCAGCGCTCGGTAGATCGGCAACCGCCGCTCACGCAGGCTGGCAAGGTACGGTTCGAAATCCTGCAGGTTCTGGAAATGCGTGCCGCCGATGTGAGAGAAGGAAGCCACGCCCAGTCCTATGAGGTCGGCCCCTTGCCAAAGGCTGTCCCGATAAACGAAATGCGTCCGTTCGGGATTTTTGACGGCCGTGTAGCCGCTGGCGACTGAATAGCCGGCCTTCTCGAGTTCAGCGAAGGCGTACTCAACCCAGCGGCGTTTGGTGGGCCAATCGGCCACAGGCGCGGTCAGCTTCCCCTGGGCCTTCATTTCGCGGTAAATGTCGGTGTTGTAGGGCACTTCCATCTGGTAAATGGTGACGCTATCGGGATCCAGTTCGAGTGTTTGGCGGACGCAATCGCGCCAGTTTTCTTCAGTCTCCTCGACCATGCCTGCGATCAGATCAATATTGATCTGGGGAAAATTTAATTCGCGCGCGAAATGATACGAACGCCGAATTTCGCGGGATCGGTGCGCGCGGCCATTGATCTCGAGAACGTGATCGTTGAAGTTCTCGACGCCCAGGCTTAGCCGGCTCACGCCTATCTCGCGGATAGTCTTGAGCTTGTGATCCGAGAGCGTCCCGGGTTCGCACTCGAAAGTGACCTCCTCAGCGGCATCCCACGGGAGCAACTGCTTCATTTGACCGGTGAGATTCAACAGTTGCGATTCGGACAAATAGGAGGGTGTGCCGCCTCCGAAATAGATGAATTGCGGTTTGCGGCCGCCGATGAAAGGGCGAGCGGCATAAAGCTGGAGTTCCTGGATGGCCAGGTTCAGATAGGAATTGATAGCGGTGGCATTCTTGTCGGTATAGACGCGGAAATAACAAAAGTGACAGCGCTTCCGGCAAAAAGGGATGTGGAGATAAACTCCGAGTGGAGTTTCCGGCTTGGGAGGTCGGTCGAGGGCAGCCTCTACCTCTGGCACGCGGTCGGGTTTCCAGAAGGAAAAAGGGGGATAATTGGCGACAAAGTAATTGCCGACGGTGGTCTCGCTTTCGGCAGGAGGCGGCTTGGCAGGCGCCTGTGAGGGTGCGGTAGTCGTCATTGCTAAATGGATTATCGGGCAGGAATGGCGGGGAGGCAACTATTCAGCCCGGAAATTCTTAATCTTAATCTGTCCGAGTGAGATTAAGAGAAGGATTAAGATTAAGAGAAAGATTAAGATTAAGATAAGAGCGGCTATGGTGCCCTTAAATCCACCCAAAACCTGCTCCCCTTCCCCACCTCCGACTCGACACCAACCTCGCCGCCCATGTGCTCGACGACCTTGCGCACCAGGGCCAGACCGATGCCCGTGCCCTCGTAGCCGCTGTGGGCTCGCTGGAACATGCCAAAAATCCGCTGCTGCCATTTTTCCGCGATACCGATACCGTTGTCCTCAATCCAGATCCGGACCCGCTCGCTATTCGGCTGGCCAGCGGAAGAGCCGTCATTTTGCCCGTTGCGGGTTTCGGCGAAGACGCGGACCTTGGGCGAAATGTCTGGAGGCGTAAATTTGACGGCGTTGCCCAACAGGTTCGAGAAGCATTGGGTGAGGGCGGCCCGATTGCCGATTACCACGGGCAGGGTTCCGATAATACGGATTTCGGCCCTGGGCGGCTGCAAGTTCGGATAAGAATCGACGATTCCCTTCACCAGGTCCCCAAGCTCAACCGGCCCCAGCGGGAGGCGTTCACGGACTGCCATGCTGTAGCTGAGCGCGTCGGTGATGAGATTGTCCATTCTATTTGCCGATGATTTGATGCGCCTGAGGAATTCCTCGAGTTCAGGCGTTAGCTGTGGCGTGTCCTCATTCAGAATCAATTGCGCAAAACCTTGCATCGCACGCAACGGCGCGCGCAAGTCATGAACGATCGCGTAGGAAAAATGCTCGAGTTCGGCGACCATCTCCTGCAAACGGGCCGTCCTTTCGGCGACGGTTCGCTCGAGCATCGCTTGAAATTCCTTTCGCTCGGCCTCGGCCTTCACCCGTTCGGTGACGTCGCGCAGGATGACCGTAAAAATCTTCTCACCGCGCACATAAACCTGGGAGATCGAAGCCTCGATTGGAAACTCCTGCCCGTCGGCTCGCCTGGCCGTGAGGCTGCCGAGCGCCCCCATGCGGCGGGTGGTCGTGCCGGTCTTGCCAAAACCTTCGACATGGTGCACATGCGCGGTGCGAAACCGTTCGGGAATAAAGCGATCAATGTTTTGACCCAGGGCATCTTTTGCCGCCACGTCAAAAAGCTTTTCGGCCGCCTCGTTGAACATGACTACCTGCTGATGGGCGTTGATGGAAATGATGGCATCGGTAGCGGACGAAATAATGCCATGAAGCTGGGCCTGGCTGCCCTGGAGGGCGGCTTCAGCTCGTCTTCGATCTGAAACGATCAGCGCCAGCGTCAGGGCAGTCAGTGCTATAGTGCTGGCGAAGACCTGCACCAGGATGAGCGATTCATTGGGTTCGTTCCCGGCAAATGGACCCCTATGGCCTAAAGTGCCCCAAATTGCCAGGGCGGTCATCAGAAAGGCTGCCGAAATAGCGCCGCGCGTGCCGAGCCGGAACGCAGCCCAGATAAGCGGCGGAACGGCCAGATACGATAGCGGATAATTGCGGGGAGCGAAGGGCAATCCGGACAAAAAAACGAGTTGCCCAACAACCGAAATTGCGAACAGCAGGCCAAGCCCTTCGATGAGGCGTTTGATGCTCAGTTCCGGAAAAGGCCGGCTGAACCAAATGATGAGCATGGGCGCTATCACCAGGTCGCTGACCATGTCGCCCAGCCACCAGGTGAGCCAGATCGGCCCAAACTGAATCCACGGAGCCAACCCGCCGAGGCAGAGCGTCGTCACGCCGATGTCGGCGCTGATGGTGGTGCTGCCCATCGCGGCGAAGACGACAAAGCTCAGGAATGTGCCGCTACGTTCGAAAGCCCGCAGGCCACCGGTATAACGCTGCATCAACCAGGCGCCGCACACCGCTTCGAGCGTGTTGCCTGTGGCGATGAAAAGCGAAGTCACCCAGTTGCCGGTGGTGAGAATATTCACCAGGAAGGCGCCGATGAACACGCCTGGCCAGAGCCCTACGCCTCGCCAAAGCAGCGCGACGAGAGCAATTCCAGTCGGAGGCCAAACAGCGGAGGCGCTCGGGTTGAGAGAAGTGAAACGTAAGCCGAACTTTCCGGCGGCGAGGTAGATAGCCGCCAGCGCGAGCACGGGCATGGACGCTGAAAGCCATTGCATCAACCTCGCTCTTACACCTTCCTCATGCTCGGGTGGGTTGGCCATTGTGGCGTTTTAAGACTGTAACCTGCCGGAGGATACTCTCGTATGGAAAAGAGGTATAGTCGAGGGTTTGTTTTGAGGATAAACTGGCACCATGAAAAAATGGAGAATACTTCTGCCAATTTGCCTGGCGCTGCTCTTTCTGGCAACCTGGAGCCACGCCCAAAAACAGCCAGACCCGATCGCCGAGGAACTCTATCCACCTGAACTGATCGGGGTTGGACGGGAGGCGATTGGACTGACGCAGGAGCAGGAAGACACGATTCAAGAAGCTGCTGAGGACGGGCGTTTCCGGGGCAGGATGTTGCAGCAACGGGTGTTGGTTGAAACGAAGCGCCTGGAAAGCTTGCTCAAGCAGGACAAGCTCGACCCGGAAGCCGTGGGAAAACAGGCCAGCGCGGTGATGGATCTGGAGCGTGATGCGAAGATGGAGCACCTGATGATGCTTGTGAAAATCAAAAACACGCTCACGGCGGAGCAGCAAGCAACCCTTCGAAAAATCAAAGGTCAAATACCCGCCTTTAAGTCTAAGTTAGCCAGGGCCCTGGAGTTGGCGCAACAACGCAAGGACGAAGGTCAGGCCGTGCCCGAATTAGAGAAGGCTAAATCGCAGTTTGAGGGACTGATGAGGGAAGGCAATTTCAAAGAAGCTGAGGCGCTGGTGGATGGGCTGATCGCGCAGTTGAGCGGGACGAATTCGGGAAAACAATCGTTGAAGCGTTAAAGCGTAAAAACGTTAAAACGTTGGAACGCTAGAACGGCGATGGCTTTGGAGCCTCCGCGCTCTGGAGTTGCGAGTTTAGTGTTTCGCAGGCGCGCGCGACTGTGGTGGCCGATTTTCTGTGCTTGTGCAGGTCGGCCCTGAATTTGATTTCGAAACTCCCGTCTTTTCGCCAGCCGAAGTACCAGTCGAAGATCCAAGGGTCGAACCCAACATAGGGTTTGAAATCGTTGAAGCCGATGTCAGCGAATGGGTTGTCGTGCTTCTCACGTTTTCCAGCATTGGATGCCGCTCTTACTTTTTTATTCCCTCCAAAGCTTAGCAGTGAAAAGTTGTAGTGCCGCTTCCAGGCAGCGGTGCCGATTACGTAAAACGTGAAATTGTGGATGGGGTTCCGGAAAATAGACCAGGAGCAGTAGGTCTTGAAGTTGATATTGGTTGAGTAAGGCTTTTTGCCGGCGTACTCGCCGAAGATGCCATCATCCTCGTTGCCCGCGAGGCACCAGGTCAGCCATCGAATGTCGAGCGGACGCAGTTGCTCGCGCTTTCTTGGGACGTAATTATATATCGAGCTTCGGACAGCTTTTTGGCGGATCTCGCAGTGCGGATCGTCAGGTTGGGGGCCATAGGCTGTGCTCGGGATCTTATAAGTCGAACAGGAACAGAGGAGGCTGACGAACAGGAACAGACCAGCAGGCAGACCAGGCGATTTCACAACAATTTACGGCGACGAGCATAACAAAATGGCGGAACAGGAGGATAGAACAATCCACGGTATCTTCCGGCGTTCCGTGTTTACAAGCCTTACAGGGCGCTCTTACTCTTAGCATTTGTGCAATCCTCCAGCAAATCCCCGGAACGACAAAATCCTGGTGCGGTTCATCCCACTGCTTCTGGGTCTGGAAGATGGGCGATCCTGAAGGACTATTGTCTGCCGACCAGCCTGAGCCTGATCGTGTCGCTGGCGCAGCTTCGGCTGGTGCTGTTCATTTTTGGCCCGGAGCGGTATCGGTTGATGTGCGAGGCAGCGCGTGGAGTCGTGACGGGGCATCCGCATTGGCGGATTGCCCAGAGCCGGCTGATGGCACCGTGGCTGATCCAGGCCATGAGCCCCGTGTTTGGGTCTTACGTCAATGCTCACGCGGCATTCAGTGTCCTGGCGCTGGCGATCGCCGGCGTGCTGGCCTGGCGCATTTCGGCGTGGCGTGGTTTGCTGGTGCTCCAGTTCAGTTTCGCGGCACTGCTGTGCCCGTCCTGGCTATACGCATGGGATTACCTGGACCTGATAGTTTTTCTGGTGCTTGTCATGTTCGTGAAGGAGGAGCGCCCATGGATTTGGTTCGTATGCCTGTACGCTGTGGCGATTTGGAATCGGGACAGCGCGCAGTTCATTGCGCTATGGGCGGTGCTGGAGGGTGTTGTGCGGCGGCGATGGCGGCTATTGATCACGGGAGCGCTGATGGTTCCGGCAGGGATGCTGTTGCTCGAATTTTTACGGCGAAAGCTCATGGTCGAGGAAATGGGGCCCAAGCTGTTCTATATCGTCGGCCCGGTGCCATCGGTCAACGCTGTATTTGGCTTTTACCTGGGCCAGAACCTGGATTGGATCAAGCGATCCCTGGTTTCGCCTGATCTGACATTGCCATTTCTGGCACCCCTCTTCCTGGCAGCGATTTTGGGCGTGAGCATCCTCCTGACGCGTCGGGGCCAACTGGCGCTGGGGCTGACCTTTGCGGCCATGACTATTGCCGTTCTGATGTTCGCGCCGATAAGCGAGACGCGTACGATGATCTATTTGATTCCCGCGTTGGTCGCCGCGTGCGCGAGGGTCGAGGGTCGAGGGTCGAGGGTCGAGGATCTGAGCACGGGAAGTGGCAAAGACTTCCGATGGGCAGAAGCCGTGACGGGGCCGTCAGACGGCGCGCCCATCACGTTCCACGTTTCACGTTTCACGCCTCACGCATCACGATTCACGTTTCACGCATTACGCATCGCCCCAGCCCTCGCCCTGGCCGCTGCGGTCATCATCGTCTATTTGCCCGCCCTGCGCGGGGGCTTTATTTGGGATGATGATATCATGCTCAAAGATAATCCTTACGTGAAAGCTCCCGCGGGGCTGTTCTATATTTGGTTCAGCACCCGGCTGCCGGATTTTTTTCCACTGACTTCGACCTCGTTTTGGCTGGAGTGGCCTTTGTGGGGATTGAATGCGTTCGGATACCATCTGACGAACGTTTTGCTGCACGCCGTCAGCTCCATCCTGCTCTGGCGAGTGTTGCGTTGCCTGGCGGTCCCAGGGGCGTGGCTGGCCGCGCTGCTGTTCGCAGTCCATCCAGTGAACGTCGAGTCGGTCGCCTGGATCGCCGAGCGAAAAAACTGCCTGGCGATGTTGTTTTTTCTGCTAACGGCGCTTTGGTATCTGAAAAGTCAAAATGAGTCCAAAGTCCAAAGTCCAAAGTCTAAAGTCCGCGGTCCACAGCCCACAGCCCACAGTCCACAGTCCACGGTCAAGAAACAGTCTTCGGCGGGAAGTGAGTTCGAGGTTCAGGGTTCCGGGTTCAGGGTTCAGGGTTCAGTTTTCGCACGGCGATATTATTTCCTGTCCCTCATTGCGTTTCTCCTGGCTCTCCTGAGCAAAACGGCCGTGGCGCCGCTGCCGCTGGCGCTTCTCCTATATGAGTGGTGGCGGGAGAGAAAGACCACGGAAAACGGACTACAGACTTCAGAGCACAGACCACAGACCACAGACCACAGACCACAGACCACGGACACGCACCACGCACCACGCATCACGTTTCACGTTTCACGTTTCACGTTTCACGTTTCATCCGTTACACGCCTGGTCCCATTTTTTGCGCTTTCGCTGGTTTTAGGGCTGGTCACGATTTGGTTCCAATACCATCGGGCGATTGCGGGAGATGTGGTCCATAGCGCCGGGTTGGCGAGCCGGTTGACCGGCGCTGGCTGGGCGGTGTGGTTTTACCTCTGCAAAGTAGTCCTGCCCTGGCCATTGGTTTTTGTTTACCCACGATGGGAGGTCAATGCGCATTGGCTGCTCTCCTGGCTGCCCCTCGCGGCGCTTGTTCTAATTGGAGCCCTGATTTGGCGATGCCGTCGAGCCTGGGGGCGCTCAGCGACATTCGGCCTGGGCTATTTTCTCATCATGCTGTTGCCGGTGCTCGGTTTTCTGAACATTTATTTTCAACGGTATTCTCTCGTGGCCGACCACTGGCAGTATTTCGCGATCATTGGCGTAATCGTTTTGATTATAGGAGCCGTGGTTGGAAAGTTGCGAGCTTCAGTTCTCAGGTTCAAAACCGGTCAAATCATCACCGCGGCAGTGGTTGTGGCGTTGTCTGTCTTGAGTTGGCGAGAATGTGGAGCCTACCGCGACACCGTCACCCTCTGGCAGGAAACGCTCAGGAAAAACCCGGGTTGCTGGATGGCGCACAACAATCTGGGCTACTATTTGGCTCATTCCGGCGCGCTGAACGAGGCCATCGAACATTACAAGGCATCGCTGCAATGGAAGCCCGACCAGGCGGAGGCGCACATTAACCTGGGCTCGGTGATGATGGGCCAGGGGAATTTTGCGCGGGCCCAAGCGGAGTTCGAAAAAGCGCAACTGGCCAGCGCGGGCAACGGCATGGCCTACTACAACATGGGTCTGCTCTTTGAGCAGGAGGGCAAATTGACCGAAGCGCAGGCCCAATATCGGCGAGCCATCCAGGCATGGCCCGGTTATGCCGACGCCCACAACAATCTTGGAGTAGTATTGCAGCAGGGTGGCAACGTCGAGGAAGCCGAGGCGCAGTTTGCCGAGGCGGTGCGGGCACAACCCGGATTTGCCGCCGCTCGAAATAATCTCGGTTTGGCGATGCAAATCCGTGGCAAAACAACCGAAGCAATGATCCAATTCCGCCTGGCCCTGAGTCTGGCGCCCGAGGATGCGGCAGCCCACAACAATTTGGGCAAAGCCCTGGCTGAACAGGGAAGATTAGCCGACGCGACATCCGAGTTCCGCGAAGCGGTGCGGCTGAAAGGGGGCTACGCCGATGCGAACTATAATCTGGGTAACACGCTTGCGGCGCAGGGGAAATTCTCAGAAGCGGTGGCGGCGTATGAGAAGGCGCTGCAAAGCCAACCAGATTTCCTTGCGGCGCACCGGGCGCTGGGAGCGGTATTGAAGGCGCTGGGCCGCACAGGAGACGCGGAAAAACACTTCGCGGCGGCTGTGCGCCTGAAACCGGAGGACGCCGAGGCGCAGTATCAACTTGGCGAACTGTTACTCGATGAAAGAAAGAGCGCAGAAGCATCCGCCCATTTCCAAGCCGCGCTGAATCTGCGCCCGGACTATGCAGCGGCGCACTACCAACTGGCTATGGCTTTGGCAAACGAGCAGCATGCCGCCCAAGCCATCGTCCATTATCGAGAAGCAATCCGGCTCAAACCGGACTGGATTGAAGCTTTGAATAATCTGGCATGGATTTTGGCGACAGAGCCCGAGGCCGGCTTGCGGAATGGTTCCGAAGCCCTGCGACTGGCCAGCCGCGTGGTGGAACTGACCAAAACGAACAGTGCCGGCGCGTTGGATACTCTTGGCGCCGCTTACGCTGAGTCGGGACGCTTCGAGGAAGCCAGGCGCGTGACGCAGAAAGCAATCGAGTTGGCTTCAGCGCCCCAACAAACTAATTTGCTCAATCAGCTCGAGGCGCGGCTGCACCTTTACGAGCAGGGCCATCCTCATCGGGAGATCGCGAACCCGGAGGGGCCATAAATGAGGATTCTTGTGACGCGATCCGGGCCAATCGGCCAACTAGCCCGCACAGG
The DNA here is from genome assembly GCA_003176045.1 of Verrucomicrobiota bacterium. Classification (GTDB taxonomy): domain Bacteria; phylum Verrucomicrobiota; class Verrucomicrobiia; order Limisphaerales; family UBA8199; genus PSRM01. Next base: position 13,723 of record PSRM01000290.1, on the reverse strand, counting down.
GCAAGACCAGCAGCCATCGAGACAATCACCGAGCCTATAAGGAAGGCGTCGCTGTAAGGTTCATATTTGAGGTCGAGGACACGGGCTGCGGCGTTGGACCCGGGAACACGGACCCGGATGAATTGGTTCTCCGCCTGTTCGATTGGCACGGGCTGGCCCTCAATCGCCGCTTTCCAGCCTGGACGCGCCAGGAAGGTAGCGGTCAATTCGCGGGTCGATTCAGCAACCGGCAGTTGCACCTGGATTTCATTGCCTTCAATCGAATAGTTTTGAAGAAACACCAAATCAGATCCTTGCGAGATGTAGAACGGCGTGACCTCGACTGGGCTAATGAATAGCACCATATAGAATCTTCGGGGGCTGCCGTCCTGCGCCTGCGTTTCAAATTCCTGGATCCGGGCTTTGCGCCAACCCGATTGAGTCATCTGTTCATCCAGCCGGTCAGGCTCCGATGTGTCGCAGTAACGTAGCCCATAGCGGATGCCGAAAAAGGCCAACGTCTCAGGCTTGGCCGGCACAAAAAAATAAGTCATGCCGTGATAGCCCATGCGGATGACTTTGTTCGCGAGCAGGTAATCCTCAAACGCTTTGTTAAGAATGATGGACCTCCCAGCGCTCCCCAGTAAGTGATACGTCCCGGCCTTCGTATCGGCGCTCAAGGGCATGGGGTCTGTGAACGCTGCGATCCGAGTGTACGGCTTCATCAAAGGTAGCGCCGACTGGGGTTGGAAGAGCACCAGTTCCTCATTGGTGGCAGCCGCGTTCCTTTCCCGGTCGAACGCAAGCAGGCGCGCCAGCAGCGCCGCGCCAAGCGCGGCGACAGCCAAAACCCTCCACCCAGGCGCTTTACGAGCCAGTAATTGAAACAGCCAGGAAATGGCCACACCAACTGCTAACATCAGAAAAATGTCTGAGAACCACAGGATGCGCACGATATTGGCCGCCCGGACCAAAGGCAGGGACGCCGCCAGTCCTGGCAACAGGCGCAGTAAGATCACCCCCAGGCAGGGCAGAAGACCAAGCAAGATCATCGGGCGCATACCAGAAGCGCCCAACGCAGAAATTGGCGCAGCGAGGCGCTGATCCTGGTTTTGCAAATATGTCCGCAATGAGATCGCATCACCACGCCGGTTACTACGAACCGCAATGACCAATCCCACGAGTATCAGGATCACTACCGGCCAGGAATAGAATACCTCCACGAATGAGATCAGTTGGCCCTCGACCGAGTATTGAGGCCTGTGCCACAAGATGTTCGTCAGGAAATCCAAGGGCGCCATCGCCGTCAGTGCTTGATAGTTCAATTCCCTTCGCGCGCTCTCCGAGGCTAGTCGGAAGAATTCGCGGTAATGCGCGCCGACAGCGATGAAGGCCGCGCAAAACACACCTGCCACAAGGCCGGCTAGTCTCCAGCGGCGCCCCGCCAGCAAGCCGACGTAAGCCAAAAAGAACGGCACGCCCAGAATTGCCCCATTGATTCCAACACTAAACAGAAAGATCAGGCTCGCCGCATAAACACAAAGCCCCCAAGAGGCGCAAGGGCGCTCCAGGAATCGCCGTACCGCCACCAGTAACGCGCCGAAATAAAGCAATGCGCCCTGGTGCGGATGGTTCTGGAAAAAATGGAAGAACTGCGGGGCCGAAAACGACAGAAAGGTGCACAGGGAAGAAATGAGCGGTTGAAAGTAGCGCCGGAAAAAAAGCGTCAGCACGATCATTGTCAGAACTGCCAGGACGAATTTATTAATGATCATCGCCACTACCGGCCGAAACAGGGCATAGGTCCAGGCATGCACAGCGAAAGGATAGGAGACCGGTTCGCCCAGGAGGGGCGTGCCGAAATTGTTGAACAAATTGATCTTTAGAATGTGGCCCCTGGCAAGCTCTGAGAGGGCCATCGGCACCTGAACGAAAGTTTCGCCCGGTTCGTCGCCGTTATCAATGGGCAGCACAGCGTGGGTATCGCAGACTCCAGCGATGACCCAGAGACCGGTCGCCAGCGGGACAAGAACATAGGCAATAAAGAAGGGCCACTTGCTGCCGGTCGCTTGTGAGTCAACCGGCGACAGCGGCGGGCTGGCTGCGCTCATCAGAATTAACTGTAGCAGCCGAGGTAACGAGGCTCTAATGTTTTTGTCGCCCGCTCGTGTACAAGGATTTCAGAGCCTCGTTACCTCGGCTGCTACATGGCTTTGGACTGTTTCATATCTTCTGAGTGAGGCTGCCCGGCCCGCATTGTGAGCGGCCGTACGCGCTTCACGTTTTGAGGCCCGACAGCTACAATCAGCGGCGGTACGATGAACCCGAACGCAGAACTCAGAACGCCGCTGGCTTCTCGTTGGCTTTTTAGGGCGACTCCGATTGGTCTGGTGCTTTGCGCGGTGGCGCTGGCTTATTGGCCGGTGTTGCGCTGTGGATTCGTGGATTTCGATGATGATGTTTATGTCACTGATAATCCGCAGGTGCAAAGCGGACTAACCTGGCCCGGAATAAAGTGGGCCTTTACAAATTTCTCGGCCGGCTTTTGGCATCCGCTGACCTGGCTTTCACACATGCTGGACTGCCAGATCTTCGGGTCGGAGGCATGGGGGCATCATCTGACCAATTTAGTGCTGCACCTGGCAAACACCGCTCTGCTCTTTATCGCGCTAAGGCAAATGACAGGAAAGCCGTGGCGATGCGCCATTGTGGCCGGACTGTTCGGACTGCACCCGCTCCACGTTGAGTCGGTCGCCTGGATAGCTGAGCGCAAGGATGTGCTGTCAACTTTCTTCTTCATGCTCACGTTGATCGCCTATGTGAAATACGTGACCAGTGGTGTGTGTCGAGGATCGAGGACCCCATCGTCCTCGTCCTCGTCCTCGTTCTCGTCCTCGACATTGACCTCAACCTCCGACGCTTCTGCCCACCCGCTCGTCCATTCACCCACCTGGGCAAGCCGCATACCGCACGCCTCAATTTGGTACTGCGCGGCTCTTCTCCTGTTCGCGTTCGGGCTTATGGCGAAACCCATGGTTGTTACTTTGCCGTTTGTGCTGCTCTTGCTGGATTATTGGCCGCTTAGTCGAGTCCAAAATCCAAAAGCCGGAGTTCAAAGTTCAAAGTTCAAAGTTCAAAGTTCAAAGGCAGTGGTCAGTGGTCAGTGGTCAGTGGTTCGTGGTCTGATTCTGGAGAAAGTACCTTTTCTGGCACTAGCCGGCGCCTTCACAATCCTGACATATTTGGCGGAGCGGCGAGTCGGGGCGCTGGCGTTGGAAGCTGGGCCTCCTTTGCACCTGCGGGTGGTGAACGCCGTGGTCTCGTACGCAACATATTTGGAGAAGACCATTTGGCCGGGTAATCTGGCGGCTTTTTATCCATATCCTTCATCGTTTTCGGCATGGCAAATCGTCCAAGCGGCATTCGTTTTGTTGGCGGTGTCCGCCGGCGCGCTGGCACTAAGGCGCTCCGTGCCGAGTCTCTTGATGGGCTGGTGTTGGTACGGTCTGACCCTGCTGCCGGTCATCGGATTGATTCAGGTGGGCAGCCATGCAATGGCAGATCGCTACACCTACTTGCCCTTGATTGGGATTTTTATAGCCGCTGTGTTTACAGTGCCCGACTTTTCGTTTTGGCTTGGAAGCTCAGGCAGGCGGGCGTGGGGAACAGTCGTTACGGTTGTATTACTGGCGGTTTGCGGCCTTCTGACGTTTCAGCAACTGCAGCATTGGCGCGACAGCGAGGCGCTTTTTCTTCATGATCTCGAGGTCGTGGGGAACAATGTCCCCGCACTCACGGGCCTGGGCGCGGTTTTTCTGGAGCAGGGAAAACCTGATCTGGCGGCTCGGCAGTTCATAGAGGCTCTCCGGTTGGACGCTCGGCACGCACCGGCCGGCAATGACCTGGGGATGGCACTGCTAATGCAGGGCAAAACGATTGAGGCTAAGGCTCAATTCAAGCAGGTGCTGCTGATGCATCCCGAGAATGCCGAGGCTCATAATAATTTGGGTAAGTGCCTGGCCGAGCAGGGAGAATTAACGAACGCTATAGTCGAATTTTCTGAGGCTGTCCGTTTGCGTCCCAACTATCAGCAAGCGCAGTATAACCTTGCCAAAGCGCAGCACGAAGCAGCGCACCAATGAAGCGGACAGAAAGGATCAGACTGGCTTTGGGGCCGCAATCGTTGTCTTCGCAGTCCTGCCTGAGCTGTTCCTGCACACGTTTCGGCCCGTGTCTGAGTTCGATCGAAAAACCGAGCGATCTACGTCTTCCAGCGGCTGTCCTTGAACACTCAACCATCCCCAGTTAGCCTTCCAGCCGTTGAAGCAGCCGAAAAAAAGTGAAAAGGAACGACAAACCGGGGAAGTCAACGCAGCGGCAGCGCTAAAATCGCAGAGAACCTGCGAAAAACCAACCGACGCGCAGTTTCACGTTTCACGTTTCACGTTTCACGCATCACGCCTCACGTTTCACGTTTCAGAAACCGCTTCCACCGTGGCGCTAGTGGCCTTGGTCCTGGTTGCTTATGGCCCAGTCTGGGACGCAGGATTCGTTTGGGACGACGACCTGCACGTTACAAAAAACCGGTTGCTTTGGGATTCGGACGGGCTGCGCAAAATTTGGTTCTCGGCAGATGCGCCTCAATATTACCCGCTGACGTTCACAACCTTTTGGCTCGAATACCATATCTGGGGGTTGAAGGCAGCAGGTTATCATTGGGTCAATTTGCTGCTGCACGGAGCGAGTGCGGTGTTGCTTTGGCGGGTTTTGCGTCAATTGGCGCTGCCCGGCGCGTGGCTGGCCGCGGCTCTTTTCGCCGTGCATCCCGTCAACGTCGAGTCCGTAGCCTGGATTTCACAGCGGAAGAATGTCCTTTGCATGGTCTTTGGCCTGTTGAGCATTCTTTGGTACTTGAAGGCCGAAAGGGAGTCCAAAGTCCAAAGTCCAAAGTCCAAAGTCGAAATCCATCCTCCGGTCGGAACAGCGTTCGAGCTTCAGGGTTCGATTTTGGCAAGGCGCTATTATGTGATGTCCCTTTTTGCCTTTCTCCTGGCGCTCCTCAGCAAAACGGCGGTGGCGCCGCTGCCGTTGGTCTTTCTGGGACTGGCGTGGTGGCGGAGAGGAAAATCCGGCAAGGAGGATCTGTTGAAAAGCGCGCCGTTCATTTGCGCCTCGATTCTTCTGGGATTGCTCACGGTGTGGTTCGAGCGCCACCGAACCGGCAGCCCGTGGGTGATGCGGCCCGAAAGTTTTTGGGCGCAATTGGCAGGCGCGGGTTGGGCAGTCTGGTTTTATATTTCCAAAGCCTTGGTCCCATTGCGTTTGAGTCTGGTTTATCCGGATTGGCGAGTGAAGGATTCGAGCCCGGCGTCTTACATTCCCCTGTTGCTATTTGCAGGCCTGGCTGCGTTGTTCTGGAGAAATCGGCGGAGTTGGGGGCGAGCGTGTCTTTTCTGTCTCGCTTGTTATGTTGTAATGTTGCTGCCCGTTTTGGGATTCATGAACATCGGCTTCCTGAACTATTCGCGCGTAGCCGACCATTGGCAGTATTTTTCCGTTATTTGTCCCATAGCTCTGACGGTTGCGTTCCTCAGTACACCCTGGCGTAAATACGCTAAGGTAGCGCAGACTTCCAAGTCTGCTGTATCGCCGACTTCCAGTCGGCAAACCGTCCCTGCACGCTGCCGCGAGAATATGTCACCGGACCTGCTCCGCCGAGCACCTACTGCCAGATTGCGCTTTCCGCACCCTGCTCTGGGCGCGGACAACGTCGCCTTTGGTATCGTGGCTCTCCTGTCGTTCTGGTCGCTGACCTGGCTGCACAGCGGTTGGTTTGTTGATGCCAAAACCTTATGGAGCCATACTTTGGCCGTGAACCCATCGGCATGGATTGCCCATCATCAACTCGGCATGGAGTTACAGGCAGAGGGCAAAAGCGACGAGGCCATCAGCCATTATGAACTGGCCTTGCGGGGCAGGCCGGATTTCGCTGTGGCGGAGGTGAATTGGGGTCTGGCGTTACAGAGCCGCGGCGCAATGGAGCAGGCTGAACGGCACATTCTGGCAGCCTTGCGCCTGGACCCGGATCTTCCTGAGGCTCATAACGATCTGGCCAACCTGTTGGCGCAGGAGCGTCGTGCCCAGGAGGCTTTAACTCACAGCCTGCGAGCCGTGGCTTTGCGGCCCGATTGGGCCGAGCCTCATTTTAACGCCGCCAATGCCTATTTTCTGCTGACCAACTCCACACAAGCCGTTGCTGAGTATTCCGCGGCTTTGCGGTTGAAACCCGATTACGCCGAGGCGCATCAAAATCTCGGAGCCCTCTTCGAACAACTGGGAGACAACCAACAAGCGGCGAAGCAATATACGGAGCTGGTCAAACTGAGACCCGATTTCGCCGCCGCCTATAACCGTCTGGCAATCGCGCTTGCCCGGCAGGGCCGCTTTGAGGAGGCCATCCAGAACGCTCAGCAGGGAATTCGCCTTGCGGCAGACGCCGGACAAACCGACTTGGCCCAGGACCTGCAGAATAATCTGCACCGCTACCAGGCCAGACAGCCGTAACCGTGAAAACGCCCATGGAGCAGTCGGACAACGCTCAACTGAATCCCAAAGAGTTTCCTCATCTGGGTTCCACGCCTAAGGACCGCGACATTCCACGTTTCACGTTTCGCGTTTCACGCATCACGAGCGGATTCTCACACAATTCGGCATTCATCATGTTGGCGCTTGCCGCCGCGACACTGGCCGTCTATTGGCCTGTTCGCCATTTCGATTTCGTCAATTACGACGATGGCGAGGGCGTCTTAAGATGCGCCATGATCCGTCAGGGCCTGACCTGGCCAGGTGTGGCCTGGGCTTTTCTCAACCGTCACATGGGCAACTGGCAGCCATTGACATCAATATCCTACATGTGGGACGCCGAACTGTGCCACCTGGACCCCGCATGGCCGCATGTCGAAAACGTGCTCTTCCATGTGGCGAATACGCTGCTGTTGTTTGTTTTGCTCAAGAGCATGACTGGCGCTCGCTGGCGCAGCGCGTTTGTCGCCGCGCTGTTCGCCTTGCATCCGTTGCACGTCGAATCAGTTGCCTGGGTTTCCGAACGCAAAGATGTGCTCTCGACGTTCTTTTTTATGCTCACGCTCATGGCTTATGTGGAATACGTCACATTTCAAACCACAAAATGCACGAAAACGGAGGAAGCGGGGAAAGCCGTTTCGGCTAGCACTTCTCCTTTTCGTGTCTTTCGTGTCTTTCGTGGTTCTGCCCTCTTCTGGTACGTCGCCGCCCTATTCCTGTTCGCCCTCGGTCTAATGTCCAAGCCGATGCTGGTCACGGTTCCCTGCGTTCTCCTGCTGCTCGATTACTGGCCCTTCGACCGATATCACAGCGGTGATTCACCTAACCTTCAGAGCCCGCCATCCGTTCAAGGTTCAAGGTTCAAGGTTCAAGGTTCAAGGTTCGTCTTTCTCGTCTTGGAAAAGATTCCATTCTTCGCCCTCGCCCTGGCCATGTGCTGCATCACTATCATTGCTCAAGAGCGATCAGGCGCGGTGGCGGAACTGTCGGTGGTGCCAATGCATTCCCGGCTGGAAAATGTGCTGGTTTCTTATGCGCGTTACATCCAGAAGATGGTTTGGCCGTGTGATCTTGTGGCACACTACCCACGGGTCTTGGATTGGCCACTGTGGTCGCTTGGAGCGGCGGCTGCGTTGCTGGGGGCGATTACACTGGCCGCGCTCTGGACATGGCGGTCCAGGCCCTATCTGATTTTTGGCTGGCTATGGTTTTTGGGAACGCTTGTGCCGGTGATCGGCCTGGTCCAGGTAGGCACCCAGTCCATGGCCGATCGCTACACTTACATTCCGCTCATCGGATTATTCATTACGGTGGCTTGGGGCATCGCGGATGTGTGCGGAACAGCCCCCCTGTCGAAAAGGACTTCTCACGTCGTCCCCTGCAGCAAAAGTGAAATCTCCGGTCCGGACGGTCCGCCTCGGCCTGCAACCGGGCGGCTTGTGGCGGTTTGGAGCACGGCACTCGCCGCGGTGATTGGCTGCGCTGTACTCAGCAGCCGGCAGGTTTGGTATTGGGCGGACAGCATTAGTCTGTTCAAGCGCGTTTCGGCCATTTATCCCGACTTGGCGTTGCCGTATAACAATATTGGGAGTGCGCTGCTGGATCGGGGACAGTTCGAAGAAGCAATCCTCTCCCTCAAGACCGCCTTGCGGCTGCAGCCGGACTACGTGGACGCGCACAACAATTACGGTTTGTGCCTGTGGCGGCTTGGCCGCGACCAACTCGCTCTGGAACAGTTCAAGGCCGTCCTGAACGAGCACGGGCCGGATGGCAAGGCGCTCTACAACATGGGTGTGGTCCTGTTTCACCAGGGCAAACTCGACGAAGCGAAAGCGTGCTTCGCCGGCGCGCTGCGACTCACGCCTGCAAGCGCTGAGGCGCACAACAACCTGGGCAACGTTCTGGCCAGCCAGGGAAAACGCCCCGAAGCCGTCCGCGAATTTGAGTCGGCCATCGCTTGCGCGCCTGATCTCGTCGAAGCGCGATATAATCTTGCTCGATGTTTTGGCGAGATGGGCGACCCGCAACAAGCCATTGCGCATTACGTGTCAGCTTTGCGGATCAAACCTGATTACCTCGAAGCCCGTATCGCCTTGGCCAGGATGCTGGAACGCACCGGGCAGTTAGCCGAAGCCGCCGGACAATACGCGGCGGCGTTGGAGTTGCAACCGAACCTCGTCGAAGCCCACAATAACTTGAGCAATCTGGCAGCTCAACTCAACAACCCGAAAGAGGCCTTATCTCACGCGCAAGAGGCGGTGCGCCTCAAACCCGATTGGGCGGAGCCGCACTACAACCTGGCCAATGCTCTTTTTCTTGGCGACAAATTACAGGGCGCAGTGGATCAGTACCGCGAAGCTCTCCGGCTGAAGCCGGATTATCCCGAGGTCCGCCAAAACTTTGGGTTCGCCCTGGAAAAACTGGGGCAATATGGCGAGGCGACGGAGCAGTACCGGCAGTTGCTAAAGGCGCGTCCGGATTTCGCGGCAGCCTACGAGCGGCTGGCGAGTGTGTTGGCTAAACAGAGCAATTTCGCCGAAGCTATCAAAACCGCCGAAGAGGGCCTCCGCCTCGCAAACGCCTCAAACCAAAAGGAGCTTGCGCAAGAATTGCAGAAAGGGCTGCAGGAATATCAGGCGAAGGTCGGCAAGTAGATGGAACCTTTGACCTGGGAGCGCGGCATTTATGCCGCTTCAATACCCGTAGCTCGAAGAACGCAACTGGTAACCCGGGCGATTCGGTGCCTTCGACGCGTGAAGAGGCATAAATGCCGCGCTCCTGCACGGCGGCCGCTGTCAACCGCGGTGGTAGTAGTCAGGGCCCTGGCCGAACGTCGCTAATCGCCCGGACCAGCGGCCGTTCTCGCACGTTTTTCGATAAACTGCGCCAGGATGCTCACGGCGATCTCCGGCACGGTTCGCGACTGGATATCAATTCCCACAGGACATGCGACCCGCTGAAGGTCTTCGCGTGTGGCAATTTTTTCCGCAACAAAATGGTCAAAAATCATTCGCGCTTTGCGCGCGCTGCCGATCATGCCAAGAAACTCGAACGGGCGATGAATCCAGTTTTGAAGCACCAGGGCGTCGTGCCGATGCCCGCGCGTAACAACCAAGCCGAAGCTCGGCGTCTGTGGTGATGGCACGGCGAGCAGTTTCTCCCACACATCGCTCTGGAGGTGGACCTCGCGTGGAAAGAAACGGTGGCTCACCAGGGCGGGCCGATCATCAAAAACTGTGACCTCGAAATCCAGTTGCCACGCAAGCGGCGCCACAGCCTGCGCAATGTGGCCCGCGCCCGCTATCCAGAGCGCGCAGGGTGGCGCGATGTCCTCCTTGTACAGCAACTCTCCACCAACAAGCGACGCGTCGCGCTGAGCTTCGGCTGACAATGGACCTTGAACTTTGAACCTTGAACTTTGAACCTTGAATTCCGGACTCACGCCCCAGGACATTTTGGAGCTTCTCGCCGCAAGTGCTGTCCAGAACTCCTCGCCGGATTGCTGCGCCTCGGGGATGATCAATCCCATGACTTTGCCGCCACAAATGAGGCCATCGTCCCAGCCGAAATCGTGGTCCAGCACAAGCTCGAACGTAGATCCCTGGCCGGTGCGCAACGACTGAATAGCTCGCTGCTGCACTTCCGCCTCCAGGCAACCGCCGCCGAGCGTGCCGGTGATCCGGCCATCGGAATAAAAAATGGCTTTCGCCCCTACCTTCTGTGGACTCGATCCTTTGACGCCCGAAATGATGCCAAGCGCCACCGCCTCTCCGGCTCGCGCCGCTTGTGCCAAAGCATCGAAGACAGGGTCGTTCATTCGCTAAAGAAAAGATAAGCTCTGCCATTGCAAATTCCAAACCAATGGTGTTAATTCGTGCCCGTTTGCGGTTTCTTCATCGTATTAGAATTAGAAATTGAATTATGAAACACAGTATTCTCTTGCACGAGCGAGGCGACGATGTGGGTGTCGCCGTAGCTGATCTTAAGAAGGGTTCAACCGCCGGCGCGGTCACGCTGGAAGGCAGGTCCGCAGGGAGCGTCAAGCTGCTTCACAACGTTCCGCTGGGCCACAAGGTGGCGATGCGACCACTGGCCAAAGATGCCGCGGTTCTCAAGTACGGCCGGCCTGTTGGCAAAGCCGTGCAGGACATCCCTCGCGGCGCGCACGTGCATACCCATAATATGAAAACCTTGAGGTGGATGGTGTAAGAATAAAGTGTCAGGTGTCATGTGTCATGTGATTTTGGTTACTCGACCCTCGGCCCTCGACCTCTTTGAGAAATTACGATTAAGAGAAAGATTAAGATTAAGATTAAGAAAGCCAACGATATGATTTCAGCCGATAAACTTAAACTGACTGGCTACCGCCGGCCGGACGGCCGCTTCGGGATTCGCAACCATGTGATCATCCTGCCGGTAGATGATATATCGAATGCTGCTGCCGAAGGCGTGGGCATGTTGATCAAAGGAACGATGGCACTGCCGCATGCTTATGGACGCCTTCAATTTGGCGAGGACCTGGAGCTGACGTTCCGTACGCTCGCCGGAATCGGACGTAACCCGAACATCGCAGCAGCGGTGATCATCGGAATCGAACCCAAATGGACGGACCGCATCGTGAAGGAAATCGCCAAAACCGGCAAACCAGTCGCCGGCTTCAGCATCGAGCGGCATGGCGACCTGCGCACCATCGAGATGGCTGCGCGCAAAGCCAAAGAATTTGTCCAGTACGCCACCGAATTGCGGCGCGAACCCTTCCGCGTGAAACAACTTTGCATGAGTACAAAATGCGGCGAGTCTGACACTACCACCGGCCTGGCCTCGTGCCCGACCGTGGGCCGTTGCTTCGAGCGGCTCTCTAACGCTGGCGCGACATTGATCTTTGGCGAGACCACGGAGCTGACCGGCGGCGAGGACATTGTGAAATCCCGCTGCATTACGCCAAAGGTCAAGGCTGACTTCCAACGCGTCTTTGATGATTACGCCGACCTGGTCAAAAGCCAGGGCGTGGACTTGCTCGGTTCGCAGCCTACCGAAGGCAATATTCGCGGCGGGCTCACGACGATTGAAGAAAAAGCCATGGGCAACATTATGAAGATTGGCCGCTGCCAGGTCCGCTCTGTGCTTGAGCCTGCAGTCGAACCTCGTGGCGCCGGGTTGCACTTCATGGATTCCTCGAGCGCTGCCGCGGAAATGGTTACACTTTGCGCCGCCGGCGGGTCCGTCGTCCACTACTTCCCCACCGGCCAGGGCAATGTCATTGGCAATCCAGTCATTCCGGTTATCAAGCTCAGCGGGAATCCATTGACGCTCCAAACCATGTCCGAGCACATCGATGTGGACGTGACTGGAATTCTTCGCCTGGAGATGAACCTGGACCAGGCGGCCGACGCCGCGCTGCGGGTTCTCGAAAGCACCTGTAACGGCAGGTTCACAGCGGCGGAGACTCTACGGCATGATGAGTTTGTGCTTACGAAGCTCTATCGAAGCGCGTGAGGACGCATGGCACTTTCGGGCTACCTTTCAGTGGCGCGAATTTGGAGTGCGCGGACATGTCCGCGCTTTGGAACTGCGCGACATGTCGCGCAGTGCGAAAGCGGCGACATGTCGCCGCACTCCAAAAATACGACTGTTCACCGGCTTTCTTTGGGATGAGGTTTGACCGAGGTCATTAGAACGACTAGGCTAATGGCATGGCTCCGATCACGATTCCCTATGGCAAAACCTCCCTCACAGCCCATCTGGATGGAAGTCTCAATGTGCAGTTGCTCGCCCCTGCAAAGGTCGCAGGCGCCGCGGACCCTGCGCAGGCCGTCCGCGAGGCCTTGGCGCACGTTTGTGGCGTAACTCTGCCCGAACTCATCGGAGGGGAAGTCGAAGCATCGCCGTCGGCCATCACAGTCGCAATCGCCATCAACGACAAAACGCGGCCTGTTGCCTACGATATTCTTTTGCCGCCGTTGCTCGAAGAACTGGAGCGGCTCGGAATTCCAAGAGACGCTATCACCTTCATCATCGCCACTGGACTGCATGGCCCGATGCAGGAATCCGAATTCGAGCTGGTTCTGCCTCGCGGGATTCTCGAGCGCTACAGGGTGATCAGCCACGATTCTACCGCCGTGGCCGACCTTGCTGATCTGGGAAAGACACAAATGGGTACGACGGTGCAAAACAACCGGCATTTCGCGCGTGCGGTCCTGCGGATCGTCGTAGGCAACCTCGAGCCGCATCAATTCATGGGCTTCTCCGGTGGAGTCAAGACGGCGGCCATCGGTCTTGCCGGGCGAGAAACCATTAACGCAAACCATTCGTTAATGCTCGATCCCAGGTCAGACCTGGCGCGCTACGAAAATAATCCCTGCCGGCAAGATGTGGAGGAAATCGGGCGCATGATCGGGGTACACTTCGCTTTGAACGCAGTCCTGAACGAAGCCAAACAGATCGTTCGCGTTTTCGCAGGGGAACCCCAGGCTGTCATGCAGCAGGGCATTCCGCTCGTGCGTGAGATTTACGAAGTCCGCGCCGAGCAGCCTTTTGATCTCATGATTGTTTCTCCAGGGGGCCATCCCAAGGACATCAATCTTTATCAGGCCCAGAAGGCGCTCGGCCACGCCGCGCGCATAACCAGGCCCGCAGGGACTATCATCCTGATCGCTGCCTGCCCCGAGGGCACTGGGAGCAGGAGTTATGAGGAGTGGGTGATGGGAAGGGAAGTCCGAAGCCCGAAGTCCGAAGCCCGAAGTCCGAACTCTGAAGTCCAAAGTCCATCCGCCTCCGCTAAAGCTACGGCGGACGAGAAGTCCAAAGTCCAAGGTACAAAGTCGCGCGGGCCGCGATCGCAGGAAGAGGTGATTGAGCGGTTCAGGAAGGAAGGCTTTCGGATTGGACCGCACAAGGCTTTTCAGATCGCGCGCGATTCTGTGGGCCGGCAATTGTTAATGGTGACGGACATGCCGGCCGATTTTGTCCGGAGCTTGTTGCTCACCCCGTGCGCCAGCCTGGATTCAGCTCTGTCGATCGCCCTGAAGGATCTCCAGCCAGGAGCGCGAGTCGGTGTAATGCCTTTCGCGAACGCAACTATACCGAGTCTATATAGCCGCGCATAAATAAATAGACATTCTGGCCAGAGCCCTTTAAGGTTCTTGGCCGTATGCATGTCTTT
>PSRM01000169.1 GCA_003176045.1 Verrucomicrobiota bacterium | reverse complement strand
CTGTCCCCGCCACTGTCCCTGCTTTTTCAGGCATGAGGCCCTCGTTGATGCGGTGGGCATTGGTGATGATTTGGCTGTTTGCGGCCTGGCGAAAGACTTCTGTGAGATGCGCCACTGGGATCAGGCCGCTGTCAATCAGGTTGCGCAAGACCATGCCGGGACCAACCGACGGCAATTGATCGTCATCGCCTACGAGTAGAAGGCTGGCGCTGTCCGGCAGGGCGCGAAGCAAGTGATCGGTGAGCGGCAGGTCCAGCATCGAGGTTTCGTCCACGACGAGCAGATCGCAATCGAGCGGACGGCGTTCGTTACGTAAGAACCCGCCTTTGGAAGGATCCACTTCGAGAAGGCGGTGGATGGTTTTGGCTTCCATGCCGGTCGCTTCGGAAAGGCGCTTGGCTGCGCGACCGGTCGGGGCGCAAAGCTGGCAGCGCACCTTCTTGGCGGTCAGGATGAGCAGGATGGCGTTGAGCAGTGTCGTCTTGCCTACGCCCGGGCCTCCCGTGATGATGAGCGCCCGGTGCGTGAGCGCCTGCTGCAACGCAGCGCGCTGGCTCGGGGCCAGTTCCTTGCCGGTCTTGCGCTGGCTCCATTCGATGGCTTTATCCAGGACGATAGGCGGATAGGTCGGAGGTAGTGAGGAAAGCTTGCGCACCCGCTCGGCGATGTCCTCTTCGGCCCGCTTTAGTTGGGGCAGGAAAAACAGCGTCTGATCGCCGACTTTCTCCACGGCCAGTTCTTTTTCCAGCAGCGTGGTTTCGAGCGCGCTTTGGATGACCTTGCTATCCACCAGCAACAGTTTATTGGCTTCCTCTTTGAGCAGGTCGGCCGGAAGGGCGCAGTGTCCCTGGCCGGTGGCTTCGAGCAGCACGTGGCGCAGGCCAGCCCGAGCGCGCAGGACTGAGTCGTGCGGCACACCCATTTTTTGCGCGATCTGATCGGCGGTCTTGAAACCTATCCCGTGGATGTCCTGCGCCAGGGCGTATGGATTCGCCCGGACTGTTTCGATAGCATTTTCTCCGTAAATCTTGTAGATACGGACTGCGCGGCTGGTGCTGACGCCATTGGAATGGAGAAAGACCATGATCTGGCGGATGACTTTTTGCTCGGCCCAGGCGTCCTTGATCTGGCGACGGCGCTTTGGGCCGATGCCTTCGAGGTCCTCGAGTCTGCCCGATTCGTTTTCGATGATGTCGAAAATCTTTTCGCCGAACCTCTCTACGAGCTTTTTGGCATAAACAGGGCCGATACCTTTGACCAGGCCACTGCCGAGATATTTTTCGATGCCTTCGCGTGTTGTTGGAGCTGTGCTGGTGATCAGCTCAGCGCGGAATTGCAGGCCAAATTCTCTATCCTGCACCCACTTGCCCTGGGCCGTGAGCCATTCGCCGGCGTTTACTGAGGGGAGCGAGCCAACGACGCTGGCCTCGTCACGGCGGCCTTTGATTTTTACCTTCAGGACGGCGAAGCCGTTTTCCTCATTAAAAAACGTTACGCGCTCGATGAGGCCGGTGATGGTTTCGGGCGGGGGAACCGCGTGAGACCGTGCAGCGGTTGGCGAGACAAAACTCATGGCGCAAACGCGTTCAGGAAGCGTCAGGTTTGTGACGCCACCGCCTCAGCCTGAGAGCATTGCCGATGACCACCAGATCCGAACACGCCATGGCGGCCGCACAGATGATCGGGCTCATAAAGCCCAGGGCTGCGAGAGGCACGCCCATAACATTATAAAAAAAGGCCCAGAACAGGTTTTGTTTGATCACGCGCAGAGTTGCCCGCGCGAGTCCGAGGCTCTCGGGGACCGCCTCGATTTCCGAGTTGAGCAGGATGATGTCGGCGGCTTCGCGGGCGATATCGTTGGCGCGGCTGACAGCAATGCCAAGATCGGCTTGCTCCAACGCTGGTGCGTCGTTGATGCCATCGCCGATGAACGCCACGCGCTGCCCTTCCTTTTGCAGCTTCGTGACCAGGGCAGCCTTTTGCTCAGGCCGCACTTCAGAAAAGACATTCTCTGCCGGGATGCCGGCTTTTGCGGAAATGGTGGCAGCGGTGACGGAATTGTCTCCAGTGACAAGGTAAGTCCGAAGCCCTTCTGCATGAAGGCGAGCGATTACCTCAGCCGCACCTGCTTTCATGCTGTCGGTGAGAGCGATCAAAGCTCCGAGTTGTTGTCCGAAGGACAAGCCGATGACCGTAGCGCCTTTTTCGGACCAGAGCCTGGCAAAATCCCGACCGGGCTCCAGATCAACGCCGACGGCGCTGAGCCAGCGAAGGGAACCGAGACGAGACCACTGACCACTGACCACTGACCACTGACCTGGGAGTTGGGCTTCCACGCCGGCGCCCGGGAGTTCGCGCCAATCCGTCAGCTCAGAGCCTCCAGCAGCAAGCGCCGCAACAGCCTGGCTAATTGGGTGATTGGAATGTCGAGCCAACGATGAGGCTACCCGCTTGACCGTTGACCCCCGTCCTCTGTCCTCTGTCCTCTGTCCTCTGTCCTCTGTCCTTTCCCACTCGCCATCCACTGTCCACACCTCCGCCACGGTTGGCCTCCCCAGAGTGAGTGTGCCTGTTTTGTCGAACAGCACGGCCGTGATTTGGCCTGCCTTTTCCAGAGCCACCCCGTCGCGGATCAGGATGCCTCGCTCTGCTGCGGCATTTGAGCCCGCCATGATCGCGGCAGGCGTTGCCAGTCCCATAGCACACGGGCAGGCGACGATGAGAACCGCGGCGGCGATCATGATCCCTGCCGCCAAAGCGCCTTCGGGTGGATGTTTGGCCCAGAGAAAATGGCCAAGCCACTCGTGTACGTGTTGCGCTGCTTGCGGAGCTAAGCCCCAAAAAAGACCCGCCCCGAGCGCGATGCAAACAATGACAGGCACGAAAACACTGCTGACCCGATCGCCCAGCCGCTGGATATTGGCGCGGCTATTTTGGGCGCGTTGCACGGCCTGAATAATATGGGCTAAAGCCGTTTCTTCGCCGGTCGCGGTAATACGCATTAGAACATGTCCATTAAGGTTGAGCGTGCCCGCATAAAGTTCGCTGGCCAGTTTCTTGTCAACCGGCGCCGATTCGCCCGTCAGCATCGCCTCATCCACTGCGGATGTTCCTTCGACAACCACTCCATCGGTCGGGACCCGATCACCGGGCCGCAGGACAACCAGATCGCCAGTTTTGAGTTCTGCGACCGGGACGACGGCTTCGCTGCCGTCGGGCAAGCGGCGCCGGGCGGAATCTGGCGCCAAATGAAGCAGCTTGCGCAAAGCGCCGGAAGCTCGCGCGCTGACCCGGGACTCGACCCAATGTCCGAGACTGATAAGCGTAATGATGGCGGCCGCCTCCATGAAATAGAGATGGCCCCCCTGCCCTCCCAGAAGCAGCCAGGCGGAATAACCGAAGGCGGTGGTAGAGCCTAGCGCCACCAGAGTGTCCATATTGGAGGCTCCGACCTTGAGCTGGCTCCAGGCGCCGCGGTAAAACTGCGCACCGGCAAAGACCTGAACCACTGCAGCCAGACCGAAAGACGCCCAACGGAACCAGGGCGCCGTATTCAGGCCGATGGCCCATTCGCCCATCATCAAGAAAGCGGTGATCGGCACGCCCAGCCACAGATTCCATTGCCAGCCGGGAAGGCTTTCTTCGCCCGTACTCTGAGTTTGCGGTTGCAAGACCTTTGCTCCGAAACCCTCCTGCTCGACAGCCTCAATCAGGGCCTGTGGCTTCGCCTCCGAATCTGGCTTCCAGCGCACGGTAGCCTGACGGGCGTCCAGATTTACGGAAGCAGTGCGTACGCCTGGGACATTCTGGATGGCTTCCATCACGTGCCGCGCGCAGTTGCCGCAGGTCATGCCCGTGACTGCGAGTTGAGTTACTTGGCCCGCACCTGTATGCCCGTTGCCGCGCTGGTTCTGCTCGACTGCCATTCGGACTACAGCTTAGCGGATACCGGGGCGGAGTCGAATTTTAAGCCGGAGCGGCGGAGATGAAAGAAGCTTGAACCACGGATGAGCACGGATGGACACGGATGCAGAGGTTTCCGAACGGCTTGCTGGTACATTAGATCCGCAATCTTTGCCGTGGCCACAGCCGCAAACGAAGGGCTGAGAATCCGTGTTCATCCGTGTTCATCCGTGGTTTGGAATTCGGGGTTCCGGGCCGCTCGAATATAGTGTGGCGCGAGATCGTCAGTATTGGCAGCTTGCCGCGGACGGCAGATTCGGCGTATAGTCTAAGACGATCAAATGAAAATATCTTGTAGTGTCTTCGGTGAACGGCGTGGACGGGTTTATCTGACCCTGGCGCTGCCTTTATTCGGCCTGAGTTTGGTTAGCTGCTCTGTGGCGGCTGACCCGCCGGCGCCTGCTGGCGGCCTGGCGCCGGTGACTATAAATTTCCCACAGCCCGGTTTCAAAGGCACGCCCAAGGACATCCCCACAAACTCATTCACCGAACCGTATCCCGACAAACCACCCAAGCCGGTTATGGCTCCTGCAGGGCTCAAGAACATTGCAAGTGGGGCCAAGTTGTCGAGCAGCGATAAGAACGCCACCGCCGACACGCTGGCCAAGATTGTGGATGGCGACAAAGATGCTTCAGAACAGAGCATCATCTATTTGCGCAAAGGGCCGCAGTGGGTGCAGATGGATTTCGGCAGCGTGCAGGAGATTTATGCCGCAGTGATATGGCACGCGCACAATGCGGGCAAAATCTATCGCGCGGTGGCTGTCCAGGTAGCTGACGACCCGGATTTCATAGAAAACGTGCGTACGATTTTCAACAACGACCAAAACAATGTTGCCGGTCTGGGAGTGGGCACGGACCGTGAGTATTTCGAGACGCAGTACGGCAAGCAGATTGACTGCAAAGGGGTCAAGGCGCGATATATGCGCTTTTACTCGAAGGGCAGCACCGAAAGCGCTCTCAACGAATACACGGAGATAGAGGTTTATGGACGACCAACTCAGCTCTCGAGCGCCTCGGGGAAATAGAGCTTTCCCGGTCTGAGCGCTTCCTGGCACTGCCAGCCACGGAACGCGGCTCGGAGAGGCGCGATTCGATCGGTTCCAAGTGTTCCCTGAATCGTCGTGCCCCATTGAGAAGCAACCTAAAAGCCACGGTCCTATCTTGGCCGCCGCCAGGAATTAGGCACGCTTCCAGTCATTACATGAACATGTAATAGAAATTACTGCCGGGTTTGGTCCACAATAGTCTTCAGATGATTATGAAGACCAAACGCGTTTTTCTCTCCTGCACATTCAGATCAGCCATCAGCGCCGGATTGGCGGGCGCTCTAGTGACCTGCGCTCGTGGCCAAACAAACATTTTCGATGATTTCGAAAGCGGATTCGCGGCGAACGGTTGGATTACTGCCGCGAGTCCTTCGACTGCTATGACGATATCTACGGGCGCCAATAAGGTCCCCGCAACTGGAACACAAAGCGCCAAAATGGTGATCTCGACCGATGCAGAGGCTGTTACTCTGCCAACTGCTGTAAGCTCTGTGCCGTGGAAGTACACGTTTTGGCTGGACGACAACGATGCCAGCGCAACCCGGGCATTGGGGACGGTGCGGCACTATACGGGCGGGACGTACAATAACGGGACGCTGGTCCAACTCCTGGCCGCCGGAAAGTATAACAGCGTCAATATCGGCACCTGGAACTCTTCGAAATATCAAGGCAGAATTGTGAATCCCAGCGGCTACGGTTTTTTCAACCTGGATGATCCAGGGTCGCCCAACCGAAGCACCGCCTGGCACAAGTTCGATATTGTTTGCGGTCAGAACAGCAGTTCCGCTTACGTCCTCCTTTTCTACGTGGACAACATTCTCTCGAGGGAGTTTACCAATACTTCGGCGACCTATTTCGGGTTCAACCCCGACTCGCTTGTGATTGGGTCCATCTCGGCCGGGAGCACCGCGGGGACGGCTTATTTTGACGGCATCCAGGTGGTTCAGGGGATTCCTTTCATCTCTTCGCCTCCAGCATCTGCGAGCGTCACACAGGGAAATCAGGCTACTCTTAGCGTCGGAGCAATTGGAAATGGCCCCTTTACGTACCAATGGAGAAAGAACGGGCAGATTATTGCGAACGCTACGGATTCAAGCTACACGCTATCAAGCCCGGCGATTTCTGATTCCGGCACCTACTCGGTGTTTGTGACGAACTCGCTCGACTGGGCCACTGCCGGCGGAGCCGTCCTGACCGTGACCCCACCACTCTATGTAACCGTAGCCCCCACGAACATGATTCTAAATCCGGGCGGCAATGTGACATTTACCGCCACGGCCAGTGGCCAGGGGACGATCACTTATCAATGGAAGAAGAACGGAGGAACTATCAATGGTCAAACCGATAGTTCGTTGACTCTCAACAGTGTAGGCAGCGGCGATGCGGCTACTTACACAGTGACGGTGCATAACGGAATTGATCCCGATTCCACGAGCAATCAGGGTGTATTGGGCGTCAACTCGGCCCCAACTCTCGCCTCCATTCCTAACCAAAACGGCAGCGTCGGAACAACGCTCGCCGTGACTTGCAGCGCTAGCGGCCCCTATTCGACTCAACTGGCCCCATTCCAGGATTTCGAGTCGGCCAATTCAGGATCGGTGGTTGAATTCTGCAAACCCAGCTTTTCCGGTTCGACTGGCGGTTACGTGGATGCAAACGGCTTGAGCTATGTTACAAATGTCTTTCCGGCGGCTCATCCCGGAGCGAAGGCGCTCAAAGTAAACTGGAGTTTTACCAGTGCCTCTCCGCCCGCCTGGCTGCGGCTGACTACCGCCGGCAGCGGAGTGAACAGCGGCGGCAACCCGACCGTGGCATTCAATGGCGTATTACAGTTCGATATGTACACGGACAAATCATTGAACGTTGCCCTGGGCTTGCGTGAAAACAATGCCCCAGGCCCAATCGGCAGCGATTCCGGTGCGAGCGGTGCCTCAATCGAGTGGGTGGGAGTGACTGGAACTGGCTCTCCTCCCAGTGCGACCACTACGGTACCTGCCGGGGCATGGACTACTCTCAGCTTCAATTTGGCTACGGCGCAAATCGCCAGCTACAATGCCGGCAACGGTGTGCTCGACTCGACCACAGGTTTCGGGACGCTCGAACACTTGGCGCTGGTTGCGGGCGACGGCCAGGCAGGGGCTTACAACATCTATCTCGATAACTTCTATTCCGTGCCAACCAACGCCAGTCCGATCATTTTCAGCCTGGATACAGCCCCCAGTGGCGCGGCCATCAATCCGTATTCCGGCACGATCACATGGACCCCGTCCACTAGCGGCACGGCGAACTTCACGGTGCGCGCTACGGATAACTATGGGCTCTACGACACGAAGAGCTTCACGGTCACAGTCGGTTCTGGGGCTTCTGCAGTGACCAGTTTCACTGTCGCCCATGGAGCCGGCAGCAGTTTGAGCCTGAACTACTCAGGGGGCGCAGGCAATCAGTTCGTTTTAATTCAGACCAATAATCCTTTCGCCCCACCGGGACTCTGGACTCGAATTGCTACCAACTTTGTTACGCCTGGATCGTTCAACATTTCGGCGGGCAATTATCCAGCCCAGTTTTATCGCGTCAAAAGCGAATAGAGCCAAGGAATCTGCGCTGCGGGCAGCGCAGCTTGCCACAAAGACCGGACCGGAAGGTCCGGTCTTTTTTTTGTCCTGCGGCCCTACATCAATATGTAGCTACCTGCTTCCGGGTGTTGTGATCATAATGCAACAACAACACAACGCCCGGGACACCCGACAAGTCTCGAGCGCGACTAATGAGTTAACACGCAACCACAAGACGCTTGCCCCGCTTATGAAAAGCAATCACCCTGAAAAAGAGATCACCTCAGCCAGATTTTTGCCCGTCTGGAAACATGTGCGGCCTCTGGCAGCCATAGCGCTAAGTTCGTCCTTCCTCCTTCTTGCCGCCCAGGCAGGCACGTTTTTTTCGGACTTCAATTCAGGGACGCTGCCCGCCGGAGCGACTGTATTCGGCAGCGCAAGCGTCACCAATACTACCGGCGGTTATACCAATAGCGGCTACCTGCAATTGACCCCGCTCGCTCTCAGCCAGCAAGGCGCTTTCGTGATCACGAACGATCTCGATGCTGGCGCTCCCGTCGTCAGCTTCGTAGCCAGGTTCAAAGCGTTTGATTTCAGCTCCGGGCAAGGCGCCGACGGCTGGAGCTTCAATTTCGCGACAGACGTTCCGTTCGCCAATACCATCAGCGAAGAAGGCGCGGGCACCGGATTGACCGTCGAATATGATACATATCAGAATAACGGTGGGGACCTCGAGGGCATTGACCTCAAAGCCTTCGGCTTTGAGAACTGGACCCAACCCCTGGGCGACAGCATTTTGCGACCGAATGCCTGGGTGGACGTTGTCCTCATGCTCCACCCGGACCAAACCGTGGGTGTCGCTTTTGACGGCACTTGGGTTTACACCAACGCTGCCAGTGGTTTTGGGGGCGTCAATTCCCCAATCGTCGGCGGTTTTTTTGGAATAGGCGGTCGCACCGGCGGGGTTGATGACCCGCACTGGCTGGACAACCTAAGCATCAACACGAAGACAAATGGCGCCCCTTTCATTATGTCGTTCAACCCGATCGGGCGTCAGGTGCGCGCGGATGCCCCCATCAACATTACCCTCGAAGACAATACCACTGCGGTGGACACCAATAGGCTCACCCTGACCATTGATGGGAGCCCCGTCGCTGCCGCGATAATCCAATTCCCTGACCCTAACAACAGTGTCACCATGACGAGCGTGGGTATCCTTCCCGCTTCGGTGTTCGCGTCCGGATCCTCCCACACCGTCAGCCTAACTTACGCGGACAATTCAGTCCCCCCTGTGACCAATAGCTGGGACTGGAGCTTCACGGTGGCCCCTTACAGCGCTTTGCCGGCCACGCTAGCGGCAGATCCCTCGTTTGTGAATCTCAACTCACAGGGATTCTTTACGCGCTATAGCCAGATTGCGGACTCAGGTTCAAGGGATGTCTCTCGCGCCGAACTGCAACTGGCCAACGCACTGATTGACGGTTCTACAGGCCAGCCCTATCCGAATCTGGCCGCTCCGAACCCTGCTGACGGAACGTTCACCTACTTTGAAACGAACGTCATTAATTATGGCTTCCCGGCAGGAACCACGGGCAATTTTCCGAACGATACCACCGTCCCTGGGATGCCCGGGCCAACTACGGGAACGGGTAGCAGTTTCGCCATGGATGCCGTGACATATCTTCACTTGTCTCCTGGCCTTTACAATCTTGGCGTCAATAGTTCGGATGGATTCAAATTCACTGTGGCCGACGGTGCGGACATCTTTGCGCTCCAGGAGGCCATCTTCAGCAGTGTGCGGGCTGCCGCCGACTCGACCGTCTCGCTCTCCGTCAGCCAGGATGGTTATTATCCATTCCGCATAGTCTATTTCACGGGTGATCCCAGTTTCGGTCCGGCCCCCGGCACGACCACGCCCAGTCTGGAGTTTTTCAATATTGACCGTTTCAGCAACAAGATCCTGATCAATGACACCAACACCATGGGTTATGTCCCGGCTTTTAACGCGGCAAAAACCAAGCCATATATTCGCTCCGTCAGCCCGAACATAGGCGACACGGGCGTGCCGGGTAACGCCGGGATCCGTGCAACCCTGGTGGATCAGAGCCTGGCTGTCCGGGATAGCACGATTGTGCTCCGCGTCAACGGCGCAACTGTTTCGCCAACCATTAGCAGCAACTCAGGCATCCACACAGTAAATTATCAGCCTGCGCTAGCGTTCGCCCCTAACTCATCGAACTTTGTCTCGATTGCCTTCACCGATACCGGCGCCAACGTGCGCTCCAACGCCTGGTCCTTCACGGTCGCAAATATAATGACGGCGATCTGGACGATCCCGGCCGTAAATAATACCTGGGTAACCGCCGGCTCCACTGAACGCGGGCTGGCGTACAACCCCAAAACGGGTCATCTGCTTCTAGTCAGCCGCGCGGCCTCACCCGCCCCGGCAAACGGTTTGGGGGTTGCAATAATGGACAGCGGCAATGGCAATGTGCTTGGCACCCTGAACCTAGGTACGATTGGCTCCAGCGGCGTAGGCACTTTCAAATTGAACATGGTAGATGTTGCTGATGACGGTGTCATTTACATCTGCAATCTGACTACGTCGGCTACAGTGGCCTTCCAAATTTATCGCTGGTCCGACGAGAGCTCTGCGCCACAACTGGTTTATAGTGCCAATCCGATCGGGGGCGCCTCCCGTTGCGGTGATGATTTCCGCGTCCGTGGCTCCGGATCGGGCACTCAAATAATTGCCAGTGGAAACAGCGCAGTGACGACCATCCCAGTCTTTACAACGCTGGATGGCACAAACTTTACTGGCACTGCCTTGAACATATCAGGCATCCTGGCCAACTCGCTGCGATTGGGCCTGGCCTGGGGCTGCGGCAAGACCTTTTACGGCGAAACAACCGCCACCCCGATGAGCTATGTTGGGTTCTCAGGCCTTCCATCCACTGCCGCTAGCCTCACGGCGCAATATGGCATCTACGATATCAACACTAACCAGCAAATTGGTCCAATTGGGCTGGACATTCCCAACCAGCGACTCATCGGCAATCAGACGGTCGCTCCGCACAACATCAACCTTTACGATGCCGCCTCGCTGGTTGCGACACCGACAAAGAATTTTCCGATTGATCAACGCAACTATGGCAGTCAAAACACCAGCTTCGGCACCGGTTCGATTGACTTTACCTTGGATGGCTCCCGGGTCTTCTGCCTTGACACGGGCAACGGCATCATCGCCTTCAGCTTAAATGCAAGGGTTGCCGCCCTGAGCATCTGCGCTCAACCGCAGACCAATATCGTCGCCGGCCCTGGCTCGCTTGGCTTCATGGACGTGACAGCCATCGGGGCACCGCAACAATTCCAGTGGCGTTTAAACGGGACCCAGCTTTTGAGCGCCACAAACCGAACACTTGACATTTATAACGTGCAACCAGGCAATCTTGGTTTCTACAGTGTGATTATCACCAACCCGATGGGCCTGGGCAGTGTGACCAGCTCGGTGGCAGTGCTCGACACCCAAATGGTCGTCACTAATCAACCTGCCTCCCAGTTCGTCACCCCTGGGGGCACCGCCAGCTTCACAGTGGGTGTGAGCAATGGCTTGCCGGCTTACACTTACCAGTGGCTGTTCTGGGGCACTAACACGGTTGGTTCCGGCCAGACTCTGACTTTGAATAATGTTCAGTTGCCGAATGCCGGCGCTTACTCGGTCGTGATAACCGATTCACTTGGCCAGAAGGTGACCAGCGCCAGCGCCACCCTCTATGTGGGACAGGCCGGGACCGGAAATGGTTTGCGGGGCGAGTATTACAACCTTGCGGCATTCAGCGGTCCGCCTGCGAACCCGTTCAGCAGCGGCACGCTGGTTGGCAGCGAAGTAGATCCGACTGTCAATTTTAATTTCGGCACTGGAAACATCGGACCGGCTCAGACTGATTACGTTACTGTCCGATGGTCGGGACAAGTCCAACCTCTTTATTCGCAGACCTACACTTTCTACACGACGAGCGACGATGGGTCGGCGCTCTGGGTCAACGGGCTTAAAGTTGTAAACAACTGGTTCACACAGGGGCCGACCGAACGCAGCGGCACCCTTGACCTGACTGCCGGTCAGAAATACGACATGGTCATGGAATATTATGAGCAAACGGTTGGCGCGGTGGCCCAACTGCGTTGGTCCGGCCAGTACCTGCCAAAGGAAATCGTGCCCCAAAGCCAGTTGTATGCCGCAGCCTCTTCGCCAGTCCATCCTACCCTCAACTCAATCCAGGTGGATGCGACCCACATTAAATTTACGTGGGACGGCTCCTACGTGCTGGTGTCGGCTAACAACCTCAGCGGGCCGTGGAATCCGGTCTCCAACGCGACTTCCCCCTACACCCTGAGCATTGATCCGAACCAGCCGGAGATGTTCTTCCGCTTACTTAGCCAGTAAGGGGAGAATCGAGAAACCACATGACCGTCGCCGGCAAACAAACGAAGAATGTCGAACCTTTATTTCGGAATGTTGACTGGCGGACGTTGCTGCTGGTTATTCCCCCACTTCCCTCTTCTGAAGCGCCGGATATGGTCTGCCTGCGATCAGCTTGGTTCCCTCCGAGAATCCTTCCGGCCTGCCCGCGAGCCGATGGATAAGACGACCGCGCCATTTCTCGAGCGTTGCTTGCTGCGCCTCCACCTTCGAGAGGTCGTGCTCTTCGTGAGGATCTTTATCCAAATCGAACAGGTATTCCGTCCCGTCCAAGGGACGCCAGATATATTTGAAATGACCGTCTGTCAGCGCATGAAAAGCCTGTTCCTTGCTGTAGCACGGAGCGTGTTCCGAATGAAGCCAGGTGCGCAACTCAACATCTTCTCCGCGTAGAATCGGCGCGAGACTAACACCATCCACACCCGAGCCAGCGTCCGCCCGCTGGATTCGACCGACCTCCGGCGCCTTGGGATGTTTCGTTCCAGCCGCCTGTAAAAGCGTCGGCATGATATCTTCGAGGCAAACAGGTTGATTGCAGCGGACGCCGCTCGGAAACCCGAATGCACCCGAGGCCGCTATAATTAGAGGGATATTTGCTGATCCTTCAAACGGCTCACATTTGCGGAAAAATCCATTATCGCCCAGCATTTCGCCATGGTCTGATGTGACCACAATGAGCCATGGGCGGCGGCCATCGCGGCTACGCGCCTTGAAATCGACGATGAGCGATCCGATTTGTTCATCCAGAAACTCAATCAATCCAAAGTACCCCGCCTGTGTTGCCCGAAGTGTGTCTCCCTGGAGCAGGACGCGGTGGCCCGGTTTGTCTCCTTTAGGAGACAAATCCTTCCAATCCACCCAATCTCCTTGGGCCGGTGCAGGCAGCTTCTGGGCCGAGTAATAATCGAAAAACCGCTTCGGCGGAAACAGCGGCGGATGCGGGGTGAAAAACGATGTGGTTAGAAACAGCGGTTTGTCCGTGGGAACTTCCTTCAGCGCCTTCCGCGCCTGGGCGACAGTCCAGGCCGTGGGATGCAGATCCTCAGCCAGCGGCCACGGCTTGGCTTCCCAGCCATTGTATGAGACCCCAATTCGCGCCACCAATTCCCGGATGCCTTCGCCGTTATTGTGGCTCTTCAGAAACAGGTCGTATTGGTCCCCGGCCACGTAAGTCGAGCCTCGCACCTCTGTCTGGTAACCGTAATGCTCATCGTCCGGCTTCTGGTGCATGCAACGGCCGACCAGCATGGTGGTATAGCCTGCATCCGCCAGGAGCTGCGGCAACGTCGGATATTCTATCGGCTTGCCCTGAAAGCCCACCACTCCGCTCGTGGCTGGAAACAACCCAGTCAGCAGCGAAAACCTTGCCGGAATGCATGAAGGGCAAGTCGAATACGCGCGCCGGAACAACGCCCCTGCTTTCGCGAGCTTATCCAAATTCGGCGTTCGCACCACCGGATGACCAACCCCTGACATGCAGTCTCCCCGCATCTGGTCGGGCATGATCAGCAGGATGTCCGGTTTAACCGGCTGAGCGTTGACGCGGATAGGACCTAGCACAAAGGCGACAATGAGGCAAATGATCGATGTCTTCGCCAAGGCCTTGAAGCTGCTAAAAAGCGAACTTTTCACGGTGCATGAGGATACAAAGAGTTACCCCGGCAGTATAGCGCATCCCTTAATTCGGTTGGAATTCCCAAAGGAGGTAACGCCGAAAACAGAGTTTCTCTCTGTTCCCTCTGTTCTCTTCTGTTCAAATCTACCCTTACAATTTCCACGGCGCGCGAAATGGCCGGCTCAGCATCTTGCTCGCCTCATCATCATCCAAAATCTGCTCCTTTGCCGCGTCCCACTTCAACACGCGACCGTCCAGCAGCATCGAAATCAACCCAAGGTGACCGGGGATGGTGGAATGATGGGCAGTAGCTACCGGCGTGATTGTCGGCTTCCGCGACTTCACGCAATCTAAAAAGTTTTGGTGGTGATTTTTGGATTGATAGAGCTTCACTTTCCGCATCTCCTCGGGCAATTCGAGGTAATCCCGCCAGTCTTCCTTTGAGCCTTCGAATACTCCGCGATTTACATGCACCCAGCCGTCCGTCCCGATCCATTTTGTGCCGCGCTTTATTTCATCATCGCCTCCGGCGATGGTCATTTGGATGTCCCGGGGATATTTGAGTTCTATGCGGAAGGTCTTTGCGGCATCCCACACTCCCCCTTTGGGCGGGAATACGCCGTGGCCCTGGACCTCGAGTGGGCCGGAATTATCGAAGTCGCATCCCCAGTGGGCGATGTCGCAATCGTGCCCCACCCAATCCATCAATTGCCCGCCGCCTGTGTTGTAATTCCACCGCCAATCCCGATGCAGCCGTGCCTGGATGTAGGGCATCAGGCGGGAGGGTCCAATCCATAAATCATAATCCAGTTCCGGCGGTGGATCTGTTGGCATCATGTGATTCCGATGCCTCCTTTCCGCGTCGTTGTAATCCCTTGGCAGCCCCACCTCGATTCTCTTTACGGTCCCAATGAGCCCATTGCGGACGATTTCGGCAGCTTTGTGAAAATTGGCCACCGACCGCTGCCAGGAGCCGGTCTGCCAAATGCGGGCATTCTGCTCCACCGCTTTGACAATCGCCTGCTGCTCGGCAATCGTCCGGGCCAGAGGTTTCTCTCCGTAAATGTCCTTCTTGTGTCGCGCTGCCTCCACCGCGATCACCTCGTGCCAATGGTCCGGCACCGCTATCATCACTGCGTCAATATCGTCCCGTGCCAACAACTGGCGGAAGTCGCGATACCCTTTGCAACCCTCATCTTTGTAGGCCGTGTTTACCGTATGCACGAGTTTGTTCAGGCGGTTTTTGTCCACGTCACACGCTGCTATCACCCTGCACTCGGCCAGCTTGAGAAACGAGTCGGTGTTGCCACCGCCCATCGTGCCGCAGCCGATCATACCCATGGTTATCCGATTTGAAGGAGCAACCTGGCCGCCGAGCCCCAGCACACTCGAAGGCACAAGCGCGGGCAGGGCCAGCCCGGCACTGGCCACGCCAAGAAAACGCCGGCGGCTTAGCCCAGGCGATGAAGCACGAGGAGGCGAGAAAGGACGTCTGAAATGATTCATGTCACCCATTATGACGGCTTTGGTGCGTTCTTGGCTACAGGCAAAGCCACTCTTAGCCAATTTCAAGCCGACGCCCGCCAACAATCAGCGGCATAGGAGTGCGGCCTTTAGGCCGCTTCAACGCAGGACAGCATACTGGGCCGGAAATGTCGAGCGGACGGGCAATAAAGAAGTTGAAGCGGCCTAAAGGCCGCGCTCCCTTAAGGCTACCTGGCTCTCCTTAATGTCATGGTCTCATCCTCCGTCAGCTTCAATGTCAGTGTTTCCCCGCTTATCACGAACTCCACTATAATCGTGTCCTCGCCGGCGTATTCCAGTTTCATGTGGTCGCTATCTAACAGCAGGTATCGTCCAATAACCGGAGTCTTGTCTGCCACGGTGAATTGGGTTGTCCCCTCCCCAAAGAACTGAACGACCACAATATTCGTCCCGGCAACTTCGGTGCCTTGCCACTTCCCAAGCAGACGCCCGACCTGGTCCAGACTTCCTCTCGTATCGTCTTTGGCTTGGTCCTTCCCGAGCAGGTCCGTGACCACCCAATTTGTCCCGGCGCGCGTCAGCTTCCGGATCGTATGTTCGGTGTAATCTGCCACATAGACATTGCCAGAGCCATCAACTGCGAGTCCATCCGGTGTCGAGAACCGGGCCGCGCTGCCGCTTCCATTCACATTGCCGCCGATCCCGGCCAACCCCGCAATGGTGCTCACGATCCAATTCGTTCCGGCCAATGCGATTTGCCGGATGGTGCCGTTGGAAGTATCCGCCACATAGAGGTTGCCCTGGTCGTCCACGGCCACGGCATACGGCCCATAAAACCTGGCCTTTCGCGCCGCTCCATCCGCGCTTCCCTTCTTGCGCGGTGTGCCGGCAAGGGTGGTTACTACGCCCTCCGGTGTGATGCATCGGATCGTGTGGTTATCCGAGTCAGCCACAAAGACATTTCCAGCCCGATCAATCGCCACACCATGCGGACCGTTGAATCGAGCGTTATCCCCTCTCCCGTCCACATTACCATATTCTCCAGCCTTCCCCGCCAACGTAATCACCATCCCACCCGGCGTTACCTTCCGAATCGTGCCGTTATCCGTGTCCGCCACGTAAACATTGCCAGCGTGGTCCACCGCCACCCCATGCGGGCGTCTGAACCGGGCCGCGCTCCCGCTTCCATCCGTGCTGCCGGGCGTTCCAGGCAATCCCGCCAGCGTGCTCACCATCCCGGTCGGGCTGATCTTTCGAACGGCATCATTGGCAAAATCGCCCACATACACGTTGCCGGCGTCGTCAACGGCGATGCCAAACGGGTCTTCAAACCGCGCCGCCGTTCCTGGACCGTCCGCGTAGCCTCCCTCGGGCAGGCCATTTTGGCCAAAAAACAAGCCGTTCCCCGCCAGCGTCGTCACGATGCCGTTGGTTGCAATCTTTCGGATCGTATGATCAATGGAGTCCGTTACGTAAAGGTTCCCGCTGCGATCCACGGCCACGCAGGTGGGGCCGCCAAACTTTGCTGCACTGAGGCTGACTCCCCGGACCGATTGCTGAGTTTGTTGCTCCAATAATTCCTGCAACCGGGACGAAAGGTCGTCGTTCATCTTTACCCCATCATCAAGTGCGGTTTTGGCGTCGTCCCAATTTCCCGCTTTCAATTCGTCGGGCACTGTGGCCAGTTCATCCATGTGTTCTTGCGGCAGTTCAACCTGTGTCCCGGCAACCAGCTCGTTGTAGGCATGTAGTTGTTGGAGAAGCTGAGAGGCCAGGCCGCACGCCTGCTTGGGATCGTCCTTTTTGTCTATGGCTTCTGCCAGTCCGCTTGCTGTGGTGTCAACCGAACGAAACAGTTGCGATGCTTTTGCATAATCCGGTTGGCTTGGGAGAACAGGAGAAGCCGCGATGGCACGGGCGGTCTGTCGCTTCGCGAGTTCCTGCAATGGTTCCAATAAGCGCGGGTCTTTCGAGCCCACGCTTAAAAGAGAAGCCGCTTCATCCCACCTGCCGGCCCTGAGCGCGTCAGGGAGTTTCGACCAGGCAGTGAGGATTTTCGAAGGGATTTCGACCTCCGTCCCTCCCACGAGATTGTTGTACTCGTGCCCTCGATCCAAAAGTTGGGAAGAGATCTGTGAGGCTAGTTCCGGATCGTTGTGTTCTTTGATCTTTCCATCCAACAATTCCGCAATCCCCGCGATGGCGTAGAACACGGGAAGTGCCTTTACGTAGTCGGGTTTCGAGGAGGAGTTTCCCGTGTTGGAATTATCTTGGATGTTTGAAGCAGATGCACTGGGGGCGGGCACGCCCGGGGGCGCTGGCTGCGCAGGTTTATCCTTCACCAGTTTCACCGCGATGGGCAAAGCCGACGCGCCGCGGCCCAGTGGTTGAAACTCGCCGATGACATATGAACCGTCGGTTTCGGGTGCCGGCGTGCCCGGGTGGAATACGATCTCTCCTGTTACGGTGCCAGTCGGGGTGTGGAGGTTGTAGCCTATATGGCCGTGCGCACTTCTGATGACCCAGTTGGCGCCGTGCCCGAACCAGGGCCATTCGATGCTGACAGCAAAGAGTGAGTCGGGATGACCGGCTTCCCACCGATTAGTCATGGCGCCGAACATGAAGATCATTCCTTCACCTTTGAATTGCCGCGCTTTAACGACCGCTTTGTCATTATCCACCACTACACTTTCGATTACGGAACCAGAACGGGTGTCACGTAGCTGTTGGTTGTCGAGCATGGCTTTACGTTCCAGTTGCGCTGCCAAGCGCGCACGCTCGCGGCCGAGAACGAGATAGATCGTCGCTAAGACGGCAAGCATGACGAGGACCGTTGTTAAGACAATTTTTGCACCACCCGAGGTCACGAGGCCCTGATTTCCGACCTCTGACCTCTGACCTCTGACCTCTGACCTCTGAATCGTTGGCTTCGACGCTCTGGTCACGAACAAACCAAGCGCAATGAGAACGCAAATAATGCCTGAGCTGAAAGCGGTCGAAAGAGGATTGAAAACGACCGTATGAGCAATGCTTCCGTCGGGACGCGCCTGCTTAATAAAGAAAAGCCACGGTTGGGTTGCGCCGACCCGATACTCATGCAATTGCAGTTTGTGCGGTAGGGCAAAATTGAGAATGCAAAGCGCGGCGATAATCCACAATGCGACTCGCACCGACGGCCGCTGAAGAGAGAGGAGAGCCTGCGTCAACGCATTTGAGCCTGGCTGGCTCGTCTCTCGGCCTTCAGAGATGGTATCGCTCTTGATTGGCGCCTTAGCCGCGCGCCAGACCGCTCGGGCGATGATCCAATCAATAAAAACACACATGCCCAAACGAAACCAAAAGAACAGAGCGTGAACGAACTCGGCGTAACCGCCCAAACCATGCGTCACACACCAGTTGTGGAGTGGCGCATCTAATTGGTCGCCCACGACAATAAGTATTTCCATATCCAAAACGAGTATCGGGAAGAAGAGGACAGCGAATAGGGCTAAAGGCAAACCATAGATTCTTCCGCCGGAACGGCGGATTTGTGAAATAGCGATCAAGCCCAGAATTGCCGCCCCGAATGGGGCAGTCAGATATATCGCAGCCATCGGGATCGCAACGAAAAGAAAGGCGTTTGATGGGCCTGCTGCTACGAGCGCATTGGTTAGCAGAGCCAGAAGCACCCCCGCCGCTGCCCAGACTGCTCCGACGATGGCTGTGCGTGAATAGCGTGGCGGGAACGCACGCGGCTCGAGTGTGGCGTTCGTCCCCTCGCCGAACGCTTCGGCTTCAGCCAGCGGTACGCCAACCGGCGCATCCGGGGCGGATGTGCTCTCCGAATCCGCTGCGATGGTTTCCACCTGCGTTTTTAGGGCGCTGGCTTGCTGGTAGCGCCGCTGGGGCTCTTTCTCCAAAGCGCGCAGTACGATTTCATCGAGCCGCACGTCGAGCAGGATTTTTTTGGAAGGCGGCTCGATTTTGGCGGCAGGCAATTCGCCGGTGAGCATTTGATAAAAGACGACGCCGAGTGCGTAGATGTCGGCGCGATGATCCACTTCGGTTGGCTTTTCTTTTTGTTCGGGCGCCATGTAATGCGGAGTGCCCATGACTTTTCCCGCTTCGGTCAATGCTGCCTGGGCGCTGACAGCTTTGCCTGCGGCAGCCGGTTCCGCTTCGCTTTGCATCAGGCGCGCCAGGCCGAAGTCGGCGACTTTGACGCGGCCTTTGCGGTCGAGGAGAATGTTTTCCGGTTTGATGTCACGATGGATGATGCCCTGATCGTGCGCGTATTGGAGGGCGTCGCAGATTTGCGGGACGATGGCCAGGGCTTCGCGCGCGGAGATTCGGCCGGCCTCGAGCAATTGGCACAGGTTGACGCCGTCCACGAATTCCATCAGGAAGAAATAAAGGCCGTTCGCCTGGCCGAATTCGTAGAGCGTAACAATGCCGGGATGATTCAAAGCGGCCAGGGCGCGGGCTTCGCGGGTGAAACGCTCGGCGAACGCGGATTGGTCCCCTGCGCCGGGCGGAAGGATTTTCAGCGCGACGATGCGTCCAAGCTGCTTTTGGCGGGCTTTATAGACAGCGCCCATGCCGCCGCGACCGATGAGTTCAAGGATCTCCAGTTGTGGGATTTTTGCGGCGAGTTCTTCAATGGGAGGCGGCACGAAATGGGGCTTCTCTGCGCCGCCTTCGGTGACGTTGCCGCTGGGGAAGCCCGCTTTGAGAAGACATTCCTGGCACAATCCTTTAGGCGCGCTTGGCGCTAGCGGTTTGCCGCAGCTAGGACACAGGGGTGTTGTTCCCATATCGGTGCTTCACACAACGTCATAAAATCCCGCCGCGTGGGGGCACGCGGCCTACAGGGTTTTGTAGGCCGGGTCCCCCCGACCCAGCTCACTTATGACCTACCGATATAATTCTGAAAAATCGGGCGGAGGTTACAGCAAGAATTGCATCAACTTGCCATTATTTTGAGCAAGTAGGCCAATTCTTCTTTGATTTCGGCTGGGGAGGCGACGGTATTGGCGATTTCGGCTTCCAGCAACTGGCGGTATCGTTTGCGCAGGCGATGAACGGCCGTTTTGACTGCCCCTTCGTTCATCTCGAGTTGTTTGGCCAGCATGGCGTAGGGCTGGTCAGCGCGCGACCCGGCCAGCGTTTGTTTCAACGCGGCGAACAATTCGGATTTGTTTTGGCGGCGGAAATCTTCTTCGAGCGCGTTCAAGACTTTATTCAAGAGCGCAGTCGCCCATTCTTTGTCGAAGGTTTCATCGGGCGAGCGGCCTGTGGCCGGCTCCAAATCGAAGCGTTCTTCCGCTGCGGCGGCATCGAGCGAGAGAACCTCTTTGCCTGCGCCGCGCTTTTGGGCGCGGAGCTTTACTGATTCATTGGCCAGGTAATGAGTCATCGCGCCGAGGATGAATGAACGAAAGCGGCCTTTGTTGGGATCGGCATTGGCCACCGATTTGCGATCGAGCAGGTGCGCGAAGAAGGCTTGTGTCATATCTTCAGCGTCATGGGCGGAGTAGCCGCGGCGCCGGGCGTATGCGTAAAGTGGATACCAATAGGTTCGGCAAAGACTTTCCAGCGCAAGATGAGCGGAGGTTGTGTCGCTTCGTCCGGCGCTCAAAACCACGCTCCAATGCGTAGTCGCGAAGTAATGTCGCGGTTTTGCCCCCGTGCTTGAATCCGATGGAGCAACGCTGGCGGGCATGTTTGAAAACAGTAATTCGCTTCTGAATCAAAACCAATCTGAAAAAAGCGTGAGAATGACCTCGGACCCTCCCGCCGTGCGGCTGTGAGCTTAAGGAACTCTCGAATCGCGAAGCGTTTGGTCCAGCCTTTAGGCTGTCTCAGCCAAGGGGACAGGCTAAAGCCTGCACTACGACCGAGTCGCGGCTCATTGTCTGATTGTCGTGATCATGTCACCCACAGGCAAAAACAAGGATAAGAGGTACGCGAGACAGAAGCAGGCATGCGCGAGAATAATAGCGGGGAAAAGCAGCAGGCTGCCACGGCCTCTCAGGTTTTCGAATCTCACATGAAACGGCAACCAGGCAAAACCCACAGCATAGAGACCCAGCAACAGCGGATGCGTGAGATTGTGCATCACACGGTAAAAAGGGTGTGGCCAGATGCCGTCGATTTCTCCGCCCAAAGGTATGAGCCCCCCTCCTAAGTCTCGGAGGATGCCCGAGCGCCATCCGAGCAACCCGATGAATACAGTCAACAGAACCCCCGTTACTGCCAGCAATATCCGGTCGCGCCAGGTTGGTTGTGGAATGAAATCTTGTTTCGCCATATCCGATTTAACACTCGAACCGCTACCAGGTTTCGATACATCGAGACATCGAGCGGCGCGAAAGGCACAGCGATGTAGGGCAGGCTTTCCAGCCTGCCGGTTCGCGGCGCTTTTCAGCGCCGCGTCTTTTGAGG
>PSRM01000072.1 GCA_003176045.1 Verrucomicrobiota bacterium | reverse complement strand
GATCGAGCATTAGCTCGACTGCCGTGACTGCTCCGGCCCGCCAAAACAAGTCTCGTAAATCGGCTTCACTGACGCTCGGCGCCAGATTGCCAACGTAAAGCTTCGTGTTCATTGAAATCCGGGTTGCCTCTATCCGAGCGAGCCGATCTGTGATGTGGAAGGATCCTCTTTATTGGAATCGGGCACAACTGGGCTTGGCGCTTCCTTCTGGGATTGCGGCTCCGAAACCGAAGCGATGCTCTTCCCACTCGATGTGATCGTCAGGGTGAGCGTTTCGCCCTCTGCCAATCGGCTTCCACGTCTGAGAATCTCCTGGCGGATGGCTCTGTAGATCTCTCCATCAGTGAGCACCCTTTCCGCCAGAATGACATAGGTGCAGTGGTTGGCCTCATCAACGATAGTGTTTTCAATGTTCTTCGTTCGCATGAACTAAAATAACCGCGGTTCCGGTCGTTTCGCGAACGCCAACCGACGCAACCGGTCGAGAGATGGCGAGTCCTCAACGCACGTGGGACACTAGACCGCGTTGAGGGATTTCCTACCCGCCAAAGTTTCGTTCAACTCGGCGCAAATAGCGAGGAGTATTTCCAGTATTTCCACTATGGAAGCTACAAGCTATCTGTCAGACACAGCTAACATGACTAACGGTTTCCCAAATCGCGCGCCACTGCCGCTGTTCCAAATCCACGGCCTATTACCGCCTCGCCCGCTTGCGCGCTCTCCTCGGTTTTGACCCCAAATATCTCATCGTCAAGACACCAAAAGTTCAATCTGGAACAGAACTTTCCGCATAAGCCTCTCTCGCCCAGCGCCTTACGTTCGCCAACCCATTCCAGTTTGGAATTCTTACATTAGGTAGAGAGAGGCGTGGTGTCTTCACCAGACCTGCCGCGCCGAAACCAAGTGAAGGCGGGCCGCCCGCCAAACAGAAAAAAGGAAGCAAAGCGAAAGATGCAACAAGCACCTGATACCTGACACGAGACACCTGATACCTGACCCCTTAATCCCAGACCAATTGCCTATGGAACAACAGCCAACAGCAATCGAGAGCAGTCCAGAGCAGTCTATCAAGCTCAGTACCCCCCCTCCCTTCGTTCGCAAGCGCAAGCCCCCGCGCAACCGCCGAGCCACTGGCAAAGTTCCAGAAAGAAAAGAAGCCGCCGCCAGAGCCAGTCAGGAGATCTGACCTTTCCCTAAGCCAATCGTGAAAAAAAAGTCACTTCCTCCGGCAACATCCGTGCGCAGTTTGGAATTGTATTGACAGTATGCTGCACCGCTGTTAACTCCATCACCAATGATCGGAATGCTGCTATTCGAGCTTCTGGCTTAAACAAATCAAACATGAATACCCGCACTGTTGGCTGCATCAAACCCGTCATGACGGCTGCGGCTCTCTTCGCCAACTTCTCTCCAGGGCTCGCACCTCGATGCCGAGCCGACGTGCAATCCTTCCCGGAGCGGTTCGGCATAATCAACGTCACCCCCAATTTTATAAGCACGGAAACGGCGCAGAATTCGGAACCTAGCTTTGCTATAGGCTGGAACAGTCAGTTCGAGCAAATAGTCCTGCACACATTCGGGGGCGTCAGTACGGTTCCCGGCAATCTATATTATACTTCGCTAAGTTTTGACTCCGTGTGGGCGCCCACCGCCACCATTTCTGACCGGGACGCGACGGTGGATTGGAGTCCCGGTGGAACGTGCTACATAGCCTGCATCCCTGCGTTGACGCAAATCAGCGTGCTGCAATCCACCGACCCCCTTGGAGGCGTCGGATTCACCACGGTCCCGGGTTCAACTATCACTCGCGGGTCCTGGCCTAACATTCCCGATCAGCCATGGATTCGAGTAGCCAATGTGACCAACGTGGACCACATCCTGGTTGGATATAACGATCTGTCAAGGAAGCCTGGCAAGACGGCCACTGTTCGCTTCTCGATGGACGGAGGCACTACCTGGAAGGAAACCATCATTGAAAAGAGCACACCCGGGGCGGGCCAGGATTCTCCCGCGATTCGCCTGGCGATATCGGGTGACGGAAGAACCGTTTACGCCTTATTTCAGCGATGGAATACCACCACCAGCGCGGGGGATCAAATTGGCGACGTCGTGCTGATGCGCGACGATAAGTACGGCGCAGGCGGTTTTGGAGGTTTAGGTAGTGGTCACGTTATCGAACACAATGTTTTGCTCCCGGGCCTCGGCGGCACATCTCTCGGAGCACAGCGTTTGGGCTGCGGCTGCGCCATAGCAATCAATCCTACCGACCCATCCCAGGTCTTCGTCGCCTACACTGAAGTTGCCAATGGCGCACCGGTCATCTACGCGCTTTTCTCCTCTGACTGGGGCAATTCCTGGACCTATCTCCCGCTGCAGCCGCCCGGTGGTTTGTCCCTGCCCAATGCCTCGCTACCCGCCTTGGCAGTCGCCAACGACGGCACTGTCGGCCTGTTGTACTTGGAAAAACCTTATGTCTATCAGCACGTCGTTTTCATGAAGGCACTCGGAGGGAGCTTCACCCCGGAAAACATGACCCAGACCTACCTGGCCGACTGGACGGACAACGACCCCGTCAACCTGGGTCAACCTTACGTGGGCGATTATTTCGATCTGCGCGCTGTGAATTTCAATTTTTACGGTTGCTTTAGTGCTTCGGCAAACCCGCTGGAATTCTGGAGATCCGGTTTATATTATCAAAGAGACGTCTATTTCGGAACCCCGCCCTCTGGGACTGTCCGAAACGATTTCGAACTCAACGTTCCAGGCGCCTTCTTATGCAATCTGGCCGGTACTAAGGTTCCCTATTCCATTGACCCATTCTTCTTCTACGATATCGCGCCGTACTCCAAATGGGTGACGCAGCTATCGGTGGCGACGCCCACCTCCTATCGGGTAGGTGATCCGCTAAATGGCACCTATCACTTGAGCTGGCCCGCTTTGACCACCAACGAGCCGCAGTATCAGCTCATGTGCTCACCCGCGCTCGGAACAAACGCAAGCTGGCGACCCGCGACGAACAACCTGATCATCAAAACCAACGGCCAATTCGTGGCGTCGCTGATCGGTTCACAAGCCCAGGCCTTCTATCGGCTGCAACAGAATGTCGCCGGAAACCAATTCACGCTGTTTGCAGGGACCGGCCTCGGCGGCTCTCTGACTCCGAGTGGCATCCTTACTAACGCTAGCCTGAGCAGCCGCACCTTCACTGCAACTCCCACTAACAGCTATGCTGTTTCCAAGTGGTTTCTCGACGGAGTGCTCGTAAAGAGTAACACCCCCAGTTTTACCCTGAGCAACATCGTCGCCGAACACGTCCTGACGGTTTCGTTTGTTCCGACTAACGACCTTGCCGTTAGCGTGTACGAAATGCCCCTCGATGAAGGTCCCACGGAGACCTACAGCACCAACCGCTATACCATAGACCTTGAGAATCGGGGGCTCAATACGCTCACGGGGATTGCTTTAACCAACTATCTGCCTTCAACGGTCAGTTTTCTTTCCGCTACAAACACTCAGGGGACCGCGAACTACTTCGGCGGCGGGCTGGTCACGGCCCAGATTGGATCGCTCAGCCCGGCCACAAGCGCAAGGGTTACCATTTATTTCGTGCCATTCCTGGCCGGCTCAATCACCAACTCGGTCGCTGCCGTGTGCAACCAATTTGAGCCCAATCTCTCCAACAACTCGGCCACAGCTATTACCACTGTTATCGATCCTGTGGTCATCACGAATCAGCCGGCCTCACAAAGCGCGACGGCAGGCAGCACCGTTTCGTTTAACGTTGGTGTTGCAGGCACACCACCCTTTACTTATGAATGGTTTTTTAACGCCACCAACCTGCTGACCGTCACAACAAATTCTACGCTCACCTTGACCAATGTCGGCGCTGCCCAGGCCGGTACCTATACCGTAACCGCTTTTCAAATCTTGAGCCCCGAAGACATCGAGGGCAATAACAGCACCAACGCCGTACTGACGGTCCATTGATCCATTGATCGGGCACGCAAATATGAATGGCTTTTGACCTTTGCTCCCTATATCTCTAATTGCATAACCGTCCCACAGAACCACAAACCACTTATCGTAAACACTATGAAAAGAATTATGGCGGCCATTGGATTCGCTGTGCTCCTGACGTCCTATAGCGCATCTGCCGGACCCGAGCAACAACTCGCCGATTTTCAAGGACATTGGAAGAATATAAAACGATTCCCTGAGGGTGTTTCGAAGATGGACATTCAAGCCACGAATGGGCCGGTCACGATTGAAGCGTTCGGCGCGTGCACACCCACTGATTGCGACTGGGGCGTGTCGCCGGCCTTGGCTTACGCCCCGAAGGTAACTTCAGACCTGACCCTGAAAGCCAATAGTTTGACGACTGAGTATGACTTTGGTTTTGCGGAATCTCGAATCGTCATCTACCGATTGGGCCGCCGGGCCCTGCGCGTGGATACGTTTACGCACTTCAAGGACGGCAGTGGTCGGACGGATTTTCACAGCGTCGAATATATGAGGCGGCTCCATGCGAACGAGACGTTTTGAGCCGTTTTGAGCCAAACCGCGTAGCAGCCGAGGTGACGAGGCTCTAAACTTTCAGTAACCTGCTTGTGCAGAAAATTTCAGAGCCTCGTTACCTCGGCTGCTACGATTATTTCACCTTTCTGACTGATTACAGCCTGCCCTTGTCTGCTTTGACTAAAGCTACTCCTTCTGCAACATTGAGACGTGAAGTTTGGTCATGCTGTTTGGCTGGGTTATCTTTTTTTGTGCCTTTCAGGCCCTTTGCTTTGGGCCGGCGGCAGTGGCCTCAATGTCGTTGTAGTGGTCAACGGCACCAGCACGAATTCCCTCCAGGTAGGCAACTACTACTGCGAACGGCGCCAGGTGCCGCCTAACAACGTGTTGCGCATCTACTGGACCAACAGCGGTCCGGCCACTTCATGGGCGACCTCCGATATGACCAATGTGCTGCTGGCGCCCCTGGCCTCCATGCTGACCAGTCGCCAACTCACTAACCAGATTGATTATTTAGTGCTGTCCATGGACATCCCGTACCGCGTGATTGACCAATTCGGCACGAATAAGGACAGCACCACGTCAGCCCTCTTCTACGGATTCAAAACCAATTTCGGCTCGCCATACCCAAACGGAGCCTACCCGGGCTGCGCCTCTGATCCGCCGGGCTCGTCCAACTCCTATGCCGGAAGCGAAATGATCTTCCGCCAGTCCGCGCCTGGCAATGTGACCTGGAGCAACATCATGGCAACCATGATCACATCCAGCGGCGACTTCACGATGAGCGACACGGTCATTGATCAGGGAGTGAACAGCGACGCCACATTCCCATCACAAACCGTCTTTCTGGAGAAAAGTGACGACCCGGCGCGCAATGTCCGTTTTCCGACCTTTGACAATGCCATCTTCAACGCCCGGCTCAGCGGTTACTTCCCGATGCAACAAACCAACAACGATTATCTGGGTAATTTGGGTTTCACGCACGGCCTCCAGAGTGGCTATTACTTCTCTTATCTCGCCCTGACGGCTTTTGTGCCTGGGGCCATGGGCGACAATCTCACCTCTGCCAGCGGCTATCTCTTTGATGATGGCAGCGGCCAATTGCACGCCACCGATTTTCTGGCTGCTGGCGCTTCCGGCTCCTACGGCACCGTGGACGAACCTTGCAATTACCTCCAAAAGTTTCCCTCACCGCAAATCTATTTCTACCAGTCGCGCGGTTTCAGCCTGGCCGAATGTTACTATATGGGTGTCACTAATCCGTACCAGGGCATATTGGTGGGCGAAGCGCTCGCCGCGCCGTTTGCCGCGCCCGGCCAGGGGACTTGGAATTCGTTGCCGCCCTACGCCCTCTTGAGCGGCACGACCAACCTTTCCTACCACTTCAGCGCCAGTGGCGCGATGCGTCCGATTTCGCAAGCAGATTTGTTCGTGGACGGTGTTTGGTTTCAAACTCTCACGAATATCCCCCCGGGAACAAACAATAATCTCACGATAACCATCAACGGCGTTCAAACCAATTACACCGTGCCTGCCGGCGCGACGCTGGCGTCCATTGGCACGGCTCTGACGGCCCGACTCAATGCTAATAGCTACAGTAATCTCACCAAAGCCGCCGCCTGGGCCCACGGCGACCGCATCGAACTTCAGTACACCATCACAAACAACCTTGGCTCGCACGTGCCGATCTCGGTGGCCAGCACAATAGGCACGGGCTCCGCCTTCACCACTTTCCTGGCCGCCAGCGGCTCAAGCTTTCTCGACACAACCGCTTTTGGGACACACTACCTGGAGGTTGATCCAGGTTCGATCGCTCCGGCCATTGGCTCGTGGCTGTTACTTACCATTACCAAAACCAACGGCGCCGTGGTCAAAGTCGGCTCGACTAACAGTGGCTCTTTCAACACTATTCCTCTGCTCGTTTCAAATCTGCTCAATATGGTCAGCAGCAATCCGCAGTTGACCGGGCCCGACGGGTGTAACGCGCAGGATTTCATTGATTACGGCAACTTTGGGTACAACCCGGCGCCCGCGTCGTTCAACCTGCTCCCTCAGTCACCGGGTTGGGCCGCTTCTTTCATGCAGGCGACTCTCACCGGCTCTTCGCCGCTCTATTTCAGCGTCCTTCCAGCCGGCGCACACGCTGTTCAAGACAATGTTCCTGATCTTCGGTCCCGCGCACATCTCTATCTCACCCAGGGCGTCACAAACCTCTCGGGTTCCTTCTCGCTGAACACCGCCAATTTGCCTAATGGCTATCACGACCTCACCGTCGTGGCTTATGAGGGCAGCCACGTCCGCACTCAAACTCGCGCCACACAAACCGTGCGGATTCAGAACGGGGCACTGGCCGCGACACTCTCAGTGCTTTCCGGCGCCTCCAATACTGTTATGGGACTACCTCTCCAATTCTCGGTCACTGCAAACACGAGCAGCATCTCGAAAATCGAATTGTTCGGCACCGGTGGTTCGTTGGGGAGTGTCACAGGTCAGTCCAATGCGACGTTCACAGTTTCCTCGAGTTTAATGGGTCTAGGTTTGCACCCCTTTTATGCTGTTGTCACCGGGAATACCGGTGCGCAGTATCGCACCGCTACTACCTGGATTCGCCTGGTCACGATCCCTCCTTTTGTTGAGCCGCCTTTTTCCCTCACTATGACTTCGCCGCCCCCACGTCTTTCCTGGCCTGCCACCGCCGGCCGTAGTTACGATATTCTTAGTAGTCCCAACGCCACCCAACCGCTGCAATTCCGACTCAGCATCATCCCCTCCAACTCCCCTGCCCTGTGGATCGAGACCAACGGCAGCCCAGAAAACTTCTACAAGGTCCGAACCTCTAATTAGCGTTTATTAGCGCTGATTAGCGGTTTAATATTGAATGACTAAACCCCGAAGATAGTCTGAATAGCAGCGACATAGTGAAGCGCCCCACCCTCCAACTAATCCTTCTTGCCCTGGTGTTTGTCACCCTTCCGGCTTTCGCAGGCGATGTGCTCAACTGGCGTACCGGCCAAAACCGCGTCTCGGCCGACATCAAATCCGGCCGGCTCTACGATTTGCTGGAGCAGGTCGCCACGGTGTCACACTGGCACGTCTATGTGGAGCCCGGGCTGAATCATACAGTATCCGCTAAATTCTCGGACCTGTCCCCGGGTGAAGCCCTGCACCGGTTGCTCGGCGATTTAAACTTCGCGCTCGTGCCTTCATCCAATTCTGCGCCCAGACTTTTTGTATTCCGCACGGCCGCGGAAAACGCTACCAAACGTGTGCTCCCTACACTGCCGGTCGCTGCATCTACTGGCCCCAAACGCATCCCAAATGAATTAATCGTTCGCCTCAAGCCCGGCGCCAAAATCGAAGACCTGGCCCGGCTGCTTGGCGCAAAAGTAACAGGCCGCATTGATAGCCTCAACGCCTACAGGCTCCAATTTGACAACGAATCCGCCGCTGATGCCGCCAGAGCCCAGCTTTCTTCGAATCCCGACGTCAGTTCAGTGGATAACAACTATTCCATTGACCGCCCCCCCGTGCCCAGTGAACTGAGCATGAACGGCTTGCCGCCTCCGCCCAGCCTCCAGCTTAAGCCCCCGCCCGACTCGGGCCGGATCATTGTCGGCCTTGTGGATACAGCCGTCCAACCGCTCGGCAATAATCTGGACCAGTTCCTCATGAAGCAGGTCTCGGTTGCCGGCGACGCCAATCTCGATCCTTCAAGTCCGTC
This sequence comes from Verrucomicrobiota bacterium, assembly GCA_003176045.1. Classification (GTDB taxonomy): domain Bacteria; phylum Verrucomicrobiota; class Verrucomicrobiia; order Limisphaerales; family UBA8199; genus PSRM01. The sequence continues at coordinate 53,710 of PSRM01000072.1, read as the reverse complement.
CCATGGCACGTCCATGGCCGAAACGATTTTGCGCAGCGTCTCGATGGTCACCAAAGGCAATTCATCTTTCGAAATCCTGCCCGTTGATGTCTATGGCCCAAATCCGAGCACGAGCACGTTTGACGTGGCCAACGGAATCGCGCAAGCCGTCAACGGCGGCGCAAAAATTATTAACCTGAGCCTTGGCAGCGATGGCGACAGCCCGTTCCTGCACAATATCATTCAACAGGCCAGCGGCATGGGTGTCCTGTTCGTCGGCGCCGCCGGCAACACACCCGTAACCACTCCCTTTTATCCCGCCGCGTATCCCGAGGTCACCGCCGTCACCGCTCTGGACCAGGGTCAGCTTGCTCCCTACGCCAACCGTGGCAGCTTCATTTCGGTTGGCGCCCCTGGCACCAGCGTTGTTTATTACGGCAACCAGGCCTGGTACGTCATGGGCACCTCCCCCGCCGCCGCCTGGGCCACCGGCATGGCCGAAGGCTTCATGGAACGCAGCGGCAGCTCCTCCGCTTCCTCCGCCCGAACCTTCCTCACTTCGAACTTCGGATACAAGCCTAAGTAAGCCTTGGAGTGCGGCGACATGTCGCCGCTTTCAACTGCGCGACATGTCGCGCAGTCCGCGCACTCCAAAAGCTGCACGCTCGCGAAGCGTCTTGGAGTGCGGTAGTCCTCTACCGCTTTGGCTTTTCCCCCAGGTCATCCAAAGCGCCAGAGGACTGGGCGCACTCCAAAAGTTCCGCTTCCTGGGAGCGCGGGCATCTTGCCCGCGTGTCTCCCTTCGCCGGCTTCAAAACACCTAGTTCAGATCAGCCACGCTGTCGCAAAGACTCGCGGGCAAGATGCCCGCGCTCCCAGGCCCCAACAAATGCGCCACAAGTCTTGACTTGAACGCGTCCGGCTGGCTAAAATCCCCCCGTTCCAGGTCATCTAAACAACTATGCGAAAACGCCATGATGCAGGCTTACCCCTCCAACTTTTCTCCCTGGCTCTGGCGCTCACCTGGCCTGCCGTGGTCCCCGCTCAAGTCCAGGCCCCCGAGGCACCCGCCGTCAGCGTCGAGGAACTCATGAAGATGGAAATTCCGGTGGTCGAAGCTGCTTCCAAATACGAGCAGAAAATCACCGAAGCGCCTTCCTCAGTCACCGTGATCAGCCGCGATGAAGTCCAAAAGTACGGTTACCGCACCCTGTCCGACATCCTTGAAGGCGCGCCTGGCTTGTACGTATCGTATGACCGCAACTACTCTTACCTGGGCCTTCGCGGCTTTGAACTCGGCGACTTTTACACGCGCAACGACCGGTTCCTCCTCCTTGTAGATGGCCACCGCGTCAATAACAGCCTCACCGATGGCGCGGGTGTTGGCACAGATTTCATCCTGGACGCTGACTTGATCGAACGCGTCGAAGTCATCCGCGGCCCGGGCTCGAGTTTGTACGGGGCCAACGCCTTTTTTGGTGTCATCAACGTGGTGACCCGTCGCGGCCGGGACTTCTCCGGCAACGGCGCGGAGGTCTCAGGCGAATACGCCAGTTACGATACTTACAAAGGCCGCGCCACGTACGGAAACCGGTTCATGAACGGCGTCGAACTGCTCCTCTCGGGCACCATTTATGACAGCGAAGGCCACAAAAGCCTCTACTATCCAGAATATGACCAACGCCAGAACCCGAATAATTTTTTCGCCCGCAACAATGGGTTCGCTGAACACGCCGACAACGACGATTACAAAAGCGCTTTCGGCAGCGTGAGTTTTAATGATTTCAGTCTCGAAGGCGCTTACATCACCCGCGAAAAACGCAACCCCACCGGCCAGTTCTTCACCACATTCGACGACAATCGCTTTCGCACCACTGATGATCGCGGCTACGCAAACCTCAAGTATGCGCACGACTTTCCGGAGTTCGCGGATGTCACGGCCCAAGTCTATTATGACCGTGCGGATGGAAATTTCGACGAGCCGTTTACCAACTTTCCGGCACTTTCCAGCTCCGTGTTCAACATCTCGGAGACTGCCGAATGGGCCGGGGGCGAGCTACAATTAACGCGCCAGTTCTGGGAGCGAATCACCCTCACTCTGGGCGGGGAGTACCGGGACGATTTCCACCAACGCGAGACCCGCGGCGCGAACGTTTACGAGGGCAGCAGGCAGAACCAGGCTGTTTATTTACAAGGAGATTTTGCTGTGCTGACAAACCTCCACCTCAATGCGGGCTTCCGCTACGATCAATATCGTCAAACCCTGGAGAAAGATTCGGTAACAACAGTGGACAGACGTTATGACCCGGAATTCAACCCCCGAGCGGCCGCCATATACAATCCTATCGGCCAAGCAGTCTTCAAATTGATTTACGGGACCGCGTTCCGCAATCCGGACTTTCGTGAACTGATTGACGCCAGTCCTGACACTGACCCTGAACGGATCAAAACTTACGAAGCCGTTTATGAACAGGGCATCGGCAGCCATTTACGCTCATCCATAGGGGGTTTCTACAACAAAATTGACGATCTCATTAGGTTCTCGGGCATTTATGTTAACGCGACCAACACGGTCGAGGCCAAAGGAGTCGAGTTGGCATTGGACGGCTTCTGGGCCGGTGGGCTGCGTGGCCGGGCCAGCTACAGCTTCCAAACCACCGAAGACAAGTCCACGGGAAAGGCTCTTATCGACTCCCCGCAACATACAGCAAAGCTCAACGCAAGTGTGCCGCTGTTCAAAGACAAGATCTTCGGCGGCTTGGAGGTCCTGTTCGCCAGCAGCCGGACCACGGCAGTAGAGTCAACCGATGCGCCAGCTTATGCGTTTCTAAATCTGACACTGTTCAGCCAAAACCTGATCAAGGGGTTGGATGTTTCGGCCAGTGTTTATAATTTGCTCGATAAAAAATACAGCGATCCTGCCACTGCCTATCATCAGCAGGCCCTCATTGCCCAGGATGGCCGCACCTTTCGGGTGAAATTGACCTATAGATTTTGATCCAGTATGAACGTAACCAGCGCTCGTAGGAGACGCAAACCGTCGGAGGCGGTTCATCCCACCAATCAAGCATGGGAAAGACAAGAATTTCACGAATTTGCACGAATTCGTGTTAATTGGTGTAATTCGTGTCTTTCAATTTTCAATTCCCAATCCTCACTCATTCCTTTCTTTCTCCTCCTCGTCGTTAGTTTCCTATCCCTCCCATCGCGCTCCCTCGCTCAAGGCCCGCCCATCATCACGTCACAACCTCAAAGCCAATCGGTCACCGAAAGTTTCAACGCCACGTTTACTGTTGCTGTTTCGAGCACTTATACCCCCACTTACCAATGGCGTTTCAATGGCGCCAACATCTCGGGTGCCACCTCGACAAGCTACACCATTGTGAACTCCCAATTCTCCAACGCTGGCAGCTATAGCGTCGCGGTCACTAACTCCTCGGGGTTCGCGATTAGTTCCAACGCGGTGCTAACCGTGGTTTGTCCTACCATTAGTCTGGCGCCCGCTATTTTGCCGGGTGCCGCGATGGGCTACCCCTATCTCCAGACCCTGACTGCCACAGGCGGAAATGCCATCTATAATTTCTCGGTTAGCTCGGGAAGCCTGCCCTCGGGCCTGAGCCTGATAAATGGCACGATGTTAAGCACCTTGGCCGGATTAGCGGGGTACAGCGGCACCAACGATGGAACCGGTAGCAGCGCCCGATTCCTCCTGCCGGGCGGGGTCGGAGTGGACGTCACCGGCAACGTCTATGTGGCCGACACTGCCAATTCCACCATACGCAAAATCACACCTGCTGGCGCAGTCACTACACTGGCCGGCTTGCCTGGATCCATTGGCAGTGCTGATGGGACCGGTAGCAATGCCCGGTTTAATCATCCTTATGGCGTTGCGGTTGACGCCGCAGGCAGTCTCTATGTGGCTGACACTTACAACTCGACTGTTCGCAAGGTCACACCTGCCGGCGTCGTGACCACGCTGGCCGGTTTGGCAGGAAGCACCGGAAGCACGGATGCGACAGGAAGCAACGCGCGGTTCAACTTCCCCTGGGGCATAGCCGTGGACAGCTCCGGCACGCTTTACGTTGCGGACACGTCCAATAACACGATCCGGAAGGTCACGACAGGAGGCGTCGTCACAACGCTGGCCGGACAGGCCGGAAGCTCCGGTAGCTCGGATGGGACTGGCGGCGGCGCCCGGTTCGCAACTCCGTCCAGTGTCGCCGTGGACAGTTTGGGGAATGTCTATGTGGCCGATACGGGCAACTCAACCATTCGCAAAAGCACCCCAGCGGGAGTCGTCACAACATTCGCAGGCCTGGCGGGAGCCTTTGGTACGGCTGATGGCACCGGCAGCAATGCGCGTTTTGACGAACCTTACGGTGTCGCCGTGGATCTTGTGGGCAATGTTTATGTGGCCGACTCTCTCAACGACACCGTTCGAAAGATTACGGCCTCCGCGGTCGTCACCACCATCGCAGGCTTGCCTTTGAATCCGGGCAGCACCGATGGACCCGGGAGCAACGCCCGATTTTATTTTCCCTTTGGACTTGTTGCAGACGGCGCGGGCAGTGTCTTTGTGGTCGATCAAAATATGGGCAACATACGAAAGATCGTCCAAACCGGCCTGCTCAGCGGCAAACCATTGAGTCTCGGAACAAACGCTTTCACGATCATGGCAACTGACACCAACGGCTGCGTGGGAACTAAAAGTTACACACTCCAGGTTTCAACTTGCCCAGCCATCGGCATTAGCCCGGCGATTCTGTCCAACGCCTTCGCCGGGGTCCCCTACAGTCAGATCCTTACAGCGACCAACGGCTTGACGCCCTATGCTTTCAATCTTACTTCGGGAGCTTTGCCGGCAGGAATAGCCCTGACCAACACTGCCACAGTGAGCACATTTGCGGGCGCTACGGGACAAGCCGGCAGCGGCGATGGCATCGGCACCAACACTTTGTTTAAGGGCCCAACCGGCGTAGCCGTTGACACCTTGGGAAACCTTTATATTGCCGACAATGGCAACTCGACGATTCGCAAGATCACTCCGTCAGGGGTTGCCTCAACTCTTGCGGGTCTCGCGGGAAACGTAGGGAGTTCCGATGGCGGCGGTAGCGTGGCGCGGTTCAATCAGCCGTTTAGCGTCGCCGTGGACGTCAGCGGAAACGTTTATGTCGCCGACACCTTCAATGACACCATTCGCAAAATCACGCCGGCAGGCGTGGTTTCCACCCTGGCAGGCCAGGCGGGCCACTCAGGCAGCGCCGATGGAACCAGCAACGCGCGGTTTTTCTCCCCATCGGCCGTCGCTGTGGACACTGCAGGCAACGTTTATGTTGCCGATTACGGAAACGACACGATTCGAAAAATCACGCCTGGAGGCTCAGTTTCGACCCTTGCTGGACTCGCTTTAACGCCTGGCAGCGCCGACGGCACTGGCAGCAACGCCCGCTTCAACAACCCCGCTGGGGTTGCCGTGGACACGGCGGGTAACGTGTATGTTTCCGACTACGGCAATTTTACAATTCGGAAGATTACTTCCGGAGGTGTGGTCACCACTTTGGCCGGCCAAGTTGGAAGCTCGGGCACGGCGGATGGCACCAATAGCACAGCGCGGTTCACTCACGCCGAGGGAGTGGTCCTGGATCCAGCGGGCAATCTTTATATCGCAGATACAGACAACGCGAGCATTCGGAAACTCACACCCGCTGGTGTAGTCACCACTTTGTTGGGGTCAGGTGGAAACGCTGGCAGCGCCGATGGCATCGGCAACGGCGCTCGATTCAACCTCCCAACGGACGTCGCATTGGACGGATCGGGCAATCTGTATGTGGCAGACGACGCAAATCAGTTGATTCGCAAGGCGGTACCGATCGGGCTCTTGAGCGGCACGCCGGCTGTGCCGGCCACGAACAATTTCATCGTCACAGCTACGGACACCAACGGCTGCAGCGCGAGCAGCAGCTACACGTTGATATCTTTTCGTGCAGCTCCTTCTATTACAGGACAGCCGCAAAGTTGGGTCGTGCCCCCAGGAGTTGATGTTAGCTTCAGTGTGGTAGCAACGGGCACCTTGCCCCTCAATTATCAGTGGTTTAGGAATGGAGGGCCGATCATGTCGGCAACTACAACCAGTTTTTCTGTTGCGAACGTCCAATCCACGAATTCAGGCACTTATTCCGTAACGGCGATCAACGCTTACGGTACTGCAAACAGTTACGGCGCTACCTTGGCCGTAGCTCCCTGCGGTTCGAACGGTGATCAACCCCCTCATGGCCAGCAGGCGGTTGATCCAGCTTTCGTCAGTGGTTACACAGGCGTTCTCCAGGACAGCAACTGCGGCGCCCCTTCCCAGCCTGGAGAACCCAGCCATTGTGGTTATGGACCTTATAAATCGATCTATTACGCATTTGTTCCCCTGCAAACAGGATTCGTTACTATTCAGATGGTGCAACAGAATTTTATTGCCGTGCTTGAAGTTTATACGGGCTCGGCAGCCTCTTGGTCTGATCTGGTGCCCGTGGCATGCGTGGCCGGTGCGGGCGGTGCGACGATGCAGTTCTGTGTGACTGCGGGCGTGACAAATTGGGTTAATGTTTCCAGTGCGATCAGCAATACCTGCGGAACATACCAGCTTTACTACACGAATACCGCGGCCCCCACTATCTTTTCGCAGCCAGTGGGTCTGCCGATCCTTGCGGGGGGCAGCGCCAATCTCTCGACTACCGCTGGCGGTTCGCCGCCACTGACTTTCCAATGGAGAGCCAATGGAAGCAACATCCCTGGCGCTTCGGGCACTACTAATCTGGGCGTAGGAATCACCAGCTTCGGGACGACGCTCACCAATCAGATCGCGGGCAACTACACTCTAGTTGTGACTAATGCCTACGGCAGCGTCACGAGCCAAGTCGCCACGGTGACCCTGGTTCTGGCCAATCCAACCAACGCCGGATCAATAACGCTCAATTCAGCGAACCAAACCATCACGGCTACGGCTAATACGAATGCCGGATGGAATTTTGGTGCGTGGAGCGACAGTGTGACAAACAGCACCCGCAGTTATGCCTCGTTGGGTTTACTAACAAACCTCACGGCTAACTTTATTCCTGTCACGTTTAAGCTGACTTCTCCGGCTTTTGTCAGCCCCACAAGCTTTTCTATGACCGTCAACAATTCGGTCACAAACGCGGGCCATATTGTTGTCGAGGCCTCCACAAATTTTCAGACCTGGGTTCCTCTGTACACGAATCCGATCATCACCACCTTTATCTATACTGACACCCAGGTCGCAGGCCGCACCAACCGCTATTACCGCGCCTCTTTGACCCCATGATTTAGCGAATCGGAGCAATGAGCCTAGCGCGACCAGTCCAAGCGGCGGTTTTTCGCGTGTTTCGCGTATTTCGCGGGCATCTGTTGTTCTGCCTGGCCGCGGCTTTACTGTTGTCTTCCTTTCATTCGCGCGCCGCGCCTCAAAGCGAATACAAACTCAAAGCCCAATTGCTGGTGCTGTTTGCGCACCACACTTCCTGGGGAACGAATGACTTCACCTCGAAGGAAGCCCCATTCGTTTTCGGTATCGTTGGCGAGGATCCCTTCGGGAAGGAGGGCGACTATTTGTTGAAGATCCGCCCGGTCCAGAACCATAAGGTCGAGATCAAAGTGTTTAAAAGCATCGAGGAGATCTCGGCCTGCCAGGTCGTCTTTATTCCATCCTTTGAGATCAGGCACGTAAAAGCACTGAGGCTCCTTAGCGAGCACCATATTCTGACAGTATCAGACGCCAAGGAAATCGAGGGGACGGAGTTTGCCCAAATGGGGGGCGTTGTGCGCATTGGCCTAAGACAGAAGGGCGTCACCGAATACAAACCTTTTGCGGAGATCAGTGATACAGCGATGCCGCCGCTTGGCCCCTGGACATTCGACCAAACCCTCTTAAAGGCGGAAGGGATTCAGATCACCCAAAGCAAATACATGAGCCAAAAATAGCACCATGAAATTTTTCAGCCGACTCTCAATCAAGAGCAAGATGACCGTGATCATCATGCTTACGTCCTGCATCGCATTAGTCGCTGCCTGCCTGGTCCTCATCGGATACGAGTTGGTCTCATACCGCAGGATAATGATCCGCCAAATGTCCATGCTGGTCGAAATCACCGGTAAAAACTGCTCAGATTTTATCATCACGCAGGAGCCAAAAAGGGCCGAGGAGATATTGGCCAATCTGGCATCAGATAATCAAATCGTGTCGGCGTGCATCTATGGCAAAGATGGGGGCTTGTGGGCAGCTTATTCAAAAGGTGTTTTGGACCCAGCCTTTTTCGAAAAACCGGATCCAAAAGGGCCGAACTACCGCTTTGACAAAAGTGGTCTTCATGTCTTTGGACACATTGTTGATCGGGATGGCGAGACCTTGGGGACGCTCTACCTCCATTCCAACCTCGAAGAACTGTATGCCCGCCTCTACCAGCACATCGGCATCGTGGCAGCCGTTCTTGTCCTGGCCTCGTTGATGGCCTTGCTCATTTCCGCCCGTCTTCAGCGCGTCATCTCGCAGCCCGTCCTCGATCTGGCCAAAACCGCCCGCTCTGTTTCCGAGAAGAAAGATTACGCTGTCCGCGCGCACAAGCAGGGCGATGACGAAGTCGGCACACTGATTGATTCGTTCAACGAGATGCTAGCCCAAATTCAAAAACGTGACACTGAGCTACAAGAGGCCCGCGTTGCCGCCGAGCGCGCCAACCAGGCCAAGAGCAACTTTCTCTCGTTCATGAGTCACGAACTGCGCACTCCCCTCACTTCAATCATCGGCTTCAGTGAAATGCTGATTTCTGACCTGGGTTCTGAACAGAGCGGCGACCGTGATGGAGCGCCTGTTGTCACAGTTAACCTCAACAGTGAAATTTCCGGAGAACCCCTCACCCCGACCCTCTCCCCTTCGACCCCTTCCCCCTCTCGAAAGGGAGAGGGAGAAACGTCGGCCGGTTTCGTTGCAAACTCCGGCTCGATGATACAGGGCGCGAAGGGACTTCGAGATGGCTCTGAGCGCCGTGTGGAAATCGCCGACGACCTCCGCCGCATCCACGACTCCGGGCGCTATCTGCTGGAACTGATCAATGACATCCTTGACATCTCGAAAATTGAAGCCGGCAAAATGGATGTGCATCTGGAGACTTTCGATGTTGGCTCATTGGTGCGCGACCTGAACGCGCTCATGCGCCCACAACTGGAAGGGCGACGCAACCGCCTGGTGATTGATTGTCCGCCGAATATCGGCTCGATGCAGGCCGACCGCATCAAAGTCCGTCAATGCATCCTGAACCTGCTCAGCAATGCCAGCAAGTTTACTGACCAGGGCGTGGTCACTTTTTCCACTGTGCGCGTCGCCAGGAACGGATCTGAATCGCTGGTATTTCGCATTAGCGATACCGGCATCGGAATGACCCAGGACCAGATGAGCCGCCTTTTCCGGGCCTTCACTCAGGGGGATGATTCCACCTCGCGCCGGTACGGCGGCACCGGACTCGGTCTCGCGTTGACTAAAAAATTCTGCCAAATGATGGGCGGAGATGTCACTGTGGCGAGCGAGCCGGGCAAAGGGTCCACTTTCACGATCGAGTTGCCCGCGATTGTCAGTGGGAGCGCGGGAGCTGGGGCCGCGGGCATTATTCCTGCCCGAGTCGCGGCAGAATCAAGGTCCGCGGCATCCGATGGTTGCATTCTAGTTATTGACGACGATCCTTCGGTACATGAACTCCTAAGCGCAGCCCTGAAGCCGGAAGGCTACACGCTCCGGTTTGCATCCAATGGCGCCGAAGGCCTGCGCCTGGCCAAGGAATTGCACCCGGCCGTCATCACGCTGGACGTGCTCATGCCGGAAATGGATGGCTGGGTGGTCCTTTCGTTGTTAAAGGCCGACGCCGATCTTGCGGATATTCCGGTCATCATGCTGACCGTTCGGGCGGAACAGGACTTCGGTTTCGCGATGGGCGTGGCAGATTATCTTCAGAAGCCAATTGACCGCGACCGCCTGCTCTCCGTGCTCAGAAAATATCGGGGCCGACATCCAGGAAACCAGGTGCTGATCGTCGAAGATGACACAAACATGCGCGAGATGCTCTCAGCCATGCTCTCGAGCAAAGATTGGGACGTGGCCCAGGCGGCCAACGGGCTTACAGCGCTCGAAAGCATCACGCGTTCGCAGCCGTCCCTCATCCTGCTCGATTTGCGTATGCCGGTGATGGATGGTTTCCAGATGATCGCCGAACTCCATAAACATGAGGATTGGCGCAAAATCCCGGTAGTCGTTGTCAGCGCCAAGGAAATCACGCCCGAAGACCGCCTGCGCCTTCAAGGGCACGTCCAGAAAATCCTGCAAAAGGGAGATTTCGGCCGAGAGGAGCTGATGCGCGAGGTTCAGCAGACCGTAAAACTATTCCTCGCGCAGGACAAAGAGCTTCTAACCACGGATTCACACGGATAAACCCAGATTCACGCATCACGTTTCATTCTCCCATGGCCAAAATCCTCTACATTGACGATACCGAGAACAATCGCATCCTGGTAGCTCGACGGCTGGGAAAAAGCGGACATAACGTCCTTACGGCAGAAAGCGCCAGGCAGGGCCTTGCCCTGGCAAGCTCCGAAAAGCCGGACATCATCCTCATGGACATGGGAATGCCAGACATGGATGGCTGGGCAGCGACGCGGCAACTGAAAAATGATCCGGCCCTGCGCCATATCCCGGTGATCGCGTTGACAGCCCATGCCATGCAGGGGGACCGGGAGAAATCGCTGCAGGCCGGTTGTGATGATTACGAGACTAAACCCTTCGACTTTCCCCGGTTAATCGAAAAAATCGAGGCCCGTCTGGCGCCTCCCCCTACCTGAACTCGGCCAAGGACATTTGAAATGTTTAACCACGGATGAACACGGATAACCAGATGCGAAATCCAGGACAGGAAAATGAAGACAGGAAAATGCAAACGAAATTGAAAGCAGGAAAATTATGCGGCAGGAAGAATTTAAAATACATTTTCCTGCCACAAAATTTTCCTGCCTTTCTTTTTTATTTTCCGAGGTTAAGACTTCTTTCATCAGCATTGTTCCGGCTAAGCTAACTACCCACAGTCCTTATGCCCGATCTCGCCAAAACCCGTCACGATCTGCGCAATGTGGCTGGCCAAATCCTTGGCTTTGGCGAACTCCTGCTCGAGGAAGCGCGAGACTCGCGCTATAGCCGTCTGCATCCTCAGCTCGAAACAATTCACCGCACGGCCATGCAGATGCTTTCTCTGGTGGAACAGGGGCTGTGTGACAGCAGAATGAAGGAGGGCCTTGCCGACAATGTATCATCTCTTAGCAACCGTCTCTCTGAATCCGCCCGCGTCATTGCCGAGTGCGCGGAGGCCCTGCACACGGGCGCCAATGACTTCCCCAGCGAATCTTTCAGAGCAGATCTGGCTCGCATTGTGGGCACCGCACGCAAAGCACGTGACTTAGTGCGCGCCTCGCTCGACGTCGAAACGGCCCAGTCTGCAGACGGGTCAGTGGCCGGCAACAGGTGTGTGCCAGAGGGTTGTGGAGATTCATGTCCGGAGTTAGAGATCGGGGCAGGCGGGACGCCTGCCATGCTATCTGCCGAAAGCATCGCGCAGGGGACGATTCTGGTTGTGGACGACCTGGAAGAAAATCGCGACCTCCTTCACCGCCGTCTTTCGCGGCTGGGATATGCAGTGCGGATGGCCGATAACGGCCAGAGCGCGCTTGAGGCCACAGCCACGCAGCAACCGCTGGACTTGATTCTCCTGGACATTATGATGCCCGGCCTAAACGGCATTGATGTCCTTCACCGCCTCAAGGCTTCACCTGCAACCCAGCACATTCCGGTCATTATGCTGTCATCCGCGGACCAGATCGAAACGGTGGTGCGTTGTATTAAACTTGGAGCGGATGATTTTTTGGCCAAGCCATTTAACGAGACTTTGCTGATGGCCCGGATAGAATCCTCCTTGTCCAAAAAGCGTCTCCGAGACCAGGAATCCGCGTTCCTGCGGCGCCTGCAGATCGAGCAGGAAACTTCCGAGCGGCTGTTGCTGAACATCCTGCCCAAACCCATCGCTGAACGACTCAAGCAAGGAGAGAAAATCATTGCCGATAGTTTCGCCGATGCCACCGTTCTGTTCAGCGACTTCGTCAACTTCACCCATCTCTCTTCGGACACTCCTCCTAAAGAATTGGTTGGAAACTTGAACGAGATCTTTTCCGCATTCGATTACTTGTGCGAGCAGCAAGGGCTGGAGAAGATCAAAACGATCGGCGATGGTTACATGGCTGTGAGTGGCGTGCCCACCCCAAACCCTGATCATGCAGAGGCCGCCGCAAAATTGGCGCTGGCCATGCAGGCTGAGACGGCCGGATTCGCCGAGCGCGTGAAACAGCCATTCCAGATTCGTATCGGCTTGAATTCGGGGCCGGTTGTGGCCGGTGTGATCGGCGCTCGCAAATTTGCGTACGATTTGTGGGGCGATAATGTGAACATCGCCAAGCACATGGAGGCGTCCGCCCCTCCCGGCGGCATTCTGGTGGCACAAGCCACCTACGAGCGGCTCCGGGACAGGCACGCGTTCCAACCGGCGCAGTTGGTCCGGGTGAAGGGAGGAGTTGAGATGGCGACTTACTTGCTCACCCCCTAAAACTTCCCAACGAACTTTTGCTCATCCTCTGGCCTTGGAAAAACCAACACCTCTCGATCTCCCACCTTGGCTAATCCTACGGGGGTGCCAGGAAATAAAGCCAGCAGTTGGTCGTCCGTAAGAAAGCGAGCAGTGGGCGGCGAAGGCGGCGCGGAGGCTACGGGGCCTTGCGACACGTCCGTGCGGTGGAGGATGAGCGCGGCAATGCCGGAAAGGAGTACGACAACGGCGCAAATCCGTAGAGTCGCCCATTTCCACCGTCTGGCGCGCATGATTCGGCGCCCGGCCGTAAGCGTGGCTTCTCGTTGAGCGCCTGCTTCGTCATTCCACAAATCCCGCAGTAATCGCTCTCGTTCGGTTTTCACTCGCGTTATGCTCCCCGCGGAGCCGGCTTCGCGTTGTTCACGGTTTCCTGCTGGACTAATGCGCGCAGTTTCTCACGCACTCTTTCCAACCGGCTTGAGACCGCTTTGGCGGTCGTTCCCAGACGCACGCCGATTTCCTCACAGCTTAATCCATCGAAATAGAACCATTCGACCGTCTCCCGATCCTGCGGATCCAACGCGACTATCGCCCCCTCCAACTGCTCTTCCAGTACACGGTCCACGGTTCGCTCGTCAGGCGTTTCCGGCAGTTCCGGCATGTTTACCAGCATCGGCTCGCGCCCCCGTCGGCGCCACTCCTTGATCAGATGCTGCCGCGCCACGCGTGCCAGCCAATGCCATAAATGCGCTTCCGTTTCCACCCGGCGCAGCTTGCGCGCTGTGGTTAGCATGGCTGATTGCAGGACGTCACGCGCCAAAGTTTCGTCTCCGTGGCCAAGCACCAGCAGAAAACGAAACAACCTTCCCTCATAATTGTTATAGAACTCCTCGAAGGCCCTATCCTCCCCGCGCCCGATCGCCGCAGCAAGCCGTTGCGCCTCCGCATCTGCGTCAGCAGGGGCACCTCCATCCAATTTCTTGCCCATCGTGGCATGACCCGCAGCAGGTTGACCCAGCGCAACAGCCATGGAACTCGCAAGCACCATGCTCCAATCATCGCACAGTCACTGAGGCTTTGTCTCTCTGGTTTTGTGCTCCGCTCCAGCCTGGCCTGAGCTGGTGCCCGCCTTTGGCTCCCCCGTCTCCGCCTTGAACTCTGCGCCGTGCTCCTTGGCGAGTTGCCGCCGCGCATCCAGGCGCGCTTTCTCTCGAAGTGCAGCCAGAGCGCTTTGCACGAACCCAATGTCCTCGGGAACCGCGTGTACGATTAGCAATTGGGCCTTCTCGTGGCAGGTGATGTGTTGTGGATCACCCCCGGTGCCCGCCTTATACACCTCCCGCATTGTCTGCAGGATATCGTCCAGGCTCATGCCGCCATTCTTTGGATCACCTACCAACTCACCCACAAAAAACACCATGGAATTCTCAGAATGCGGTCGATTCGGAGCAACCGGCAAACCTGTGGTCGGGTCAATGCTTCCCGGCAATCCGGGTACTAAGTCATTCACTATTCGCAACAGAGCCGTCGGACGGTGTCCGTTCATAATCAAATCCCATTGCAAGGGTGTTTTGGCCGTCTCGAAGACCATATTCATCGCATTGAAAACCTCGCTGGCCTTCACATTTTTGAGTCGCAGCGTCACTAACGTGTCTTCCCATCGCCAGTTTACCGGCGCCATGGGCGTTGCTCCGTATGGAAGCAAAACATCAAATTCGTTGCCGAACATGTCCTTCAGGTTCTTCCCAACTTCAATGATGGGGATGTTGTCAAAGGAAACCTCTGTCAGTGCCTTTTCGGGCCCTTTCCATTCCGGTTTTGCCATGGGCAAACCCGTGGCCGGATCTATCGCCGCAGGCATGCCAATCGCCGGGGGAGTCGGCACCGGCTGAATCGCCCCGGGTCCCGGCACTGTTGGTTGAGTTAGTCCACCTTGAATGGGAGCCGCCTTCGCAAAGGTGCCAAACGCCATCATAAGAATCAGCAGTGAAGCACACTCATAAGCACGCCGCCTGGACGGACCAGCTTCCTTTTCAGCGACGTATGCTTTCGATCGTCTTTCTTCAAATAAGCTTTTCATATTGATGTTCGGTTTTGATACTCGCTTCATACTGCATTAGCCAGTTTCTACGGTAATTCCTCGCGGGAAATTCAATTTGAATTAAGCTCAACGTGGCACTTTGATTGGGCCTCAGGACAACCGTGCTTCAACGCAACCTTCCGGGCAGGATCGCGGTGGCACCGAGGGCCTAGGCGCTCCCAGGGGAAAAACAGTGAACCTTAAACCTTGAACGTTGAACCTTGAACCTTGAATAAACAACTCCAACTCGCGGGCAAGATGCCCGCGCTCCCAGGGGGCAATGGGTGATTTTTCTCCCGAGGCAATTTTTGAACCTGGCGGAACCCTGGTTTATCTTAAACATATGAGTTTTGAAATGAGGGGGCGCTCGAGGATAACTGTTGTCGTATCGGCCTCGTTGGTGGTCTGTGGCGTGGCGCGCGCTATCACGCCGGCACCTCCGACCAACAACTACGGTGCAATCCCAGAACGGAACGTTTTCGGGTTGAAGCCGTCGCCGGGGATTCAGCAACCGATGCTTCCCCCGAAAACGGTTCCACAGATTATTCTCACGGGAATAACAACGCTGCTCGGCAACAAATTGGCACTGCTCAAAGCAATCCTGCCGCCCAGGCCCGGTGAGGCCCCTAGAGAACAAAACCTCACTTTGGCGGAGGGACAGCGGGAAGGCTACATCGAGGTCCTGGAGGTGGACGAGAAAGCTGGCCGCGTTAAAGTAGATGATTTCGGTACGATTACGAACCTGACGTTCGAAAGAAATGGACCAAAATTGGCCCCTGCCATGCCCTCCGCGCCAGCGCCAACGATTGCGGTGCCTCCGACTGCGGCCGCTGGCACAAGTGGGGCGCCTGCGGCGATGCCCTACGTGCCACCACCGAATATCACCGCTGGCATGCAAGCAATGCCTTCACGTGCCCTACGCGGGCTTGTTGCTGTGCCTCCAGCGCCAGTCACAAATTACCCGGCGCCGACACAGCCGCAGCCGCAGCAGCCATTGACCCCCGAAGAACAGGCCCTCTTGCTTCAATTAGAACAAGCGGCAAACACCCCACAACCAGGGCCCCCGCCTGTGTATTCTACGAATCTTGCAGTTCCTGTTCCTGTCTTGCCTGGGGTCCTTCCACCAGGGGCAAATACACAAAGACCAAGTCCACCCTTGATGCCGCAGTAGCCGCAGCATGGTCGCGGACAGCCTTGTGGGCGCGATCAATGCTCAAAACGCCCCGGCGCGCGGATATTCTTGTCCGCAGCAGGTTGGAGCGGGAATAATCGTCGGAAAATGGTTGAACTACGGAACGTTTGGACGTTGCTGCGGACAGGAATGTCCGCGCTCCGGTTGCGTTCTTGGCGCGGACAAGGCTATCAGCACCCCGGTCAAAACCCCGCTTTGACAAAAGCTTGTTCCGTGGGAAATTGAGGAAAGAAGAGGATAATTGGCGCGTTCGGAGGGTTTTGGCGCGCCAGGGGCACCCATGCCCCGGGTGGCGGGTGGACGAATTGGCGGACTCCAGCTCGCCACTACAGCGACGAATCCGCCAGAAAGGGAAGGTTTTATGAATGAACTAACCAAATGGAATCCGTTCGGCGTCAGAGATTGGGACCCATTTCGCGAGTTGGAGGACTTTCAGAATCGTTTAAGCTCATTCTTTGGGAGCGTGCCGTCGCGACGTGGCAGGGAAGGTGGCGCCACTTTCACTGAGTGGTCTCCGGCGGTGGATATCACTGAAGACACTAAGGAGTTCCTGGTAAAAGCGGAACTGCCCGAAATTAAAAAAGAAGACGTCCATGTGACAGTCGAAGG
The DNA here is from genome assembly GCA_003176045.1 of Verrucomicrobiota bacterium. GTDB lineage: Bacteria > Verrucomicrobiota > Verrucomicrobiia > Limisphaerales > UBA8199 > PSRM01. The sequence goes on along the minus strand of PSRM01000072.1, from coordinate 37,176 downwards.
CGGCGTTCTAACCATCCGAGGTGAGCGCAAATACGAGAAAGAAGAGAAGGGGAAACGCATGCACCGTGTTGAGCGGAGCTACGGCGCGTTTACACGCAGTTTCAGCCTGCCGGAAGGGGCAGATGCTGCCCGTGTCCGGGCCGACTTTAAGGACGGAATGTTATACGTCCACTTGCCGAAAAGCGACAAGGCCAGACCCAAAGAAATCGAAGTGAAGGTGGAGTAACTCAAATTATTAACCACGGATCATCACGGATGGACACGGATAAAGCCAAAAAGGTTAAATCGTTAAATCGTTAAAACGTTAAATCGATGGCACTCGCGGAATCTTTGCTCAGGTGTCCTGCTGCAATTGGTTCAGCTTCGCCGGCGGTTCAGAAGTAACGGAGTTTGTATGCTTAATTCTTTAAACCGCTCGCGAAGCAATCATGCCCAGTCGTATGCATTGCTTAAACCTCAAGGCACCACCCGCCATCAGGTTCGCTACGCCCTGCTGATATGGCTTTTTTGCCTATCCATTGGTTTGGCGGCCAATCCGGCGCCGCAGCTCAAAACTCAGGACGGCGACATCTCGCCAGAAGTGCGTTCGCGCACCAGCCTGGCACCGATTGTTAAGAAGGTCGCGCCCAGCGTGGTCAATATCTACTCCAGCATGACCGTGCGTCAGCGCGCCAATCCGTTGCTGGAGGATCCATTCCTGCGCCGTTTTTTTGGCCAGGAGCCCGATGAAGACTCCTCCCGGCCAGACTCCTCCCGGACCCGAAAAGCCGAGAGCCTTGGCTCGGGCGTGATCGTCTCGGCCGACGGTTATATCCTGACGGCTTATCACGTCATTGAAGGCGCTGACAAAGTCCAGGTGGCACTGGCAGATGGCAACCAGGACGAATTTGAAGCGAGGATTGTGGGCCTGGACCCGCCGACAGATGTGGCGGTGTTAAAAATTCAGGCGAAGCATAACCTGCCGGCAATCACCATAGGCGATAGTGACAAGCTCCAGGTCGGCGACTTGGTGCTGGCGCTTGGTAATCCTTTCCGAGTCGGACAAACCGTGACATCGGGCATCGTCAGCGGTTTGGGCCGAGGAGGGTTTGAGGTGAACGCTTACGAAAACTTTATTCAAACCGATGCCGCCATTAATCCGGGAAATTCTGGAGGCGCTTTGGTAGATGCTGAAGGCCGTTTGGTAGGCATCAATACGATTATCGTCAGCAGCAGCGGCGGATTCATGGGCATCGGTTTTGCCGTTCCCGTCAATATGGCCCGCTACGTGATGGATCGGCTCATTCAGTACGGCAAGGTGACGCGTGGGTACCTTGGTATTAACATCCAGCCTCTAACCACAGAGCTTGCTAAAGAGTTCAATCTGCCCGATGAAAGTAGTGGCGTGCTGGTCGGCGGGGTCAGCGCAGGCAGTGCCGCCGAGAAGGCCGGTCTGCGGGAAGGCGACGTCATTACCGACTTAGACGGCAAGAAAGTTACCGATCCCAGCAAGCTTAGGTTGCTGGTAGCGCAGACGGCGCCTGGAACGCAGGTCACCTTGCGGATATTGCGCGGCGCCCCTGGGGAAAAGTCGCTTCAGAAAACAATCACCGCCAGGCTTGGGGAATTACCTCAACAAGTTATGGCCAGCGGCCGCAGCCGAGGCTCTCAGGGCCGCCCTGGAAGCGCCAATATTGATGCGCTCGAAGGTGTTTCGGTCGCCGACATTGACTCGGCCGCGAGGCACGAGTACGGGATCCCCAGCGGCATGAAAGGAGCACTTGTGGTGAACGTGGATCCCGGCTCCGCCGCGGCGGATACTGGGCTTCAAACCGGGGATGTTATCCTGGAGATTAACCGCCACCAACTTCAGAACGCCGACGATGCCGTCGCTCAGAGCGAGCGAATTAAAGGCAAACGCGTCCTGCTACGCGTCTGGAGCCATGCCAGCGGCGGGCCGGGGGGGACGCGTTATATAGTGATTGAGCCGCCGAAGGAACGCTGAACAGACCACTGAGTTGATACGTTAAAACGTTAAAACGTTAGAACGGAATCCCGAATGGCCATAAATGGACAGCAGTGATGGATCGTTCCCAGATGATTTACTACTAACTACCAGCTACTACTGACTACTAACTATGACACTAAAATGGAGCTTACTCGCCAAGGGCATGCGGCCTCACGCCCAACTGCATGCGAAACTGCAACAGAAAATCTCGAAACTGGAAGTTCACCTGGAACATTTCCCACCGGATGCCACCCACCTGCAGGTTGCTCTCCAGCGTCATCCTAAGAAGCCGATCTTCATCGCCGCCCTGACGCTGCGCCTCCCTTCAAATATATTGCGGGCCGAGAAATCCGGTCCTGATCCCATCCCTGCCTTTGATCAGGCAATCAAAGCGCTGCTGCGCGAAGTAGCGGTCCTTAAGTCCGCCTTGCGCAGAGAAAGTCAGTGGAAGCGTGTTGCGATAGAAGCCGTGCTGGCTCAAGCCAGCCTGCCGCGCCTGGCGCAGGTTCGCTCAGTAACGGCGGTCTGATAACGGCTCACAAAGCGCAAGCAGCGATAAGCACAATGGCAGGCCGCGTCTTGGCGGCCATTCCCATGTCCACGAGCCAGACTTCGCCGTGGCTCGGGTTCATTTCCTATCTAGAATGTCCAAGACCTCCTGTTCGACCTCGCGCGAAGGAAGAACGTTTGACCACTCATCCTGAGCACGCTGGCGCTCCAGGAATCTCATGTAATGCAAGACCTCGCGCAACAAGGGCTCAGGTTGCCGTTTGATTTCTTCAATCAACATCTCTTGAGCGCTCATGGCAGTAGTGTTCTGCGCAAATCCGCTTCTCGCAAGTGCAAATTCTCGAAGCGTTCGAGCCCGTTATCAATGGCTCTTATTCCTGCCTGGCTCGAACGCAATCGCCCTCGCCCTCAACTACACCCCAAGCTCTCCCCGCAATTAAGGCACTTATAGCATGCCCCGTTGCGCACAGCTACATGGCCGCAATTGGGGCACGTTGGCGCGTCTTGCTGGAAATGCGCGATTGTGTCGTTCAGGTTTTTGATCTTTACCGCAGTGACCGTTGCCGTCGGCGTGTTGTGCTGCTTGCCATTCCCGACAGGAGCTGGCTGTACCTCGACAATTTCCGTGTCATCCGATAGCGCCAGTTCGGGCACAGGCCGATTTACCTGCTTTTTCTCGGCTTCACGCAAGCCGGGAATAGCCAGCTCAGGTTGGTTGCGGTTCGGGTTATTGGCTTCCTTATAGCCGGGGATGAATTGGTTGGCCATCCAGCGGAATACATAGTCGGTAATCGAAGCGGCGTTTCTGATCTCGGGATTGCGCGTGAAGCCGGAGGGTTCGAAACGAACATGCGCGAACTTGCGCACCAGTGCTTCGAGCGGTACGCCGTATTGAAACGCCATGCTCGTAAGTGTGCCGATACCGTCCATCAAGCCACCGATCGTTGATCCTTCCTTGGCCATAGTGATGAAAAGTTCGCCTGGCTGGCCGTCGTCGAACAGACCAACAGTCAGGTAACCCTCGTGGCCCGCGATATCGAATTTGTGCGTGACTGCCGTGCGAGTGTCCGGCAGCCGTTTGCGCACTGGCAGGCCGGCCTGGTCGCGCAGACGCGCGATCTCGGTTTCCATCTCGTGGAGCCGCTCTTCGCTGGCGGAGCCGTTTTTGGCCGGCTTATCGCCCCCTTCGTTCGTGCGCTTGGTGTTCAACGGTTGCGAACGTTTCGAGCCATCCCGATAAATCGCGACGCACTTGAGCCCCATCTTCCATGCCTGAACGTACGCGTCCCGGATATCCTCAACCGTGCTTTCCTTAGGCATATTGACGGTCTTGGAAATGGCGCCGCTTATAAATGGCTGCGCAGCAGCCATCATTTTGAGGTGGGCGAGATAATTGATGCTCCTCTTGCCTCGATGCGGTTTGAACGCGCAGTCGAACACTGCAAGATGGTGCGGCTTCAGGCAGCTGCCCACGGTCTTCCCCTGTTCCTCGACGTCTTCGATGGTATCGAACTTCTCGACGTGCGCGACGATACGCTCGCTCTCTTGCTCGGCATAACCCAGTCGGCGCAAGGCCTCAGGCGCGGTGCGATTCACGATTTTCAACATGCCTCCGCCTGCCAGCAGCTTGTATTTCACCAGCGCGATGTCGGGCTCGATTCCAGTGGTATCGCAATCCATCAGAAAAGCAATTGTGCCGGTGGGCGCGAGCACTGTGACCTGAGCGTTGCGATAGCCGTTCTCGCGTCCGCTCTTCAAAGCACTATCCCAGGATCTGCGCGCCTGTTCCTTCAGATAATGAAATTCCTTGCTTGGTTGGATCGCCTCCACGGCATTGCGGTGCAATTGAATGACTCCGAGCATAGATTCCACGTTGTCCGCCTCCAGGGGCTTGCTGACGTGCGCGCAGTTAGCGCTCATATACCCTTTGAAGGGCCCCATGACCTCCGCCAAATGAGCTGATTGCTCGTAGGCGTGTCCTGTCATCAGCGCTGTGATCGCTCCCGCCAACGCGCGGCCTTCGTCTGAATCGTATGGCAGTCCATAGCTCATGATCAGCGAGCCAAGATTGGCGTAGCCCAGGCCCAGGGTCCGGAAAATGTGCGAATTCTCAGCGATCTCTTTAGTTGGGTAACTGGCGTTATCCACCAGGATTTCCTGCGCGGTGATAAACAGACGGACCGCGGTCTTGAACCGCTCGAAATCAAACAGCCCGTCCGGCCGTTTGAACTTCATCAGGTTAAGCGAAGCCAGGTTACACGCGGTATTGTTGAGAAAAACGTATTCAGAGCAGGGATTAGTCGAATGAATGGGCTCGGTGCCTTTGCACGTGTGCCATTTCTGAATGGCGCCGTCGTACTGCAATCCTGGGTCGCCGCAAATCCAAGTGCCCTCCGCAATTTTCCGCAGCAGCGCCGCGGCGTCTTTCCTTTGCAGAGGTTTGCCCGTGGTCACCGCTCGCGTCGTCCAGGACTTCCCTTCGACCGCAGACTGCATGAACTGGTCGCTGGCCCGAACCGACAGGTTTTCGTTCTGATACATGACGCTACCGTATGCTTCCCCGTTATAGGAGCCGTCGTAGCCCTGCTCGATCAGAGCCCAAGCCTTCTTTTCCTCTTTCTGCTTGGCGTCAATAAACTCTTCAATGTCCCCGTGCCAATCGTGCAGCGTGTTCATTTTAGCCGCGCGCCGCGTTTTGCCGCCGGACTTCACCACGTTAGCTACCTGGTCATAGACCTTGAGAAATGATAGCGGGCCGCTAGGCCGTCCGCCACCGCTCAGTTTTTCCTTGCTCGATCGCAGTGGGGACAGGTCCGTGCCCGTACCGGAGCCGAATTTAAACAGCATCGCCTCACTGGAAGCCAATTGCATGATGTCTTCCATATTGTCCTCGACGGACTGGATAAAGCAGGCGCTGCATTGGGGATATTCATACTGCGTGCTGGCGCGTTCAGCCTGGCCGGTCAGGCGGTTGTAGAACCAGTTTCCGCGGCTGGAGTGGTTGCCGACCTGGTATTGATGATACAGCCCCACGTTGAACCATACCGGCGAATTAAACGCGCCATACTGGTTCAAACAAAGCCAGGCCAGTTCCTGGTAAAACACCTCGCCCTCACCCTCCGTGAAGTAGCCGTCCTTAATTCCCCAATCCGCAATGGTGCGGCAAACGCGGTGGATGAGTTGCCTCACCGACGTCTCGCGCTCGGACGTGTTCTGCTCGCCGTAAAAATACTTCGAAACAACCACTTTCGTCGCGAGCAAGGACCAGCCTTTTGGCACCTCCACGTTCTCCTGCTTGAAGATCACCTTCCCGGAATCATCCGTGATCTCTGCCGTGCGCCGCTCCCATTCGACTTGATCGAATGGGTCAACATTCGGGTCACTAAACGTTCGCTGAATCCCCAATGTCTTTTTTGCAGGCGCCACGTTACTCATTGAGGCACCCCGGTTCATCATCCCGGGATTCCGGCGCCTTCTGGATTGCTTTTGCTGTGTGAAAACCGCATCAGTTGTTTCGATCATAGTCTTTTTCTCATCCAAGTCTTTTTCTCCAGTCCCGCCTTTCTGACCGACCCTCAAAAAAGGCAAAACCGGCGAGTTTTAGTTTAAAACGGACGTAATCCTGAAAAGTTAGGGCCTCTTTCGAGGCCCAACAGATACCCCATAAATGGGGAACACCAGAAATCTAACCACTATATGTTGAGTCTCACAAGAAAAATTTTCAAAAAATTTACGCAATCGTTATTTTCAGGGATTTCCGAGGATCGCCCTCATTCATCCAGAGCCGGAACTTTTTTTTGGACGCGCAAGCGGCTCATGGAGAAGCCGTATATCGCAAATCGTCGAAATAGACCTCTACCATTTGCCCGCCAATAGGGGAAGTGAACAAGCCGAACCGATCCAAACCGAGGCTTTGCCACGAATCTGGTTTTACTACAGCGAGCGAGGTTGATTCGCCTCCCAAGCTTACTCGCAAAACTCCGCTGCTCTTCCTGGTAACCGGCTCATAACGCAAAGTCCATTCGAAGGTTTTACCCGGCGTTAGCACGGGGCCCGTTTTGCTGCTTTTCTTTATACCGTTTTCCAGCGAGTAAGCGGGTTGAAAATAATGACCTACCCTGGTCGGGCCGCCCACATGCACTCCAAGGAAGATCGGCACGGGCGCCACTTTTTTGCCTCCCGCCGGCAGTGTGTGATTCGTGCTGTTGAACCAACCGAAATACATGTCCGAATCCGGCGCTCCCACCAAAAGCACCACCTTGCCGGAGGCTTCCAATGGCTGCGAGAGAGAAAGGTGCCCGACATTGTCGCCGTAATACGCGAACGGCCCGCTCCGCCAGAATTTTCCCCCGACCTCCCCTTTTGCCCCCCCGGCAAAGCTTGTCTCCGGGCTGAAACCAAAATTGTGCGCGCCCACGGGATCGGTCTCGTTGTAATTTGCCCGATTCCCACTGCCTTCCCAATTTGGGTCCTTCATTAAGTCCTCGGCTTGGCCATCGCAGACCAGATCGGAGAAGTAAGCGGTCATCCTACCGCCAGGTTTCATGGCGTTCATCAGCCCAAAATGATCAAAGGCAGCTCCGTCCTCTTTGAACCCTCCGGGTAAATCCACCGAAAACGTTTTGCCCTCGAATTCTTCAGGCTTCGGACTGTCGCCTTGGATTCGAAACGTAAAGCGGCCTTTGCCGTCATTTGCCTTGGGGTCATAGGCCATATCCCACTTATATCTTGTGCCATCGTTGCGGATCGGAGTTGGACGGAACTTGCCCGGGATGAAAGGTGTAATGAAGGTGCCACAGGATTTATTGCTGTGACTGATCATGCGCACCGCCAGCCGGGCGCCTCCGTGTTCTCCATCAAAATCCATTCCAAACGAACCAACCGCACGCCCGCTACCTGGCCGTTGGTGGGAATTAAACCAGCCAAAAAATATCCCACTGTTTCCGGAGGTTGACGTGAGCCTGAAAGTCCCCGAAGCGCTGAGTTCGTCCTGCAAACTCTTCGAACCATTCGCCTTCGCGTAATAGGCCGGTTTCGAAGCCCGAGTAAACTTTCCTCCTATAGCGCCCCCCGTCTGGCCATCGGCACCAGCCGCGCAGTACCCGAAATCCTGCACGATCACGGGCACACGTGCGGGCTGCACATGGTTATTGTACGCTTCCCAGCCCGGATCGTGTTCGAAGGATTCAGTTTTTAGGTAAATGCCGGAATTTGTTTCGGCTCTACCTGGAAGTGCCCAAAAAGCGGTAACCCCGAGCAATACAAGGCTCAGGCTGACCTGAACCGGAAGCCGACCCGGAGCAGCACAGGATGGAGTTCGCCATTCAATCATAGCCAATCATTCAACGGAATCTTGAGGATTACGAACGAGATCGCCGATAGAAGGTCTTCTGCCCCTTCTTTGCCTCTTCTTCGGCTCAATTGTTTTCGGCCGTGCCTTGGCAACCAGGACGATCGGGCAACCCTCATAACCGAAGGCCAATCGCATCTGGTCTGAAAGATACTTCCGGTATTGATCGGAGAAAAGTTCGGCGCGGTTCACAAAGAGCAGAAACGTGGGCGGCGCTTGCTTGACCTGTGTGGCATAGAAGAACTTCAGGCGATGTCCCCGGGAGCTGATCGGCTGGCGGCGCTCGATGGCATCCTGGAGGGCACGATTGAGAATTGCGGTCGGTATTTTTTGCTGTAACTGAGCCGCGACATATTTCACGGCTTCCAGCAAGCGGTCGAGGTGAAACCCTGATTTAGCAGAGGTGAAAATCACTGGCGCATAATCGAGAAAGAAAAGGTGCTCCTGGACCCAGGCGCCGAATTCTGAAAGCGTCGTCATGAGCTTCGGACCGTGCCGGGCCTCCTTTTTGCGCCGCCGCTCGATCTCCTCCTGGCGTGCACGGCGCACGCTTTCTTCCATTAAGTCCCACTTGTTCACCACCACGATGCAGGCTTTGCGTTCTTCCACTATCCGGTCGGCTACCTTTTTGTCCTGCTCGGTGATGCCGGCTTCGGCGTCCAGAACCAAAATCGCAATGTCGCAGCGCGCGATCGAATCTTCGGCGCGTTTGACGCTGAAAAATTCAATGGAGTCTCCTATACGCCGCGTCTTGCGCATGCCGGCGGTATCTATGAGAACGTAGCGCTGCTTTACGCCTTCGGTTTCAATTTCGAAAGGAACATCTACCGAATCTCGAGTCGTGCCGGGTATGGGGCTAACCACGACCCGCTCCGACTGCGTGAGGGCGTTCACGATGGAGGACTTGCCGACGTTCGGGCGGCCAACGATAGCGAGCTTTAGGGGCTCGTTCGTAATACTGGGCAGATCGGAAGCCGTAGCCTGTTCGTCCAAAGCGCCAGAGGGCAGGCGCACTCCAAGACGCTCCGCGAGTTCGTCCGGTCGCGGCGGGTTCGGCGCCTCCCGGGACGCTTGCTCACGCGCGCGGCTCTGTTCGGAGAGGGCGCCCTCGACGAGTTCCTGGATCCCTTCGTTATGGATAGCGCTGACAGGAAGAATCTTCTCGAAGCCCAATTCCGCGAATTCGAGCACGCCGGCTTCCGCTCGCGGGGTATCGACTTTGTTGACTGCGACGAGCACCGGTTTGCCGCTGCGGCGCAATCGCTCGGCGACTTCCCGATCCAACGGCACCACTCCTTCCTGAACGTTGACCACCAAAATAATCACTGCGGCCGACTCAATCGCCAGTTCCACCTGTGCCAGGGCGGCTTTAATGATCAGATCATCGGCTTTTTCCCCACGCAGCAGGCCGATGCCGCCGGTATCCACTAACGTGAAGGTATGGCCCTCCCACTCGACTTCGGCAGTTACTCGGTCACGGGTGACACCGGGTTGATCGTGCACGATGGCAATGCGCCGGCCGGCAATCCGGTTGAACAATGCGGATTTGCCGACATTTGGGCGACCAACAATGGCGATGACAGCAGGCATGACTGCCCAAACGTAGCAGCCTCGGCTAAGAGGCTCAAATGCAGAAGTCAGAGGTCAGAGGTCAGAGAGCAGAGGTCAAAGAGCAGAGGTCAGAGAACAGAGGACAGAGGACAGAGCACAGAGGCGGAAGTCGGATGTCAGTGCAGAACCGCTTCCAACAATCTGAATCCAAAGCGGTCCCGATTGCTATCGGGACACTCCAAACGCTTCGCGACTTCCAACGCCTGCTGACTCGCGAAGCGCTTGGAGTGCGCGGCATTCCCGCGCTTTCGTTTTATTGCTTTTCCAGAGCGGGCAGCGTGCGGAGCCTTCTTGAGTGTTGAAGCTTGAGGATTCCTTGAAGTTTGATGTTTGAAATTTGAAATTCCCCACCTACCCGCGGTCGCAAAACCTCTCGAACGCCCCTCCAAACAAATCCCCCACATCGCGCTCTATTTCCTCCTGGCTGGAGTGCCACCCGGTTTGGGCCAGATCTGAGTATTTCTCGATGAGCACTTCGGTGGCCACTTTCCTGAAATGCTGCCACTTGTAAATAAGCTGATCCAATACTCTGGCATCGGAATGTTGGGCGGTGAAACTCAAGCCCAGCATCTCGATCCGCATCCGCGTTATCTCCTCGACGAGGTGGGGCACATTCAAAAACCACCAACAGCCGAAGATGTGCAGGTTTCGGAACTTCCGGGTGAGCACGCACAGTTCGTGCTGGTTCTCCCGGGCGAGAACCGTGGCCATGAATTTATTGTCGGGAAATGCCGCGCACAGGTTCTGCAACGCGCTCAGATTGCTCAATCCGACGCCATCCCCTGCGAGCCTGATCTGAGGATTGACCGCTCGCCTGACGCCGGGCATGAGCGCCAGCGGCAAGCCCTCCGCCCGGCAGTGCGGCAGGACGGCGCCTTCAAGCAGCTTCGCGGCATGGTTTTTCGCCGGAAATTGGAAATCCGACGGCAACGAGATCATAACGTAATGAGCACCAATCCGCTTTGTCCAATCCCTCAGAAAACGCTTCACCTCTTCGAACGTCTTGCGAGATGATAGCTGTTTCTCGACCTGGTAACCCCATCGGGCAAGTCGAGGCGCCGTTTCGCGCCAGGACAATACCAACGGATCTATGCGTAGAGCGGCTGCAAACCGCTGATCGCGCTGAAAGCGCTTCTCCCAGACTGGCCTTTCGGCATCATCGAAGGGCGAGTTGGTCATGAAGATCTTCTTCACTCCGGCCAGTTCCATGCAGCGAGTGACATGGGCTTCGGGCTTTTGGCCGGCGAACCAGGTGCGAATGGCCGGCAAATCCCTCTTCTTCACATCCAGGCCAAGGGCGTGAAGGGTTGTGATCACGCCGCGGCAAGCTTCGGAGATGGGGGAGTGTTGAATGAATAACTGATCCCAGATCAAGTCCACTTGTGCCTGCTTGGGCAGCGCCCAAAATGTTTCATAAGGCTCCTTGAGGTAACGAAACACCTCGGCAACAAGGTAGTGATAGACCAAAAGGTCGTCTATGCCCCAGAGCAGCAGGCTTTTAAAAGCCGGATCGTAAAGGTGGGTGTGGATGTCCACTATAGGTGTCCTGTTCACCACCTCCTCGATCTGCCGCGCAAACGGCACTCGGCTGGTTTCTGCGAGAATGGTTTTCATGACAAAGTAGGACAGGCGTCTCGCCTGCCCTTATAAGGAGCGCAAGATTACATCTGGGGCAGGCGAGACGCCTGCCTTACTTTGCTTACAACTGCTGTCCTGCCGCTATATGATAGCCCTCTTCGCCATGTTCGTTGAGGTCCAGCCCGGACAGCTCGATTTCCTCAGCAGGACGCAACCCGACCACAGCTTTCACGATCAAGGCGATGACAGCCGTTCCCACCGTGGCCAGGACCAGCGTGATGCCGATGGCTTCGAGTTGCTGAAGAACCAGCGGCTGGAAGAACGAATTCTTCACGTGGCCCCCCAGGTTGGTGGCCAGGTTCGGGTTTACTGAGTGTCTGGCCAACATTCCCGTCAACAGAGCGCCCAGCGTGCCCCCAACCGCATGCACCCCGAACGTGTCAAGCGCATCATCATAACCAAACCAGGATTTCACTTTATAGCAGAAGAACCAGGGGATTAGGCCGGCGGCAACGCCGATGATCGCGGCGCCGCGCGGCGTCACGTAGCCGCAAGCTGGCGTGATGACAACCAGGCCAGCCACCGCCCCCGAGCAAAACCCGAGTACACTGGGTTTGCCCCGGACGATCCATTCGGCCAAAGGCCATACAAAGGAGGCAACGGCAGTGGCGATCGTAGTCGTGGTGAAGGCGTTAGCAGCGATCACGTCAGCGGCCACCGCGCTGCCGGCGTTGAAACCATACCAGCCGACCCACAACATTCCTGTCCCAACCATGCAAAGCACCATGCTGTGCGGAGGCATGGGTTGTTTGCCGAAGCCAATGCGTTTTCCGAGGATCAGACAAAGGATCAGCGCCGACCATCCTGAGGTCATGTGAACCACCGTGCCGCCTGCGAAATCTATAGCTTTGATGCCGGCGTCCGGATTCCCAAGCCCATTCATAAATCCGTCCGCGCCCCAAATCATGTGCGCCTGGGGGAAGTAGATGACAAACATCCAAAGGAGCATGAACAGGCAGATTGCGGCGAATTTCATGCGTTCTGCAATAGCGCCAATGATGAGGGCCGGCGTGATGATCGCAAACATGAGCTGGTACATCGCAAAAACGTTTTCCGAAACGTAACCGGAGTAATCAGGATTCGGGTTGGAAGTAACGCCATAAAGAAAAGCGTTACTGAGGTTTCCAAGGACAGCCCCGCCTCTGTGGAACACCAGACTGTATCCACAAACAAACCAAAGGATCGTCACCAGGCCCGTGATGAAAAGGCACTGGGCCATCACCGAGAGCACGTTCTTTCGCCGCACCAACCCGCCATAAAACAGTGCCAAACCCGGCAACGTCATGAACAGCACCAGCGCCGCAGAGGTCATTTGCCACGCATTCGCTCCCGGCCCGGGTAGAGGCTTGTAAGTGTTTGATTTCTCGTCGTACTCGCCCAGCTTGGACCTGACGTTATTCGTCGAATCGGCCGCGCGGGGGCCATTCAGAAACGCGGCTTCGAGGTCGCTGACGCGTTGCTCGAGGGTTGGCTCGGCGCGTTTCGGGGCCGAGGCATCCGCCGCGCGTGAGATGTGTCCGGTTAAGGTTCCGGCCAGAACAAGGAGGAGGAAAATGGACTTTTTCATAATGAGAATAGTTGAACTTCGAAGGTTCAGTTGCGCAGTGGCTTTGGCAACAGCCTGGTTGCTAAGCGGCTATCATTAAACAGCCTGCGCACCCTTTTCCTCGGTCCTGATTCTTACCGCTTCCTCTATATTCGAAACGAATACCTTTCCATCGCCAATCTTTCCAGTTTTGGCAGCCCTGACGATAACGCTTACGGCCTCTTCGAGCTTCTCGTCAGACAGAACGACCTCGACCTTGATCTTCGGCAGAAAATCCACCGTGTATTCGCTCCCGCGATAAATCTCGGTGTGGCCCTTTTGGCGGCCAAAACCCTTGACCTCAGTCACAGTCATACCCTCAATTCCTATTTCCCCCAGGGCGTCCTTTACTTCCTCCAGTTTGAACGGTTTGATGATGGCTTCAATTTTCTTCATGGCTGCTCGGGTTCGAGAAACTTGTCCAGGTTCGGCAGGGTGCCTTTTGATTTTCAGGAATCCTGGCTCAAGTCATGTTCCACACCCTGCTTTAGTGGAGGGGTGGTACTCGACTATGGATAGCTTGTCAAGCTGATCGGGCGAAATGGATGCGGTGTGCGGACGACCGAGCGACCCCCTCCTGGACCTGGCCCTCCTAACCTTAAGCTTTCTCTTAATCTTAATCTCAGAGCTACACCGCCTGCGCCCCTTTTTCCTCGGTCCGAATCCGAACCGCCTCCTCGATATGTGAAACGAAAACTTTGCCGTCCCCAATTTTACCCGTTTTGGCCGCTCTGACCACAACCATAACGGCCTCATCCAACTTGTCATCCGGAATCACAACCTCGAGCTTTACCTTGGGTAGGAAATCAACCGTGTACTCGCTGCCACGATAAATCTCGGTGTGTCCCTTTTGCCGGCCAAAACCCTTTACCTCAGTAACCGTCATACCTTCGATGCCGATCTCGCCCAGGGCATCTTTAACTTCTTCCAGTTTGAACGGTTTTATGATGGCTTCGACTTTCTTCATGTTCGCACGGGGCTAATTGGATAGCGGTTCGCCACGCATCCCAAACCATAGGATGGTCTGGAAATGCGTTGTGCAGCGATGGCGGATGATTGCAGGCTTTGTACCAACTCTTACTCGATTCACTCTACTGGTGCAAAGCGCCTGAGAATCAGTGCGTTTCGAAGCCAAACGCGATTTCGCCGGGCGACAATCCATGGCGAAACTTAGCCAACAAGGGCAAGGTTGCGCAGTTAATGCCCAGCAACGCGGCGAAGGGCGAACGGAGCGCGGCATTTATGCCGCTTCAACGTCCGACCGGAAAAGTGCGCCCGAATTGAACTGGACCCGGCATTGGATTTGCACCTTGAAGCGGCATAAATGCCGCGCTCCTGCCGTGGCCGCGGCGGTTCCAGCCGCAGTTTTCAACGACGAGGACGGGGACGACAGATCAGCGATGCTTCCGAAAATAAAGGAACAAAAGAAGAAAGATGACGACCTGAAGGAGCACGAAGCCCAGAATCATTGGCAACATGCGAAACCGAGACTTCCAAATCTGCGGCGCCTGCAAGCGCGAGTGCCGGCTGGTCATCTCCACCACTTCATAGTCGTCCAGCTCCCGTTTCATCTCCGCGGCTGACTGATAGCGGCGTTTGGGATCGCGCTCCATGGCGTGCAGGATGATCTCCTCAAGTACCGGTGTCACTTTGGGGTTTAGTTTGCGTGGTGCAGCAGGATCACCCGAGACACGGGCGTTCATGATAACATACGCACTATCGCCGCCAAACGGCGTCTCGCCCGTCACCATTTCATAAAGGATGGCACCCAGACTGTAAATATCCGTGCGCTCATCGCCTCGGCTGCCTTTAACCTGCTCGGGGGCCATGTAGTCGGGGGTGCCCATCGTGGGGGTAAAACCAACGAATGTCAGCCGCCGCGAGGCCTGAGACCTGGCGATGCCGAAATCCATAATTCTGATCGAGCCGTCGTTGCAGAGCATGATGTTCTGCGGCTTCAAATCCCGGTGAATTACCCCGTTTTTGTGCATGTAATCGAGGGCTTCGCATATCCGGCTGGCGATTTTGACCGCATCCGGCTCGGGCAACGGATGCACATTCCTGAGCAATTCGTTCAGGGTCTGGCCCTCGAGGTACTCCATCGCGATGTAAGGCCGGCTTTTCGTCTCCACGGGAACGAGCTTGAGGATGTAGGGATGGTCGAGCTGCAAGCCGATCTCTTCCTCGCGTTTGAAACGGTCGAATCCAGCCGTATCGCTCTCGATTTCGAGGTTGGGGATTTTCAACGCGACGGCTTTGCCGGTCTTGCGGTCATTGGCCTTGAAAAGCGAGGCCATATTGCTCCGCGCGATGATGTCTGTGATCTCGAACCGATCGTCCAGAAGAGTTCCCACATTCGGGTCTTTGGCAGATGTCTTGCGCAGCTTTTCCGAACCCGGTTGTTTGGTTTTGGGCTTGTCCACGTCCCAGACCTGTACGATCTGAATGGATACATTATCAGAGACCTGCCGCTTCTCCGTCAATGCAATGAGCCGTTTACACGCCTCGCCCGGATGATACTTGATGACTGCGTCCAGAATTTCGTCATCGAGCACAAACCCGTACAAACCGTCGGTGCATTGGAGAATCATGTCTCCCTGAAGCAGCGTTTCCGTCGTGATATCGTAGTGACATACCGGCTCGTGGCCCACGGTGCGGGTCAACATCGAGCGATGCGGGCTGGTCATGGCGTTGCGCTCGAGGAGTAAGCCCAGCTTCACCTGCAACGCCGTGTACGAATGATCCGAAGTCAGCCGTTTGATCTTGCCGCCACGGATGAGATAGGCGCGAGTATCCCCGACATGGGCTATTATCACCTTATCATCGCGGAAGATCGAGGTCAGGAGGGTCGTGGCCATGCGCCCATTTTGCTGAGCCTGCTGAAACACTTTAGTGGATGCGTTGTCGAACATGCTCCGCGCAATCTCGGTAATGGAGGTTTCCGGTTTCGCTTCCTTGAAAGCACCAAGAGCGGTTTCCGCAGCAAGACGACTGGCAATGTCTCCGTGATTTTCGCCTCCGACGCCATCGGCCAGGATTGCCAGGCTGCCCAGCCGTTGCTGCATCGCGAAGTCCTCCGGCTCCCAAAACAACAGGAAATCCTCGTTATGATCGCGCACGGCCCCGGCGCTGGTGATCTGGTGACATTTTACTTTCATCGTGCGAGGTGGAGGCTACCAGAACACTATTTTTTTTCCAGAGCAGACCGGTGTCCAAACCGCCATCTTGGGTTCGAGCCAAAGCGCCAGAGGACTGGCGCACTCCAAAAGCTTCGCCAATCTGCTGTGCTACGGAACTCGCGGAGCGTCTTGGAGTGCGCCAGTCCTCTGGCGCTTTTCCTATACGAGTCTACGCGTATAAGACGTCACTAGGCGTCGCGTCTTCGCCTAAAGCAGAACCCGGCCATCCCTGTGGATGGCCGGGTTGGAATAGGCAGGCTTTTGTGTGATTAAGCTGATGCAGGGACGGGCTTCTCAACAAGGAACGCGGGCTTGTTCAATTGAGCGCTGCGTTTCTTGAAATAAATCAAACCCCAACCACCCCAAAGCGCGGCTACGAGCAATGCTAAGTACGGTTCATGCCAACTCATTCCGCTGACGCCCCCGAGCCATGGGATGGGTCCGATCAGATAGAACAACATGCAAGCGGCGTTCGCGAGCAGGCCGAACCAGGGAATGACGAAATGCTTGATGCCGCTATAGCTATGGTGCTCTTTGAAAGCAACCATCGCGATCATGCAGGTCATCATGTAGAGCATGAATGTTCCAAAATTGCTCACCAGCGTCACTAGTAAAAACGTGTTGGGAAGCCAGGTATAAGCATGAGGCGAAAAGATGCCGAAGCTGTACCAAATGTTGTGCTTGTCCAAAGCAGCGAGGTCGGAACTTTGAGCACCAAGGTAAATGGAGCACGTGATAATGCCGATAATTACCGAGAGAATCACGAGCGTCCAAATTGCCCGGTGCGGGGACAGGTGTTTGCCGTGCAGTAGGCCAAAGTGGGACGGGACTTCCTCGTCGCGACCCATGGCGTAGGTCACGCGCGCGCCTGTGCTCAGGCAGGAGAGCGTGGTGCCAATCAAGGCCAAAAACACCGTGATCGCTTGAACGATCATAAATGCCTTGCCCGCCGAGGCGCTTCCAAACAGCCAGGTACCAGTCAGAAGCATCAGATCGCCGATCGGAGCGCCTGAAGCCGCGGCGTTGGACAAGGTGTAACCATTGTGCAAGAGGTAGTTGGCTGCGAAGTATTCGAAGAAATAGCAAATCCCGCCTTGGATTGCCAATGACAGGATGACCGCCCGCGGAACGTCGCGCTTGGCGTTCTTTGCCTCCTCACCCATGGCGGTCACTGACTCGAAGCCTACGAGGATCAGAATTGCGATGCATGCCTGGATGAAAACTAAGCCAAGGCCGTGCGGAGCAATGACTGACACTGCGGTCTCGTGGTTGTTGAAGGTCTTTGGATCCTTTGCAGTACCCGCACCCGAAAAGCCTGGTTTATAGGTGATCGTAAAAGGATCAGCAATGGCGTGACCATTCTTGTCGAGCTTGAGGCTCCCCTTCTCGTCTTTTTGGAATGCCGGGTAAGGATCGCCCTCACCTAACTTCATGTCCGTCAGGGCGCCAAGCACCGCTGCATCCTTGTTCTTCGCAGCATCGAGATCGTCTTTTGCGACGGTTCGGTCCTGCTGCTTGTAAACGGGTTGATTTTTGTCGTCCACTCGCGGCGAACCGTCGGCAAACGTGTCCTGCACCGGTTTGTTCTTATCATCCGTCACATTGACTTGGTCCACGTTGTAGGTGACCACGTTCCCGCCTGACAGATGGAACCCTGGAGAGCCTTCCGGGTGCTGTACGCGATATGCAATCGCGATCAGCGAGAAAACGATCAACGCGCTGATCTGAATAATATTAATCGCCATATTCACGGCTGTGGTGCCATTGACTCCTCGAAAAGCGATATAACCTACGCCGAAAGCAAATACGATGCAGAACAAGAACATTTCCAGGGGGCTGTTATACACGCTGCTGAAAGTATTGGGCCAAAACACGCTCGACAGGTACCCCACCAGAATCGCGGTTACACCGACCATGCAACCTGGATACACCCAATAGTAGAGGTGACTTGCCCAACCGGTGAAGAACTTCGCAACGCGCGCGAATTTGAGCCACTTCGTTCGCGACAGGAACGCCTGCTCGGCGTAGAGATAGGAGGAGCCGGCGCCGGGAAATATTTTGGAGAGCTCTGCATAGCTGATCGCAGTTGCAAGGCAAAGAAGGAGCGCGGCAAAAATCCCAAACCACATGGCGCATCCGGCCATTGGCGCGCCATAAAGTGATTGCTCCTGGAACGTGAGCCACAAGAAGGCGCCGGGAGCGATTAGCGCCATGGCGTTGATCGTCAGGCCTGTCAGGCCCAGCGTCGCCCTGGATGTGGGTTTCTCGGGGGGTATTTGTGCGTTTGCCATAATGTTGCGGTTTTGCTGTTGTTTACTGCTGTTTGCTGTTTGGTGTTGTTTTGTTTGTTCGTTTTTGTTTGTTCAGTGTTGGCCACTAAATCGCCTGGTCCCCTGATTCCTGCGTGCGGATGCGAACGGCTTGTTCGATCCGCGCCACGAATATTTTGCCATCCCCAATCTTGCCGGTTCGGGCGCCCTTGATGAGAGCGTCCACGACCGCCTTGGCGTTTTTGTCGTGAACGACGACTTCCACCCTGACTTTGGGCAGAAAATCCGTCGTGTATTCCTGTTCGCGATAAATTTCGCTATGGCCCTTTTGCCGGCCAAAACCTCTAACTTCGGTCACCGTCATTCCCTCAACCCCGATTTCTCCTAAAGCGTCTCTCACTTCCTCAAGCTTGAAAGGTTTGATAATCGCTTCGATTTTCTTCATTAATGAGTTCAGGTCATTTAGCACCGGCAGTGCCAACGCGGAAAAAGAGGTGTAACTTGCTGATTTAACGAGGGTTAGAAGCTGAAATCTCGACCCCTTGGTAGCGCTCTGGCTGTAGCGATTTGCACACCCAAGGAAATTATGGCCACCCTGGGAGCGCGGGCATCTTGCCCGCGAGTTTGCGCCGGGGCGCGGCTCTCTGAGCCGCAGCAGCCCCCGAACACGATCACAGCGCCGGTCAATTTTGACGCCGGCTTGCGGAAGGTCGCGCTGCGGGTGAGGACACCCGCCCTCCAAGGGCTCACTTGCCCCTTGCCACTCGACACCTGTCACTCGACACTCGTCCTCCAGCATGCCCGAGATTCATCCCAATCCCTGGATGGTCGCCCCATTCATCGCTTTGCTCGTGGCCATGGCCTTGGCGCCGCTTTATTTTGCAGATTGGTGGGGCCGGCACTTCGGCAAAGTCGCTTTTGGCCTGGCGGTAATCACTCTCACTTATTATTTGATCGATTTGCAGGCTCCAAAGCGTGTGCTCGAAACGGCGAGCGAATACTTCAGTTTTATATGCCTGATCGGGTCGCTTTTCGTCATCTCAGGCGGCATCCATATCAATGTGAAAGGCGAAGCCACCCCTGCGGCCAACGTCGTGTTCCTTATGATCGGAACTCTTGCGGCGAATATTTTGGGCAACAGCGGCGCCTCGATACTGCTCATTCGGCCATGGTTAAGAATGAACAAGCACCGGCTCAACGCCTATCATGTGGTCTTCTTCATCTTCATTATCTCGAACGTCGGCGGATGTCTTACACCCATGGGACCTCCATTGTTCCTCGGATTCTTAAGAGGCATTCCTTTTTGGTGGGTGGCGGCGAATTGTTGGCCGATGTGGCTCACCGGTATGGCTGTGCTCCTTGCGACGTTCTTTGTATTGGATACGCTTAACTTTCGGCGCGCGCCAAAAATAGTGCGAACCGTCGAAACCGCGCACGAAGAATGGCGCTTTGAGGGATTGGGCAACCTAGTTTTTCTGGGTGTTGTCCTCGGCGCGGTCTTTATCAAGCACCCGCCATTTGCACGCGAGATCATCATGCTGCTGGCCTCCATCGGCTCGTACAGCAGCACGAAAAAGCCTGTGCACGAAGCCAACCAGTTCAATTTTCATCCTCTTAGCGAAGTAGCGATCCTCTTTGCGGGGATCTTTGCCACCATGATGCCGGCGCTTGACTGGCTGCAATCAAATGCCGCCCGGTTTGGAACACCGGGTCCTGGGCTGTTCTTCTGGGGTAGTGGCGGTTTGTCGAGCGTTCTCGATAACGCCCCGACTTATTTAAGCTTCCTGAGCGCGGAGTTGGGCGCGTTCGCCACCCCCGAGGCCACCACCGCCATCGTGGAATACATCAAGGCGCATGGCGCAGATTTGACCGCGGCCTCTGGGCCCTACCAGGAGCAAATCTGCCAGGCAGTTGCAGCTCTGCAGACCAGTTTCCCACGAGAACTTCTTACTGGCCGCATCAACCCCGAGCACGTTCAAATTGCGCTTCTGCTCGGAACTCCCAGTTGCGCAACGTGCCTGAAAGCCCTCAGTGTCGGCTCAGTTTTCTTTGGCGCTAATACGTACATCGGCAACGGACCGAATTTCATGGTCAAGGCGATCGCCGACCATCAAAAAGCGCACACGCCGACTTTCATCGGCTATATCGTCCGCTTCACCCTGCCCTTCATGTTGCCGATGTTGCTGATCGTGTATTGGGTGTTTTTTCGTTAATTGGTAGCAGCCGAGGTAACGAGGGTCTAAATGAAGAATCTGAAATCCGAAATCCGAAATCGGTCAGCGCCCGTAAGCTTTGGCTGCTATCCGCACGAACCTCGCGCATTCTCTTCTTCCCTTCCCTGGAGAAGCAGCCGGGCCTTTTGATAGCTCTTGTTGTCGAGGTAATGCCGCAGCATCGGATCCGAGCCTTTTGGCAAGCGACCAGCCAGATCCTCAAGGCGCGCGAACAGTTGCTGGAAGTCGTATTTGTGTCCGCCGCTGGAAGAGTTCTTAGCGGCGGTTTCCAACTCAAGCAGCACATTCAATATCGCTTCTTCGGTCGTGTTCATCTGTGTACTTTTACTGTACCAGAAACGCTGGCCAAAATCCAAAGCATGAAGCGGCCTGTGGTGAGTGCTGATAATTGGATACCTGGTACGTCCTTTTTTGGCGAAACCACGAATTGTCTCCACAACAAAACGAAAGCGGCGGAATACGCCGCACTCCAAACGCTTCGCGACCACGAGCGCGCATGAAGTCGCGAAGCGTTTGGAGTGCGCGGCATCCCCGCGCTTTCGTTTTCCGCTTCTCGCTTTCCACCCGATCGTTTGGCATCCTCTGCCCCAGCCTATGCCACCAGGTCGCAACAAGACCCGAAATCCAAAGGACTCACGACTCGTCAAGTCCACAAAACCTTCCCCTACCGAACAACGCAACCCGCGCTCGAGCAATCTCGATAAAATGAGCTGCCGAGATGCTATCAGGCTCATGCTTTCGGAAGAATCGAAAGTGCCGAAACAACTTCTAGCCGAGAGCCACCGTATTGAGCAGGTGGTTCAACTCATCGTTCGCGCGTTTCGCCTGGGCGGCCGCCTGTTCTATGTCGGTGCTGGCACAAGCGGACGCTTGGGTGTGCTGGACGCCAGCGAATGCCCTCCTACTTTCAGGACGCCCCGAAATATGGTCCAGGGTATCATTGCTGGCGGCAAAGCAGCTTTATGGCGATCTGTGGAAGGCGCTGAGGACAACTCTGCGGCCGGACAACAGGCAATCGCGTCCAACCACGTCAATAGAAAGGATGTGGTAGTCGGAATTGCCGCAAGCGGCACCACGCCCTACGTTTGGGGCGCTCTCAGCGAAGCCAAAAAGCGTTGTGCCACGACAGTGCTGCTTTGTTTTAATCCCTTTCTCAAAATTCCCCGCCAATTGCTACCCACTATTCTCTTAACGCCAAACCTGGGACCCGAGATTCTAACCGGCTCAACCCGCCTCAAAGCGGGGACAGCCACCAAACTGCTTCTTAATATATTCACTACCCTCGCGATGGCTAGGCTCGGCAAGGTAATGAGCAATCTGATGGTGGACGTAAATCCCTCCAACACCAAGCTGCGGCACCGCGCCGTCCGGATCGTCAGCGAGTTGACAAAAGCTGACCACCTTTCTGCCCTAGGCGCCCTCGAAAAGGCTGCTTGGAATGTCCGAGAGGCGGTCGCCGAGTTGAAAGGCCGTTGAGGGGACTCAAGCACGTTGCAGGAGCGCGGCATTTATGCCGCTTCACCGAACGATACGACGCTGGCGGCCGGTTCAGACGAGCACCCGCTTCAGTTCGGACGATGAAGCGGCATAATAAATGCCGCGCTCCGTCCGCGACTCATCCGTTGCAGCCTGAAGCCGATCACTCCAGGCACCCAAGCAAGACGAAATACGAAACACGCAAACGGTTGCCGCTTGACGGCCCCCCAACCGCGCACCGCGTTTCACGTTTCACGTTTCACGTTTCACGTTTCACGTTTCACGTTCCACGTTTCACGCATCACGCATCACGCCTCACATATACATCCCGCCGTTGACCGCCAGGACCTGCCCGGTCACATAACCTGAACGAGGGCTGGCCAAAAACACAACAGCGTCTGCCACTTCTTCGGGTTTACCCAACCGGCCTACCGGCGTCATGGCTTTGACCTGAGCCAGGGCTGCCTCAGGCATGCCGCTGACCATATCAGTCTCGATGAATCCGGGAGCCACGGCGTTCACGGTCACGCCTTTGCGCGCCAATTCGCGTGCCAGGCTTGCCGTAAAAGAAATCAAGGCGCCTTTGGTGGCGGCGTAATTGGTTTGGCCATAGTTTCCTGTTTGACCAACAATGGAAGATATATTGATGATTCGACCCCAGCCGCTCTCCAGCATGTATTGAACAACAAGCTGCGTGGCGGAGAAGACGCCGTCCAGATTCACGCGCATCACTTCGTCCCACATCGCTTTGGTCATTTTCAAGAACGATTTGTCGCGATTGATCCCCGCGTTGTTAACCAAAATGGTGATCGGGCCAAACTCCGCAATGACGTCCTTGACCACCTCCTGCATCTCTTCGGCCGAAGCCACATTAGCCTGGTAGGCCCGGCAATGGATGTCTTCCTGAGCCTTGAGCGTTTCCGCCAGATTCACCGCCTGTTCTCTCGAATTCTGGTAGGTGAAAGCTACGTCCGCCCCCGCCTCAGCCAGAGCAGTCACTATGGCGCGCCCAATGCCTCGGCTGCCGCCCGTAACAAGGCAAACTTTGCCTGCCAAAAGTTTTGCGCCATCCTTGCTATTGCGCGTCTCCAAAGCCGGTGTCGGTCTGGTTAATTCTGCGATCATGATCTGCCTCCTTCTATGTTTGTGTTTATTCGGGAATTCGGGTTCCTTGCCCAACGAATATCCTCCCACTACACCAAAAGCCCTCGTCACGGCATAGTAGGTTAGTACCCTATGTCTTACAAACTCCGAACTTTGAACCTTGAACTTCGAACCTTGAACTTTGAACTTACCGCGTCC
Source organism: Verrucomicrobiota bacterium (assembly GCA_003176045.1). Classification (GTDB taxonomy): domain Bacteria; phylum Verrucomicrobiota; class Verrucomicrobiia; order Limisphaerales; family UBA8199; genus PSRM01. Next base: position 14,034 of record PSRM01000072.1, on the reverse strand, counting down.
TGAACCCTGGCCGGTCTGCGACTTTGAACTTTGAAACTTGAACGTTTAGGCCGACGGATGCCAGCCGGCGTCAGCCCATAGTGAGCCGCTAACAGCGGCGTTTGAGATCATGAAACAGATGGCGTCAGCGATTTCTTCCGGTTGAATCAAGCGGCGCAGTTGCGTGCGAGGGATGATTTGCTCAGCGATCAGCTTCTCGCCCATTGCCCGCACCATCGGTGTATCCGTGTAGCCCGGATGAATGACCGCGCAACGGATTCCGTGGTACACAGCCTCCATCATCAGCGTCGCCGCCGCACCTTCGAGTCCGGCCTTGGTTGCTGCGTACGCAACCTGACCCCTGTTCCCGAGCGAGGACACTGAACCAATGAAGATGACCGCGCCTTCCAGAGGCTCAGTTGGCTCCCAACGCTTAAGTCCCTTTTCCGCCCGCATCCGGGCGATGCCGGCCACCATCTCCAGAGCCCAATAAACCGGCGCGACCAGATTGATCTCCATCACCTGCCGGAAAGTTTCGATTGGATAGATGACGACCTGGTTGGTCGCCTTGTCAATTTTCACCGCCAGGCTATCTCGCGTAATCCCGGCAGCCGGCACGCAGATGTTCACACGGTTGTGCTTCGACGCCATGTCCTCAAAAACGGATTTGCGAAACCCTTCATCCGTTACGTCGCCGGTATAGCCGTGGGCGATTGCACTGCCCACCAACTCGTTGACGGCCTTGGCAACCTGATGAACCGTATCGCTGTGATCCACCAGCGCCAGGCCCGCCGCTTTGCGCTTGGCCAGTTCAAGGGCCAAAGCCCGCCCAATGCCGCCGGCAGCGCCTGTAATCACCGCCACGGTGCCTTTGATATCCATTACACCCTCATCTTATGGCGTCCTTTGCTGCAATTGCAAGAAAAATTTGTGCGTTTGCACAAAGACTCGGATGCTTGAGATTTCTTTGGCTAGCTTTCTGCCCGCTGAAGACATCGCCATACCTCCTCCAGGTCCTGATGGCAGCGCGCTACCCAGGCTTCGCCCCAGAAGAAATTGCAACTGGTCTCAGCCCGCAGCAGACGCCACTGGGCCTCCGCCAGGTGATTGCGCCTCTCACGATCTCCCGAAGCAGGGCTCTTCGCGAAGGCCTCGTGGAGGGCGCGGCTGGTTTCGGTGACGCGTTTCAGAGCGTCCTTCTGGGCTTGTGAACCGGTCCACTGAATGAACCCGATGCCATTATGCCAACCGGTGTTCCAAGCGCCCGTTCGAACGCGCACCTCGCCATGCGCTCCGTGCTGGTTGAGATAGTCGTCTATGAAGGTCGGACGCATTTCCGTGTCACCGCGGCGAACCCATTCCAGCAGAGGCTGGTACAGAACGCCCCAAAAGTTTCCCTTAGGCGAAACATTGCGGAACCAGCCGCCATTGTCACCGTCGCTGCACGTGGTTACCAGCGGCGGAAAATCGCAATGTTTGGTGCGCTCATGGACCTCTTGCATAAACCAGCCGGTGTCCATACCCGCTTCCTGCGCGTAAGATAAATCGCGGTCGCGGGCCACAATCACAATTTCTTCCCCGCCGTGCCGCGCCAGGTGAGGCCGATAGCGCACCTCTTCCCAACGCATTGGGCTGATCGGCTCGATATGCTCACTGTCCACGAGCACATAGCGATAGCCCAATCGTTTGAGCACCGGGATCAGCTCCATGCAGAAGCCCATCTCCGGCGGCCAGAAACCGGAAAAATGCTCGCGCGCAAACAAATGCCGGGCGATGCCTTGCCAACGCCGAAGCTGTTCCTCCCAGTCCGCCTGCGGAATCAACGGCAGAACCGGGTGATAATAGCCTGTGCCCAGGATCCGAATAATCTTCTGGTTTTGCAAATGCCAGAGCAGATCACCACATTTGACGATCCCATAAACGTGCTCCTGAAAATCCGGCCGAGCCAGCGTCTCCAGCAGTGTCCCCGATAGTGAGAGATGCACCCGGCCAACATCCTCAAAATCCCAAAGCGAGCGCGGGATGCGATCAATGGCAAAAAGGATTTCTTTCGCGGCCCATTCATTCTCGGCCATCAACGCCTCTAGATTGCCAAGCGGCTGATGCAGATTTAAAACGAGCGCGTGATGGACGGTGCGCATAGGAGGAGCTTCGTATAGAAAACCGCGAATACCAAAAAGAAAAACACCAAACACCAAACTCCACCATACAAACACCAAACTTCAAACTCCAAACACCAGAGAAGCTCCAAACATCAAATCTCAAAAGCGACCCGTGCACCGCAAGGCGCAGCATTGGCAAATTTGACTCTTTCGTGTTTCTCTGGAGCAGGTTCACCGGTAATCTTGTTGATAGTGCGCCCGATCGGAATTCATCGAGCTATCGTCGGTTTTTTCAAGAACCTCGCTTTCTACTCCATCACCTATCCGTGGCGCACACTGCTAATTTCAGCGCTCGTCAGCGCAGGGGCTGCGCCGGGTTTAGCAAGGCTCAAGCTGCGGACGGATGGGCAGGCCTTGGTCTCTCCCACTGCGCCGGAGGTTCTACACGATAAGAACATCCGCGTGCGGTTCGGAATAAATGATCAATTGGTGGTCTTGATCCATTCCGATCGTCCGGAGGGCATCTTTAACCCTGAAACTATACAGCTAATCCGAGATCTCACATCCGAGCTGTCAACATTGCCCGGGGCGGATACCCATGACATCATGAGTCTGGCCACTGAGCCGAGCTTTCATCTGCGTCCGGGCACCCTCATTCATCAGAAGCTGCTAGAGCCCCCGCTCAAAACACGAGGTGAATTAGATCAATTGCGAGAGGACTTGAGGCGCATCGAGCTGTACACGGGAACACTGGTGTCCTCAGATGGCAAATCCACGGCCATTCTCGTCGGCGCCATGCCCGGAGCAGACCGCACCGACCTCTACGGCCGGCTGCGAGGCATTTTAAAGGCCCGCAAATTGGCAGGCGCGCCAGAAGAACTGGCTGTGACCGGAGCGCCGGCGGCGGAATCTTTGCTAGGCATTCATATCCTGGAAGACCTCGGTGTGCCCAGTGCTCTGCTGGGCACTACCACCCGTGGCATGACCGAGGAACGCCCGTTGGCCTGGCCGCGGAGCTTCTATGAGTTTCGCCTGCTCGTGTCGAGGCGAATCGGCCTTCTGCCGGTCGCAATTGCCGTGATGATGCTGGTGTTCTATGTGAGCTTCAAAACCGTTCCGGCGATGCTCGTGCCTTTGCCCGGAGTCGCGGGAACTCTGGTGGTGGTTTTTGGACTGATGGGCTGGTGTGGGGTGCCCGTCTATCTGACGCTCGCGGTAATGCCCATTCTGCTCGCCGCGACCGGCGTCATGAACGACATCTATATTTTTAGCAGGTATTTCAGGCTACTCAGGAAAGAGCGTGAGGAGCGCGGAGAGCGTGAGGAGCGTGGGGAGCGTGGAACGGTTTTGCGCGAGACATTCGATAGTATGGTCAACTCGGTGGCCAACACATCAGTGACTACTGCGATCGGGTTTTTCTCCTTCGGATTTTCGCCACTTTGGCCTGTGCGGGCGTTTGGAATCTGCACGGGTGTGGGTGTTTTGATTGGGTTGTTGTTTTCATGCAGTGTTGTACCGGCCCTCCTCAGGTTATTAAGGCCCGAATGGCTGCGGACCAGGAGAAATCGCTCCGCGAATTCAAGGTCATCTGGACTCGAAATCTGGTTTGGACGCTTTGCCGAAGTGGTATTGCGCAGGCGCTGGTGGGTTGTAGGAACGACCGCGGCAATCATGTTGTTGACCCCATTTGGCTTATCGCGTTTAAAAGTACAGGATAGCTGGACAGATGCATTTGATCCCAGCAGTGAGTTCCGCCGAGTGACAAAGAGGGTGAACGCGGATTTCTACGGGATGCACCTGTTGCTCGTCTCCTGTTCTGCCTCGAACCTCGTGACAGGGAAACTGCCTGCGACCGCAGTTACCAAACTTGAGGTGCGCCTGCCAGGTGCCTTGGTGGACGACCAGGCAATGCTGCTTGGCAGTGAGCTTATTCTCAAGGTCATTAAATCGGACCGATCCGATCAAACCGGCGCAACCGCGCCTACGTGGCAAACCCACATCGAGATGGTGAACCGGGCGAGTGACGCCATTACGGCCCGTCCTGCCATAGGGACTTTCAGCTCGAATTTCTGGAACGAGTTGGCAAAACAGGGGAGCGCGAACTATAGCCTGATCGTGCGCAGTCACTTTAGCCCAAATCTCATTCGTACGCTTGGAGGTCTGGCGTCGTTCATCCGCGGGCACAAGGACTGCGCCGTTGGCGGCGTGCTTGGACCCGCAGAGTACCTCGAAACGACTCGCTTCATGGCTCGCCCCAATGATCCGGAAGGGCGCCAATTGCCCGCGGACGCCGGCGAAACCAAACTTATGTGGGATTACTATCGGCTGGCACGCGGCCCGCGGCGGCTACAGCAAATCGTGGATACGAATTATTGGGAATCTCTGACGACAGTTTTTTTAAAGGATGCAAATTTTGCGGGAACCGCCCGGCTCATGAACGATCTGCGCCACTACGAGCGCACCAATTTGCTGGCGAAGCGTATCCGGCTCGGATTTGCCGGCGATGTTGCCTTAAGCCAATCGCTCATTAAAGGAATTACGGACACGCAGATTTGGTCGTTAATTTTTTCCGTGCTCGGCATCTGCATCGTGACGGCTGTGCTGGGCGGTTCCGTGCGTTGGGGGTTGTTTTGTGTGCTACCCAGTTTGCTGGCAGTGATTGTTAAATTGGCGATCATGGGTTGGGCGGACATTCCCTTTGGAGTGGCCACTTCCATGTTCGCGGCGATGACTCTGGGCATCGGGGTGAATTGCTCGATTCAGTTGCTTGAAGGGATTACGAGACAACGTGACAACAGGACCACAGGACCGCAGGACGACAGCACCACAGAGCAATCTCGACTGGATGCTCTTAGGCAGGCTATGAGGCTGACAGGCCCACCGGCTCTGATTAACACCCTTGCGGTTTCTCTGGGATTCGGAGTACTAATGTTGTCCCAGGTTCCTGCCAATGCACGACTGGGATTATTGCTGGTGCTGGGGTTGGTTGAGTGCTTTGTAGCGTCCTTGGTGTTGCTGCCCGTCTTGCTCAACTGGTGGCCACTAAAGGAGATTCATGAAGGATCGAAGCCCTCCGCCGCTTCCCCTGCAGTCCCCTCGGGCGCTTCGGCGGAGTAGCAAGGCAGGATGTAATGCACTCGAGGGCGCTTCGCACGGGCGAAGCTTTTGGAGTGCGCCAGTCCTCTGGCGCTTTGGCTGATGTGCAAGAGAACGCTAAAGCCTCGCAGGAGTTTGTATCTTAATCGCGGCAGACAAAGCCAAAACGGTGGAATGCGCCGCAGTCCAAACGCTTCGCGACTTCGTTAGCGGTCCTGCCTCGCGAAGCGTTTGGAGTGCGCCGCATTCCGGCGCTTTCGTTTCGGCGGGGCAAAGGGGTGCAACACTCCATTGCGAGGATTTTTGGCACGACAGAGGGTGAATTGGTCACTCATTCGTGATGGAAATCCAGCGCAAATCAAATTTGGGCTGCCTGATGATGTTGGTTGCAATCCTTACCGGTTGCTTGTCCCGTCCGAATTTGGCCCCTCAATCCTTCACCTTTTCAGCTCCAGACGAGGGCGCGCATTTCCCGCCGACAGGAAAGACGAAGGATGCGCAAAAAGGGGCGCAGCACTCCAATGACGTGCTCGAAATCAAAAAAATCACTGTTGCAGCCCCGTTCGCCGGTCAATCATTCGTTTATCGCACCGGGGACGTCTCTTTTGAGCAGGATCCTTACGCGCAATTTCTTGTTTCGCCAGAGGAGAGCCTGGCTGAGCCGTTGCGGGAATGTTTTCGGAAGAGTGCAAAATTCAGCGCGGTGACCGAGCCGGGCAGTGCTCAGCGGTCAACCCTCTCCGCAGAACTAACCGTTAATGAACTCTATGGCGATTTTCGCGACCGGGCACAACCTGCAGCGGTGTTGGCAATTCGGCTGGTGTTGTTTGATTCGAAGAGCCGATCAGTGGTTTTGGAGAAGGATTATTCGCGCCGCATACCGTTAAAAGCGAGGACGGCGGCGGCGGTAATGGCAGGGTGGAATGAGGCACTGGAACAGATTGCGGGCGAGGCTGTGGCGAGCTTCAGACAGGGAGGCGGAAAGCTGGAGACAAAGTGAAAGACAAAGTGAAAGACGAAGCGCGGGAAGCGGGCGCTACTGAGAAGGTGGAAGCTAAAATCCAAACGGATGCAGGCCGTGTAAAAGTCGCACTGAAAGGGCGGCTTGATGCCCAAACCACCGGTCGCTGCTGGCGGCAATTGGAGGGACAATTGCAAAAGGGGGATTTTAAGTCGCTGGAGGTTGACGCGAGCAATGTAACGGTCAGCGGCGCAGTTGGCGCAGCGCTGCTGCGTTGCCTGAGCGAAGGCGGCCTGAGCCACGGACTCAAAGCGGAATTGCGTGGATTAAAGAAAGAAACGGCGACTATCCTCGACACATTCAGCGCGGACGACTACCGCACTACTGGCCCTGAACCGCGCCGGCACGCTGCTGTGCCGGCGGAGGTCGGCGTCTGGATGCGCGGACTCCTTTCCGACCTGCACGAACAAATCAGTTTCATTGGCAGCGTAGCCAAGGCCCTTCCGCCGGCTCTAGTGCATCCGAAACGAATGCGATGGGGGGAGGTGCGGCGGGTGATGGAAACAGCCGGGGCTAACGCGCTTCCTGTCGTAGCGCTGGTGAGTGCGCTGGTTGGGGTCGTAACGGTAATCGAGGCTGCCCGTCCGCTGGAGAAATTTGGAGCGCAAATATTCCTGGCTGACATGATTGGCTTCTCCTCCATAAGGGATACCGGGCCTATCGTTACGGCAATCCTTTTAGCAGGCCGCTCCGGATCTGCTTTTGCCGCCGAATTGGGCACAATGAAAGTGACCCAGGAACTGGATGCCCTGACCACGATGGGGCTCGATCCTCTGCGCTTTCTTGTGGTGCAACGCGTCATGGCGGCCCTACTGCTGACGCCGGTGCTTTGTTTATATGCCATGCTGATTGGAATTCTGGGCGGCATGGTCGTGATGCGCTCGCTGGGATTCCCGCCCCTCATGATTTACAACCAGCTCCTGACCCGTGTGGACATGACCGACGTGCGGGTTGGGCTCACCAAGGCAGCCATCTTCGGTATGGTCATCGGTTGCGTCGCCTGTTTAAGAGGCTTGCAAACCGGCCTGGGCCCAAGCGCTGTAGGTGCCTCGGCGACTCGCTCGGTGGTAGCTTGCATCGTCCTGATCATTCTTTCGAACACGCTCATTTCGACCCTGGACTATTTTTGGCCGTGAATGCCGTCATAGAAACCAAGGACCTCGTGGCAGGTTATGGGGAGCGTGTGGTGCTCGAGAAGATCAACTTTCACATCAACCAGGGAGAAGTCGTCGCTGTCGTCGGGCGCTCCGGCAGCGGCAAGAGCACCCTGCTCAAACATTTGATCGGCTTGAATCCGCCGCTCGGCGGCGAGGTCTGGATCGAAGGAAAAAACCTGGCGCAAACCATCGGGCCTGAGCGCCAGGAGCTGCTGCGCACTTTTGGCGTGCTGTACCAGAGCGGTGCGCTCTTCGGGTCCATGACCGTGTTCGAAAACGTGCGCCTTCCCTTGCACGAGTTGACCGATTTGCCTGATCGAGCCAAGGACATGGTGACAAATTCCAAACTAAGGCTGGTCGGTCTTTCGGACGCCGCAAATGTGCTCCCGGCCGAACTCAGCGGAGGCATGCAAAAGCGGGCCGCCCTGGCGCGCGCCATGGCACTGGACCCGCGTATCCTGTTTTTGGACGAGCCTTCGGTTGGACTTGATCCCATTACCGCCGCCGGCCTGGATGAAACGATTCTGCAATTGTCCTGCTCCTTTGGGATCACTTTCGTCATCATCACTCACGACATGGAGAGCATCTTCACGATTGCGTCGCGCGTGTTGATGGTGGACGAGGAGGCGCGCACGATCATCGCCGAGGGCAAACCCGCCGACCTGCGCGATCACTCAAAAGATGCGCGGGTTCGGGCGCTTTTCCATCGCCAGGCCAGGCCGCAGAAGCAGCCCCGATCAACCGAGAATGGACACCAATGAACACGAATAAAAAACCAAACACCAAACACCAAACACCAGAGAAACACCAGGTTCCAAGCTCCCATGGGGGTTCGCGGCATTTGGTGCTTGAAATTTGGAGCTTCTTTGGAGTTTGGAATTTGGTGTTTGGTGTTTGCCCTGCGTCCGCATGAGTTCCAAACCGAACGATTTTAAGCTTGGCCTGTTCATTTTGGGCGGGCTGGCCCTGCTGGTAGCGGGGTTATTTCTGTTTGGCGCGTCAAAGATTTTCGAAGGCAAAACCGTGGAGGAGACCTACGTTCCGGAAACTGTCGAGGGCTTGAAACCGGGCGCGCCCGTTTTGCTGCGAGGGGTTACTGTCGGCCAGGTCACGCGGATCAATTTCTCCTGGAACGTTTATCATCGCACCGATCCACGATACGTAGTGGTCGAGTTTCAGGTGAGTGACAAGGTGGCCCTGGTGCCTCTGGGCCAGGGATACGAGGACCGGGTCCGCGCGGAGGTCGCCAAAGGGCTGCGGGCCAAGGTCAAAACTCAAGGCCTTGCAGGTGCAACCATTCTGTCTTTGGAATACGTGGATAATCCAGCCGCCTACCCTCCTTTGCAAGTGCCGTGGGAGCCGCACCATGTTTACATACCCTCAGCCCCCGGTCAGTTCAGCGAAATTATCGCCTCGCTGGATGCCATCTCCAAGAGCCTGAAAGAGGTGAACTTCCAAAAGCTGGGGGGCCAGGCCCAGGAGGATCTGGTGGCTGTCGGCGAAACCGTGAGTTCTCTAAACCGATCACTCGCCAATATCGCGCGCACTTCTGAGGAACTGCAGGAAACCATTCACAAAATAAAACAATATCCTGCCGGCGCCATTTTCGGGCAGCCCCCTCCTCCTGCCAGGAGCGTCGAAAGGCCAAAATAACAGAGCCGTCCCGCTGAGCGGGATGAGGGAGCGCCCAGGCCAGCAACTTAATACGCCGGAGAGAGGACAGAGGTCAGAGAACAGAGAACAGAGCCGCGACCGTCAGGAAGCTTCCGGCTCCGCGCCAAGTAAGGAAAATGGCTAGCCGCTTGCTCGCGCGCTCGGCTCTGTTTGTCGGCTGCTACAGGAGGGAACGCCCCATTTGGCAATTGGCCCCCCGGGGTTCTATTTTGAAGGAGGAGGCTGGGGAATGCTCGTCGCTACCGAAACCAAAACAGAACGCCGTCTCACTACGGTTAAACCCGAACAAAAGGCCCACATTGACGCGACGGGGCTTGAAAGCGCTCTCAAACGCAAGCTCAAGGGGGAGGTCCGATTCGATGTCGGCAGCCGGGCGCTCTATGCAACTGACGGCTCCAACTACCGCCAGGTTCCCATAGGCGTGGTAATCCCCAAGGACGCCGAAGACGTGCAGGAAACCATTGCCGCCTGTCACCGCTTCGGCGCGCCGCTCTTGTCTCGCGGTGGCGGAACCAGCCTTGCCGGACAATGCTGCAACGTCGCGGTTGTGATGGACTTCTCCAAATATATGAACCGGATAATCGGGATAGATCGCAGGAAACGACTTGGCAAGGTCCAGCCTGGCTGCGTGCTCGATGATCTGCGGGAAGAGGCTTCGAAGCATCAGCTTACGTTCGGACCTGATCCCGCCACGCACTCGCACTGCACTCTAGGCGGGATGCTGGGCAATAATTCATGCGGCATTCATTCCTTGCTTTCCAATAAACATGGCTTTGGCCAACGGACCTCGGACAATACGGCCGAATTGGAAATCATCACCTATGACGGCCAGCGAATGAGCGCGGGGCAGACCGAACCGGCCGAACTGGAAAGGCTGATCCGTATCGGAGATGCCAAAGGCAGGATCTATCAGCAACTCAAGGCGCTGCGGGACGAGTACGCCGATCCCCTGCGCACACGGATGCCCAAGCTCTCTCGCCGGGTGTCCGGCTACAACCTGGATGAATTGCTTCCCGAGCATCACTTCAACGTCGCCCGCTCGCTCGTTGGTTCCGAAGGCACGCTTGTAACGATCCTCGAAGCCACACTGCACCTCGTGCCGAAACCCGCCGCCAACTCACTATTGGTGCTCGGTTATCCGGACGTGTATTCGGCAGCCGATCATTTGACAGAAATCCTGCAATTCGAGCCGATCGGCCTCGAAGGAATTGACGATGTGCTTATCCAGTGGATGCAGGTCAAGAAAGTCCATGTCTGCAATCTGAAGCTCATGCCCAAAGGGAACGGTTTTCTGTTTGTGCAGTTTGGCGGCGATTCCAAAGCCGATTCGAATGCGCAGGCCGCGCGTTGCATGGCTCGACTCAAGAAAGAACACAATGCCCCGGATATGCGCCTTTACGACGAGCAGGAAGAAGAGGAAAAGCTTTGGAAAGTGCGCGAGAGCGGGCTTAGTTCTACCGCCTGGATTCCCACCGAGCCGGATAATTGGCCGGGATTCGAAGACTCAGCGGTACCCGTCGAGAACGTAGGCCAATACCTGCGCGGGTTGAAGAAGCTCATGCAGAAATATGAATACAAAACTTCCCTCTACGGCCATCTTGGACAGGGCTGCATCCATTGCCGAATCCCTTTCGATCTGTACACGGCCGAGGGCGTCAGACGCTTCAAATCGTTCATGGATGAAGCTTCGGACCTGGTCGTCAGCCTGGGTGGTTCTATTTCTGGCGAGCACGGCGATGGCCAGGCGCGCGCGCCGTATATCGAGAAGATGTTCGGACCAGACTTGATGGACGCGTTCCGAAAATTGAAGCAGATCTGGGACCCGCACTGGAAAATGAATCCTGGCAAAGTCATTGACGCATTTCCGGTGGATGCAAATCTGCGCATCGGGCCGGACTACAGCCCGCCCGATCCTAAAACTCATTTCTCGTATTCAGCAGACAAGTGGACTTTTGCCAGGGCCCCGTTGCGGTGTGTGGGCGTGGGAGATTGCCGCAAAAAATCGGGCCTGACGATGTGCCCCAGCTACCAGGTGACACTTGAAGAGGAGCATTGCACCCGCGGCCGGGCCAGGCTCCTCTGGGAAATGCTCAATGGACGCGAGATCAAGGATGGTTGGAAAAGCGAAGCCGTCAAGCACTCGCTCGACCTTTGTCTCTCTTGCAAAGGCTGCAAGGGCGATTGCCCCGTGCAGGTGGATATGGCCACATACAAAGCCGAATTCCTGTCTCACTACTATAAAGGCCGCTTCCGCCCGAGGCAGGCTTATGCCTTTGGGCTAATCCACCTTTGGGCCCGTCTGGCAAGCCGCACTCCCACCCTGGCGAACATCTTCACGCAATCTCCCCTGCTCCGCTCGATCGCCAAATGGATCGCAGGTGTGGCGCCACAACGATATATTCCTCCCTTCGCGCCACAAAGTTTTAAACAGTGGTTTGCGAATCGCGCGCGCCTTGCTTGCAGCCGAGGCTTAGCTCGCCTTAGCTTGGCCGAGGCGGGTAAAGAGGTTCCAATTTCGGACTTCGGATCTCGGATTTCGGATTTATCCCACTACCTCGGCTGCAATCGGAACGCCCCTTCAGTCATCCTCTTCGCCGACACCTTCAACAACTACTTCCACACAGAAGTCGCCAAATCAGCCGTTGAGGTCCTCGAAGATGCGGGTTTCCAAGTCCTGGTTCCCGTGCAAGACATGTGCTGCGGCCGCCCGCTCTACGATTACGGTATGTTGGATCGAGCCAAACTGCGGCTGATAGATATTATATCCGCACTGCGCCCCACCCTTCAGATTGGAATTCCCATCGTGGTCCTGGAGCCAAGTTGTTGCGCCGTGTTCCGTGACGAACTGATCAACCTCTTCCCCAACAACTCCGATGCGAAAAGGTTGAGCGAGCTCGCGCTCACTTTTGGTGAATTCCTGCAAAAACACGCTCCTGATTACAAGGTGCCGCGATTGGCGAAACTGCCGCATTTAAGCAGCGTGCACGGAGATGGCGAGAGCACCGCCACTTCCGGCCAGCCGCATGCGATTGTTCAGGGCCATTGTCATCAAAAGGCCCTTATGGGCTTGGATTGTGATCTTAAGCTGCTCAAAGTAGCGGGCGTTGACTTCAAAGTCCTCGATTCCGGCTGTTGTGGTATGGCCGGCTCCTTCGGCTTCGAACCGGGCGATCACTATGACGTTTCGATGAAGTGCGGCGAGCGGGTCCTATTGCCCGCAGTCCGCGAGGCCGGTGAGGATACCCTAATCGTGGCTGACGGCTTTAGTTGCAAAACCCAAATCGAACAAGCGACGGATCGCCGCGCTCTTCATCTGGCGCAAGTGCTGCAGTTGGGTTTGCGCCAGCGCAAACTTGGCCCTGAAACCGGCCGGCCAGAGGCGCCATTTATCATCGAACGCGATGCTCAGTTCCGCGCCGCCGGACGTCGCGCGGCCACGATTGCCTTAAGCGTCGCCACAATCGGCCTGCTGGCATGGTCCGCGTACAAAAGCTCCAAACGCACTTAATGCTCTAAACCATGAACGGCCTCTCAAACGAAAGCGGCGGGATGCGCCGCACTCCAAACGCTTCGCGACTTTCTGGCCGCGTGTGCCTCGCGAAGCGTTTGGAGTGCGCCGTATTCCGGCGCTTTCGTTTTTTCATGCATCCCGTTGATAGCAAATGATCCTGAGCATTGAAGTTTGATTTTTGAGGTTTTACCAAATGTCCAGACCTTCCCCCGAAACCGTCATCATCACCGGCGCCTCCGCGGGCGTTGGCCGAGCCACCGCTCGGGCCTTCGCTCGCCGCGGCGCCCAAATAGGTCTGCTCGCCCGCGGGATTAAAGGCCTCGCATCCGCGCTCAAAGAAGTCGAAGACCTGGGCGGCAAAGGCCTGATCTTTCAGGCCGATGTCGCCAGGGCCGGTGACGTCGAACACGCCGCTGACACGGTTGAAGCTCAACTGGGCCCCATAGATATTTGGATCAACAATGCAATGACATCAGTGTTTTCCCCGCTCAAGGAGATGACCACCGATGAGTTTCACCGAGTCACTGAGGTAACCTATCTCGGAACCGTTTATGGGACCATGGCAGCCCTGAAACGGATGTTGCCTCGCAACCGAGGCGTTATCGTGCAAGTCGGTTCCGCCCTGGCTTATCGCAGCATTCCCCTACAATCAGCCTATTGCGGCGCCAAGCATGCCATCCGCGGATTCACGAACTCCTTACGGTGTGAGCTGCTCCACGACGGCAGCGCGGTCCATATCACCATGGTGCAACTTCCTGCAGTTAATACCCCTCAATTCACGTGGGTCAAAAGCCACCTGCCCCGCAAAGCGCAGCCCGTGCCGCCCATTTTCCAACCCGAAGTTCCCGCCGAGGCGATCTATTGGGCCGCGCACCATTGCCGACGCGAATTGTTCGTCGGCATGTCCACGGCCAAAGCGATCGAAGGCAACAAGCTCATCCCCGGCACCTTGGATCATTATCTCGCCACAAAAGGTTATAGTGGCCAGCAAACCGATGAGCCGAATCCCCCAGACCGTCCTGACAATCTCTGGGACCCACTGGATGGCGAATGCGGCGCGGACTACGGCGCACACGGCGAATTCGGCGCACGTTGCCGCCGCTCCAGCCACCAACTATGGCTTACCGAACACCGCGAATGGCTCGGAGTCGCCGCCGCAGCCCTGGCCGGAGCAGGCCTCGGTTTCAAAGCCGCTTCCAAAAAATTACACAGGAGTGCGGACGGCCTCGTCCGCACACTTCTCGGCCGGGGTCCGCGGCGCTAGCGCGTTGCCGGGCGTTTTGGACTGCGCGACCGACGCAACGGCGCATCTTGGTACCGCTGCCACGGAGGGCGGACATTCTTGTCCGCAGCAAGCCCCGTTCTGGTGAGCAAGCTCGGAATCGAAACCCGTCGGGTTGTCGAACGTTGCTGCGGACAAGAATGTCCAATGCCGCTAGGATTTAGGTCTGCCCTTTCGGCGATTTTGCCTGTTTTTGCGGTCTCTTCTGACGA
>PSRM01000008.1 GCA_003176045.1 Verrucomicrobiota bacterium | reverse complement strand
CGAAACGGCCATTTTGGAGGGGGGTGGGGGGGTACATGGGACAAACCTGCCTTTTGGGTGCTTTTCCGTGCCTTTTGGGATGGTTCAGGCCGCTCTGGGACCGCTGAAGGACGGTCGGAGGCCGGGTTATAGTCCAAAGTCCAAAGTCGAAAAGGACGGAAGCAGCGACCGGGGGATGCTTTAAGCCGTCACCTCGGCACAACGTCGTTAAAACCGAGGACTCAGGGTGAAGCAAGCCGTCACTCAGCCGTAACAACCCGTCACGAGCCGCTGGGCCTTCGACGTGATAGCGCGGGGCACTGGACGCTCGATTCTCGATACCTGGCAACGGCCTCGACAAAAGTTCTCGATTGGGTTCTCGATTAAGTTTGCGACTAAGTTTGTTCATAAGTTAGTGACAAAGTTTACAGAGAATTATGGGTAAAATCGGGAGATAAGGGTTATGCCCCCGAACTGGAGGCTACTAGCCAAGGCAACCCCGCTCGTACCCTCGCGTGGGCTGGGCCAGCGCCAGGCCTGCAAAAGCAGGCTTGGCAAACTCGCCCAGGGCTGGAGGTTTGTCAAATGGTAGATTGGCGTGTTCAGTGGGTCGCCATTCTCGAGGTTCTCACCTGACCTGGGACTGGCGAGGGCTATTGGCCGAAGTAATAAAGCCATTGAACCTCCGTGGCGGACAGGGAGCGGGTATAGATGCGAATTGCCCCTAGAGCGCCGCTCCAATTATCGGTTCCGTCAGGGCTTGCCGATTTCCTACCAACGTACATTGGAGACGCTGCGTAGTTGAAATAGAGGGCCGGAACGTTCGTCGTGACATCGAGTACTCCGTCGATATAGATCGCGAGAGAATTGGGCGTCCCAACTGCCGCAACGAAGTGCCAGGAACTGCCAGGAATTTTAGAGATGGAGTTAACATACTGATTGCCGTAGTAGAATGTTAGTCCGCGCGGATCTCCTGCTCCTTGGGTTAAGAATTCGTAGCCCCAGAGGCTTTGGTCCGGGTAATTGCCCGCGATGCTAAGAATTCTCGGGTTCTGGCCTCCGACACCATAAAAGTTTACCCATGCAGCGATCGTTAGGGAGTTGCTGGTTTGCAGGGAGGCAGGCGCTCCAACGCTCATGTACGCAGAGCTGCCGTCATAGGCATAGGCAGCATTGGGGCTGCCGAGGCGGTTTGTAGTCAGAATGGCACCGTAATTTGCCGCATCGTGCCCATTGCCGCTCGCATCCACAGTGTTGCCCGCAAATGGGAAGTAGGCACCTAGACCTGCTGTGATGGTGGCCCCGGCCAGCGCGGCTACCTCAACTGGCGTGAGGGCGCGGCTGTAAAGCCGCACGTCGTCCATCGTGCCATTAAAATAATCACACGGACCTGGGTTAGAGGCCTTTGCCCCAATCCGAAGGTCGTCACCGTCTATGTTGATGCTGCCGCTAGCGACATGCTGCGTGACCAATAACCCGTCCACAAAAAGTCTGGAATAACTGCCGTCGTAAGTTGCAGCGGCATGATGCCATGAATTGGTGGTCGGCTCCGGCCAGGTAATGTCCGGCGGAGTGACTCCGCTAAGCTTAAACCAGAGGACATTGCCCCCTCCCTGATATCCGATCAGCATATATTGGTTATCGGTCCAGTCGCCCTTTTCCAAAACCCTGGGGTTGCAGCTCCATGAGCTGGCATTCAACCACGCGGCGATGGAGATTTGGGCCGTTGGGTTCAGGCTGCTTGAATTAGGCACGTCCACATAGCCGCTACTACCGTTGAACGAGAGGGCCGAATCGAAGCCAGGTTGCCCAGCCACCCAGGTTGCACCATAGATGGTACCGATATTCGTGTTGCCGCTGTAATCGTAGGCGGTGCTGCCCGACCCTTCATTAAACTTCCACCAACCCAGTAAGCTTGCATCCTGCCCACAGTCCCAAAGCGCTTTTGAGCGATAGAAGCAGGCATGCCTACTGTTTGTCACGGTGATGAACCACAAACCACTGGGATTTGTCACTGTAGTTGTTGTGTTCGGCAGGACTGCCCATGCAGGAATGGGTTCGCTGACGTTCGTCTGGCTTACGACACAGTATTGGGCGCCGGGCGTGCCAACGAAATTGAGAGATAACGTTTCGTCCAAGTTTCTTGAAATGCCAAGAACGTGATTTGTGGCGCTGCATATCGAATTCTGCGAAAAGATGGCTGTTTCGGTAATCGGTCCGTTCATCGTGACGGAAGCAGGATTACTGTTCCCTGAATAAGATCCGCTGCCGCTCCCGGTCCAACCGTTGAAACTGTAGCGGCTGCTCGGGGTGGCGTTGATTGAAACGTTCGCGCTGCTGTTCCACCAACCGCTGCTTGGACCCACAGCCCCACCAGTTCCTGAGTTCATCGTCAGATAATATTGCGTGGTGAAGTTGGCTGTGTATGTCGTCGCGCCGCTCGGGGCGACCGCGTGGGAGATGGCGCCCCCGTCGCTCCAGTTGCCCCAGATGTACTGGATACCAGTCCCGCCACTTTGCGGTGAAGTGGTGGCAATGGTGTGGTTGGCCCCTGGAGTCCAGCTGAAAGTCTGTGAGGTGGTGTATGCGGTTCCGTCCACGGTGAATGAGCGTCCCGAGGGATTGGGCTGGACGGTTACCAAGATTGGATTCTGTGTGAAATTGGCTGTCTCGGAGATCGGCCCGTTCATCGTAATCGTCGGTGACGAGGTACTGCCTGAATAGGATCCCGTCCCGCTGCCCTTCCAACTACTGAAGCTGTAGCCGCTTGCTGCCGTGGCGCTGATGCCCACGCTCGTCCCGCTGTTATACCAACCGCTGCCGGGACTCACCCGGCTGCCACCCGTTCCGTAGCTCAGCGTAAGGTAGTACTGCGGCGCGAAATTGGCCGTGTAGGTTGTTGCGCTAGTAGGGCCGACCGTGTGGGAAATGGCACCGCCGTCACTCCAGCTTGACCACACGTACTGGACGCCGGTGCCGCCGCTTTGCGGCGAAGTGGTGGCAATGGTGTGGTTGGCCCCGGGAGTCCAGCTGAACGTCTGGCCGGAAGTATAGGGAGTCCCATCAACGGAGAACGAGCGTCCTGACGGACTGGTTTGAACGGTCACAGCAATAGGATTTTGAGCCGTGGTGACGCTACTGGTCCCGGAATTTAGGCTTATGCCGTTCGCATTGTAAGCGCGGATGCGGTAGTAGTAGATTGTGTTCGCCGCAAGGCCAGTGACGCTACGGCTGGTCACATTGCCAACATCGAGGCCTTGATAACCGCTCACGTAGCTGCCAAAGCTACTGCTCGTTGAGACATCAAGGTAGTAACCAGTCGCTCTGCTCGATGCATTCCAGTTCCCCGTGAACGAAGTCGTTGTCACACTGGACGCGGCAGCCGCCGTGGGTGAAATCGGTGGGTAGTCGAGATCCTGCACGATCATCTCGACTTCCTGGCCATTGGATGGAGGCTGTCCCGAACCATTCTTAAGGTACAGGTTGATAATGATTTTTAGCCCTAGCGAGCCTGATGGGATGGATGCTGCTGTGGATGTCCACTGCTGAATTAAATAGCTTGAGTCTGGCGGTTCCAGATAGTGCCCGTGGATACTTTTAAAAAGGATGCTGGATGGCTGCCAGTTGAAATAGTGCGTGCTGTAGTCTCCATTCAGGCTCGTTGTAAAAGTAAATAGATTTGCGGAAGTGTAAGGCGGTGGCTGCACGACGTATTGGGAGTTGTAGTTAAACGGCCAGACGCCCCACTGGGAGAACTCAATGTCAATTTCGTGCGGCGAGCCATCGTAATAATAAACGAACGGCGAGAACGTGACATTCGCGTCAAGCTGGTCAATACGGGTATTTAGGTAAAAACGATGCATGCCGTACGTAGTCGCGTCTGCAGAGTCCACTTCCGCACAGTACCACTTCCCCCCCACATTCGTGATCTTGAGATGGAGATACCCTTGAGGATCCACCCACACGTTGCTGGTGCTATCCGACCAATTATTTCCCGCAGTGGGAGGCCCGCCTCCCCAATTTCTCACATTCCAAGTTCTGCCTGCGAATGTGACTGTCGTAGCCTCTGCTGGGATTTGCGCAAAACCAAAGTAATAAATCGCGATAACAGCACCGCCGATAACATGCCGAATAGTTCTCATGCTCGGTTTTCCTTTCTGAAACTCGCTGGGACGGCCGTCAAGGGCCTGCGGAAGTTGTCTTGCCTTTCTGATTGAGTCATAAATTTTTCCTATTCTTCTCTTTCTTTGATAGAACAATGCTTTCATGTTCATCCCCTCTTACAGTGCCGCACAGGAAATCTTGCGAAGAAAACCAAAAATCTTCGCCCTTCGTGGTTCTAATGTAGGGCGTAACACCTGGGTCAACAGCCTCAGAACGGATTTAGGACATGCTCCCCGGTTCAAGCACTATGAGTGGTCCGAAGAGTGGGACCGCTATCCTCCTACAGGGTGAGCCCGGTTTATCCGATCAATCCTTATCGAGCTTGATCTTGCAGATTTGGTTATTCTGCTGATCCAGACCCCAGAGGTACCCGTCGGAATAGGAAAGGCGAGAATAAAAGCCTTCGAACTGCCGGTTGGTTACAGCCTCCAATAAGCCGCCCTGTAGCGCCTTTTTTCGAAGCATCTCGTAAACGCGGCCGCTCTCGCTGGAAATCCAAAAGTTTTTTCCATCCCAGGCTATGCCCGCGATCCGTGGATCCTGCGCGCGCAGATTTGTCACCACCTTGCGGGTAATTAGATCAAAGGCCCAAACTCCGTACCGTCGCGGGGTTTCCGTGCTTCCTCGTTCTGTGAACCAGAGATACTGCCCGTCGTATGCCGCATCTATGGGCCAATGGATGGTTACGGGCAACCCTTCATCCTCATCAAGCGCCGACAAACATTGCATTCCGTTAGTTGTCAGGTGATAGATCCCTTTGTCGTGCCAGCAACAAACCGCGACGAGGTTGGTCCCACACATAGCCAGGCCGTTCAACTCGCGGACATTGCCAAGCAACAAAGGGTTGTCCTCGGTAAGCCGCATTTTGTAGATGCGATTTGTGAGGTCTGGAAAGTGCTTTCCGTAATAATAAAGCCAGTCGCCCACAACCTCGAATGCGGAAAAAGTCTCGGTGGTGCGCCGAAGCGTGGCAAGGACATCTCCCCTTCGGAATTGGGTGCGAACCATGTCAAACTTAATGAAAGTTTGAGCCCCTGGCTCGACGGTAACCTGGACGGGAAGAGTTGTGCAGAAGTCCGGATGCTTCGCAGAGATGAGGAGGCGACCGGGAGGTGTAGGCCACTCGAATATACCATTGGGGCTCGTCTTTGCGACAGGGGCACTGCCGCCAAATAAGATGTTTGCTCCGGAGACGGCCCGTTGCGTCAGGGAATCCACGACAATCCCGAACACGCCGGTTTGCTCCGGGATCTTTTCTACTCTGACTCTAGTTACTCGAAGCCCGGTTTTTCCGGGGTCAAAGCCAGCACTGGAGTGAGCCTGCGCAGCGAACCGAAGCTTCCATTTTTGCAAACGGGAAAGATCAAATAGCCTGGGCGCTTGGCCTGTGATCAGAACCGCGCGCTTCTCTCTGGCGATAATGCGCGCATGAAGCTGCGAGGGTAGCCAGGGCATCTCGCTCCAGGGGTCCGGAGAAACTTCAAAAAAGGCCACGGAGTTCGTATCCTGGTCCCATCCAACCGGCGCGTCTCCGTCCGAGAACTGCACTGCGAGCGACCCTTGGTTCTTTGCGTAAGTGGAAAAGTCCACCTCCAAGTCGAGGTCGCCACGACCAGCCAGGTTCATGGCCGAGTCCACCCAAGCCAATTGCCCACAAGTGTTTCCGTTTGTTGTTTCTGCGGAAGCCTCGATAATTAGATGGTCGTCGGCTTGCTCAATGTGGTTGGAAAGCACCCCTACGCCTCGCGGGCCGGCTATTTGCCCGGATTGCCATTGCTTGGTGTCCAGAACATTGCCGACAAAACTGTCCGAAAGAACCGCTGAAACCGGCTGGGATTTGCCTCGCCAGATCATGGTGGCGGTAGCTGCCAGCAAAGCAGAGAGCACAATGCCCCCAAGGCCCGCAACTGTAGTACGGTGTCGGCGAATGAACTTCCAGCTTGAATACCAAACAGATGGAGGTCGCGCTGAAATCCGCTCATGGGTCAGGAACCGCTGGGTATCGGCCGCAAGGGCCTCGGCTGTTTCATAGCGCCTGCTGCGCTCCTTCTCCAAGCACTTCATCACGATCCAGTCCAAATCCCCACGCACGAAGCTCAGCAATTTGGGCGGCTCGCAATCCCGGTGCCTGGCTACCGCACTCAATTCCTTGTCTGCATAAGTGCTCAAGCGAGTCGAAGGGCGAGGCGGTTCCTGCTCGCGAATGACTCGACGCATCTCATCAAAACCGGCTTTCACCAATTCCTCAGTCTCAAAGGGGGTCGTCCCCGTGTACAGTTCGTAAAGCAGCACGCCCAGCGAATAGATGTCGCTGCGCGCGTCTATGTCCAGTGCGCCGACCTCGGTCTGCTCTGGGCTCATGTAGGCCGGGGTGCCGATAAAGTGGCGGAACTCGGTGACCAATGTTTTGTCCGTGAGCGGCTGCTGGGTGGCTTTGGCAATGCCGAAATCAATGACCTTTGGCACAGGCTTGCCATCATCTATGGTGACCAGGATGTTCGAAGGCTTGATGTCGCGATGGATGATGCCTTTCTGATGCGCGTGCTGGATGGCATGGCAAACCTGCATGAACAGATCGAGGCGCTCGGTGGGAGAAAGACTCTCCTGGTCGCAGTAAGCCGTGATAGGAATACCGCGGACCAACTCCATTACGAAGAATGGCCGCCCGGTGTCCGTGGCGCCGGCATCCAGCACTTTGGCGATATTCGGGTGGTTCATCAGCGCCAGCGCCTGCCGCTCCGCCTCGAACCGAGCGATCACTTGCTTGGTATCCATGCCCTGCTTGATCACCTTGAGGGCGACCCGCCGCCGGATTGGCTGTTCCTGTTCCGCCATATAGACCGTTCCATAACCGCCCTCGCCGATGATCTGGAGCAGTTTGTATCGGCCTATTCGCTCGCCAATTCGTTCGCTGGTGAGCACGGACTGTGGGGAGGCTTTCGGCGCAATGGGCGATGTGTCGGCAGAAATGGGCGCATCGGAGGTCGAGTGCTTCTTTAACCCAAGGCGCGCCTCGATCCGCTGAAGCAAGGCAGAATCGTGGCCACAGGCTTGGGCAAGAAATGAGGCGAGGGCCTCTGAGGAGCGCAATTTGCTCGCCTCGTTGAAGATGGCATCCTCACGATTGGGTCGCTCTGTCATCTGAACCTCTTGGCCTGTTTAGCATGATTACGGAAGGAGTAAAGAAAAAAGCGAGCAGGGGCGCGTAAGGGCGCGTAAGGGCGCATTCCACTTTTTTTGGGTGCTTCTTTTCGGGGAGAACTCCGTAGGAGTGACCTGTTTATAGCACTGACCAACCCAATATTCATTCTTTTTGTTTTTCGGTGGCGCGGCATGGGGATCGAGGACGTATTCAACGCGCCTGGCCGCGCCACCGAAAAACAAAAAGAAATTCTGGGCGGCATCGCGTCTATAAACAGGTCACTCCTACGGAGTTACTACACACCCCGGCGAAGAGAGTGAAATGCGCCCGGCGCGTTACGGGCACATCCGGATTTTGCCGTTATGGAGATCGGCGCTTTGAGTCGCAGCACGTCGCTAGCGAGCAGGCGCCAAAGCCAGCTTGGACGGCCGATGCGTTCCTGGCTGGTGTGGCTCTGGAGAGCCGCGCTCCGAGCCGTTCTTCGCGAGGCATGAAATCACGACTCCTTCGGACGGGCTGCTCGCTCAACCGTCGCTACGCGACGGAAGAGTTTGTTGCCACTCTTACCGTGGGCTGAAGCCGCGCGGCTACTATCAAGCATCGCTGCGCGATGTGATTCGGCTCTTGCCTTCCTCCAGTAATCGCCTGACTTGCGCGTCAACCCAGGGCCAGGCGAGTGCGGAGTCAATGCCGCGGAGTTGATCCCGATCTTGCAGTTTAGATGTATTGGCCCTGTGCTGAATTCTTGCGACCACAATGCTCAACAGGTAAAAAAGGTAAGCAACTTTCCATTCTGGTGAATCCTTGGCGCAGGCGGAAAGATTGCGCTTAAAGAACTTCTGAGCTTCCTTCAGCAATTCGATCGGTGGCGCAGGGCTGAAGTAGAGATCGCTAAAGGTTCTGGTCCCCAACTCTCTGGCAACCGTGAGAGTATCGCTAAACCTCTTCTCCTGGCCTGTGGCCGGTTCGGACGGGCTCAAATCAAAGTCGAGCGGGGCCGAAAGCTGATGTCGCACCATGACGCGGAGGTCATCCGGTCCCCATGCCTCCGAAGTCTTTGGATCCACTTTGAGCAGTTTAGCCATCTGGTCGGGCGTACTCGATGACACGAGCTCGGCTGCATTCTGTTTTTTCATAGCTCCCTCATCTTTATATACAGTCCCGACTCAGCGATCTTGCGCATGGGTATCTATTTTTCGCCGGCAAGCTTCGAGATAAAGTCGGTGAGGAAATCCAGTTCGGCCTGTACTCCCTTTTCGCCCGCATATTCAGCGACGACAGCGGTGAGATGCCGCTTGAACAATCGCTTGGCTGTCAAAAGCATGTTCGTTCCCTCTGTGGGGGACTTTAGCCCAAACTGCACAACCAACTGTTGGTAAGAGGGTGGGTCCGTATTTTTGAATATTGGATCCCGGATTCGAGCGACAAACAGATCCCAAATCTGGGTGCCATGAGGTTGGGGTCGTTCGGGCGCCTTGCAGTCCTGCTCCATGTGTTCCAAGGTCTGTTTCAAGATATCTTGAATAAAAGGCTCCTCAAAGATGCCTTTTTCTTTTTCGGGGGCGGCCGGTTCAGTCCCCCCTTCCTCCAGTTCCGCCAGAGAGATGCCTGATGGCTTCGCTTTCGTGGCTTCGTTAATTACATAATTCCTCAGGCTCGTTTTCAGGAAGTCCCGAAACTTGCCTTTAGCGGGGTTTGCCTTGCCCAGCCAACCGTCGCGAAGGATTCTGTTTTTTGCGAACCCTTGCAGCAAGTCGTCAGCATCTTTCGTTATCTGAGGGAATCCGCTGAAAGCTGACAGCAGATACATGCGCAACGGTCGCTGATATTTTAAGACGAGACTGCTGAGAGATTGTTCTCGGCCATCGGCAGCATCCCTGACTTCGGGCCACATTGTAATCGGCCAGGAAGAGGTCGAGGGATTCGCTGTAAGGATGCCGGGATAGTCGCCTTTGGTGGTCTGGGTGGCGTTCCCGCGAGCCTTGACGTTGTCGGCTTTCATCTTGCGAAATTGGGCCAATTTCCTCGGACCACGCGCCGCGTTAGTCTCATGCAGGTATTTGCGTAACAAGGCGCTCGTGATCTAGCAATACAAATCGCTCGGGCCGGAGCGCCGAACTCGGTTTCGGCGCGGCGAATTCCTGGCAGGTTCTGGCCGAAACGGAATTCGGCGCTCCACATTTGGGTCGGGATCCTCCCGTGCGCGGCGAGCCTGGATTGCGGGGCAGGCGAGACGCCTGCCCTACTCTGGGCGAGTTCCGCCCTACGGACGATCTCGGTGCGCAAGATTTTGTCCGCCAATGTGTATGGATAGATAGAATGACAAAATCAAACCAAAGGACAAAAACATGAACATTCCCTCAACGTTTCAAACTGTGATCGAGCACTTCAAAAAGAATGGCTGGATCTTTCAACTGGCCGCAGGCCAACCCGTCCTGACGGCCAATTTCAGAGGCAAGAACGGAAACTTCCGCCTGGTCGTTTTCGTGGATGAAGCGGACAATCTGTTCCAGGTATTCGGCTTTTTATCGCTGATCGCGCCAGCACACAAGCAGGCCGCAATCACCGAGTTATGTGTCCGGCTGTCTTTCGCTATGAAGATGGGGCGTTTCGAAGTGGACCCTAACGACGGTGAAATCCGATTCCAGACCTACAGTGCTTTTCCCCCTGGGCAGTTGACCGATGATGTAGTTCGCCGAGTGGTGGGGGTAAATCTGCTGATGGTGGACCAAAACTTTCCGGCCTTCGCCGCGGTGATCTATGCGAATCAATCGCCAGAAGAAGCTGCCACGCAGACCCGCGCGCGCATTGCGAGTGGGCAACCGACAGGGCCAGAGCCGCAGCTCCAAATGCCAGCAAGACTGACTCTGAATTGAGTCACCCATTAGGAATAACCTGAAATGACAACCCTCTATAGCAACAATTCCGTCTGCCAGAACTGCGGGTGCAGGACAGAATTGTGGTAGCCGGCTCGGGTTCGAGGACTTTAGGCGGCCAATTTAAGCGGATAATTTT
>PSRM01000013.1 GCA_003176045.1 Verrucomicrobiota bacterium | reverse complement strand
TCTTAAGCGAACGGACCGGATCATTCAAGACACTTCAGGGCCAGTGACAAAGTCCGCCATCGTAGGGCAGGCTTTCCAGCCTGCCAGTTCAGCGGGCTTCTCAGCCCCCTGAAGCACTGCCTTTTTAGGGTCGCGGCGCTGGAAAGCGCCGCAACCGGCAGGCTGGAAAGCCTGCCCTACAGCCTTTGTCACTAGCCCTGCAAGACGCTTCCGCAGCATTGACAAACTCGCTGCGAGGTTTAGAATTGCCTCATCATTCGTTGTTGAATGATTTGAAGTAACCGACGAAAGTATCTTTATGACAGACCAGGACCTCACGTGGGTTAAGCCGGATTTTGAAAACATTCCGACCAACATGGAATGTACCGCTTACTCCGAGTAGCCTTATCCTTCGCGGAAGACAAGGACACGAATTTCACGAATTGACACGAATGGTTCGTGAAAATTTCTGAAATTCGAGTCTCGCCTTTTTGTAAGGCGATTCACGGGACATCACGCTAGCCTGCTCGAAACACGAAGGAGTTGCCGTCACGTTGGAGGGCTTCCCTTTCCTTCAATTCCACAAACTGCGTTAGTTTCTCGCGGTGCGGTGAAAAAGAACAAGCCGGGTCGGTGACGCTTGCATCGCCCGTAATCAAGGCCGCCTGACAGCGGCATCCGCCGAAGTCGATTTCCCGGAACTCGCAACTGCGGCACGGCTCGGGCATCCATTCCGTCCCTCGAAACCGGTTAAACGCATCGGATTCCTCCCAAATCCAGCGCAGCGATTTTTCCCGCACTGAATCAAAGCGCAGCGATCCGATCTCCTTGGCGGTGGGACAGGGAAGGACTTCGCCGGCCGGATTAACTGTAAGCAGTCTGCGCCCCCATCCGTTCATGCAGGGCTTGGGACGCTGGCTGAAATAATCGGGCAGAACAAACAGGACCTCCATTTTTCCAAGCAATCGTTTTTTCGCCGAGTCCGCAACCCGTGAAGCTTCCTCGATTTGAGTGCGTGAGGGCAATAGCCACGTTCGATTCTTGAACGCCCAACCGTAGTACTGCGTGTTGGCAAGCTCCAGCCGTTCGGCCCCCAGTTGCTCGGCAAGTGCTATCAGATGCGGCAGGCGCTCGATGTTCTCCCGGTGCAGGACCACGTTGATCGTCAACGGAAAACCAGCCTCGCGCACCAGACGCGCCGCGTCCAGTTTCCTGAGATGGGCTGAGGTTCCGGCGATTCGGTCCGCAAGCGTCGATTCGTCCGACTGAAGGCTGATTTGAACGCTGTCCAGGCCCGCCTGTTTCAACGCCTCGACGCGGCGGTCATTCAACCCAAGCGAGCTGGTGATGAGATTGGTGTAAAGGCCGGCCTGCCGCGCTGTGGCAACCAATTCTGTCAGGTCTGCCCGCTGCAGCGGCTCACCGCCCGAAAATCCCACGTGCAGCACGCCCAGTTCAGCGGCTTCCTCAATGACGCGCTTCCATTCGCCGGTCTCCAACTCGCTCCCGCGGGGCGTGAGCGCCGTCGGATTCGAGCAATAAGGGCAGTGCAACGGACAGCGATGCGTCAGCTCGGCCAGCAGCCCGTAAAGCCTTTGGACGGGCCGGCTCATTTTTTCCCTTCGCCCAGGTCCACTAGTTCTATCAGATTCAATCGCCTCAGGCGGTTCAAGTACTCCTCGACCTCCCCTGAAATCTGTCCCGTAGCCACTTTATAGCGCTCGGCCAGGGACGCCACGATTTCCGCGAGCGTCAGCTCGCCGCCGCAAAGTGAAACGATCGCATGCCCGGTGGGATTCAACATAAGGACTCCCTCGGGGTAAAGCAGGGCCGGTTTGCCGGTCACTTTATCAATCTGCAGGCGGGCTCGGGCGCGCAACCTCGGCCGCAACTCGGAAGAGAACGGTTCCATGACCGCTAGCAGCTTACGCGCTGCCCGCTATGGGAGCAATCTTCGATTCACGCATCGTCTGGCCCGGGGGACGGAGCGCGGCATTTATGCCGCTTCACGCTCCGAACGCACTGAAGCGTTGGAGTTATCAGGTCCGTCCATCGCGCTACGGACCGTGAAGCGGCATGAATGCCGCGCTCCTGCACCCCCCGCGGTGTCAAGCGGCGCTCCGTCCACACTCCGCCTCAATGGCATCGAGCATCGCCCAAAGGACATCGCACTTGAACATCAACGCTTTGATCGCCTCCTCCTGCAAAGCTCGAGTGTCGCAATAAGTCAAAGTCAGGCGCAAACCTTCCTCGGAATCCTCGCGCGCCTGGGTCAGGCGCCGCCGGAAATATTCCAGGCCCGACGGATTGACCCACTTATAATGCGTTTCGAACGCAGCCAGCCGTTGCGCCATCAGGTCAGGCGCGAACAGCTCCGTTAACGACGAAGCCACCGCCACAGGCCATGGCTGCACCCGCGCAAAATTCACGTATGCGTCCACAGCAAAGCGCACGCCGGGCAGCACGTCGCGTTCATCCAGAAGGTCCTGTCGCGCCAGGCCGCAGGCCTCCCCGAGTTTCAGCCAGGCCTCGATCCCTCCTTCGCCTACCCCGGCTCCGTCATGAACAACGATCCGGCGCAGCCAACCCCGGCGCACCTCGCGAATCGGACAATTGGAAATGATCGCCGCGTCCTTGATCGGGATGTTCTTTTGATAGTGGAACCGGTTGGCGACCCAGCCCCGGATCGCCTCCGACCCCAACCTGCCTTCGTTCATCCGGACATGAAACGGATGCTTGTCGTGATAACGGCCCGCGCCGACCTCGCGCAAGCGCTCAGTGAAAGCTCTGTCATCCAAACGATCCGATGTCATGTTTGCAGAAGGTGTCAAATAATTGTAGCAGCCGAGGTAACGAGGCTCTAATCTTTTTGGAAGCTGCTCGTGCGCAAGGATTTCAGAGCCTCGTTACCTCGGCTGCTACGTGGTTGCTGTACTCCATGTAACTATGTAACCATGTAACCATGTAACCTGCTTAACTAATTTTACTTTCAGATCTCGATAGCCATCCCGTCCTGGCCAACGGCGCATCCCGCCGCCATCACCGCCTCACATTCGGGGGAGTCCTCAATCAGAATGGGATTCGTGTTATTGATGTGCGTGTAGATTTTGTGCGCTGGTTTCAGTCCGGCAAGGACTTTCAGGCTTCCGCCTGGTCCGCCAATCGGCCAGTGTCCCATTTCGGGGGCCGACAGCCTGCCAACCCCACGCTCGCGCATTTCATTCTCCGACCAGAAGGTGCCGTCGAATAAGAGAACGTCGCAATCATCGAGCCAGCCTGAGAGCGCAGTGTCCAACCGTGCCACCCCCGGCGCAAAAATGACACTCGCGCCGGTTCGATTGTCCGTGATTCGATAACCCACCGTCCAGCCCTCGCCTTGCGTGTGCCGTTTGACGAATCGAGGCGGTTTTCCGGGCAGTGCAATACATTCATAACTCAAGCCGCTGGCCGATCCATCGTGCAGGAGCAACGGGCTCGGTTTGGCGGCAGGACTGATCCATTCGACCCCGCAAAACGAATCCAGCGCCCGCGCGACCGGCATTTCCTCAGTGATCAAACGCTGAACATACGGCGTGGCAAAAACACGCAGCCTTTCTCCCTCCCGCAAGAGCAAAAGCCCCAGCGTTGCATCCAGTTCTGCACCAGTTAGCAAGACCCCCTCGATAGGCGAGCTGCGCGCTTTCGCGCCTTGCGGCCAAAGTGTCGGAAAGCTTTGAAACTGTGCGCGAATGTCTGGAGACGCGTTAAGCAGAAACCATCTCTGGCCATCGGCGCTGACCGCCACCGATGACTGTGTTCGGGCTTGAACTCGGCCTCCGCGCTTGCGCGCTTCGCGGCAGACCACGCAATTGCAATTCCATTGCGGCACCCCCCCGCCTGCGGCCGTTCCCAGCAGATGAATTCGCATGGGTTAACTGTGCCCTTTTTTGTGGTGTTAGTCAGCCACATCCGGGATGATTCATTCGATGTTTGCTCGCTCGGGCGCACTTCTCAGTTTTGGCCTGTCCTGGATGGTAGCGCAGATTTCCAATCTGCTGTATCGCAGATTTCCAATCCGCGAACCGTTCGCCATCTCGAGCCGCTTTCTGAATTCGCTCGGCCAGCCGGCTGGAAGCCGGCGATACAGCAGGTTGGAAACCTGCGCTACTCCTCCTACACGTGGATCCCACGCAACAATCTGAACCGCGAACCCACCTCCCGGACCCTGAGCGAGGCAATTTTCGCTGGCTCATTTGCGCCCTGCTCTTCCTTGGCACGACCGTCAACTATGTTGATCGCCAAGTCATCTCTTTGCTAAAGCCCGTTCTGGCGGATCAGTTCAAATGGACCGAGACGAACTACGCCCACATCATTTTCTGGTTTCAAGCGGCCTATGCCGTTGGCCTCTTAACTGCGGGCGGCATCCTGGATCGCATCGGCGTCAGACTGGGCTACAGCCTGGCAGTTATTTTCTGGAGCATCGCCGCCGTTGCTCATGGCTTCGCGCGCACAGTAGTCGGGTTCGGCGCGGCGCGCTTCGGGCTGGGCCTGGCGGAATCGGCCAACTTCCCGGCAGCGATCAAAGCCGTAGGCGAGTGGTTTCCGAAAAAAGAGCGTGCACTGGCCACCGGCCTGCTCAATTCGGGCGCCAACGTCGGAGCGCTCGTCGCGCCGGTGCTGGTTCCGTGGCTTTTTCAGGTCTGGGGTTGGCAAGCGGCCTTTTATGCCACTGGCGCCGTAGGCCTGGTTTGGGTCTTTCTTTGGTGGCCGCTCTACCGTTCGCCGGAACACCACCCCACGGTGTCGCGAGTCGAGCTGGATCTGATTCGTTCCGACCCGCCGGATCCGCCGCAGAAATATCCCTGGTCCAGCCTGCTCAGTCATCGTCAAACTTGGGGGTTTGCTTTGGGCAAATTCCTGACCGATCCGTGGTGGTGGTTTTTTTTGTTTTGGGTGCCGCCCTTTCTGAACAAGCAATTTCATGTAACGGTGGATCCAGTCAAGATGGGACTCCCGGTCCTGGTTATCTACACGCTTTCGGCAATCGGTAGCATCGGCGGCGGCTGGCTCTCCTCACGCCTGATCCAGCGCGGTTGGACCGTCAATGCCGCACGCAAGATCGCCATGCTCCTCTGCGCGATCGCGGTTATGCCCATCAGCTTCGCTTCCAAAACCGCCACGCTCTGGCCTGCGGTCCTTTTAATTGGACTGGCGACGGCTGCCCATCAGGGTTTCTCAGCCAACATTTTTACCATCGTGTCCGACACCGTCCCCCGCAAGGCAGTAGGGTCGGTCACTGGGATTGGCGGCATGGCAGGCGCCGTGGGCGGGATGCTGTTGTCGCTGTTAGTTGGTCCGATCCTGGAAAAGCACGGCGATTATTTAATTCTCTTCGTGATGGCCGCTTTCTCCTATCTCCTGGCGCTCGCTGTGATTCATTTGTTCCTGCCCGGTCTCGAGCCGATGCCAGAACCGCGGGCGTAATTGCCGTCGCGTCGGCAAGTGTTAGAGGCGCCCCAATTCCACTCGAACTTTGTCTTTCACTTTGTCTTTCACTTTGTCGCAAACTTGGTCGCGTGCGCTCCGCGTGGTTCAATGCTCGAAGTAAACTTCATAGAACAGAGTGTCCTTGGAAGAGGGGCCATGCGCCCCCAGCATCCCGTCATCATCCACCATCCACCATCCCTAGCGTCCGCTACCGTCGCCGCCCTCGGCCAAGCGCCATCATCACCCCGACGCCGGCCCCCAGCAGCCCCAAACTCCCCGGTTCCGGGATGGTTGCCACGCCGATGTTGTCCAGGTTGATGGAGGTGACGCCGCTGCCAGGAATGACTGTGATTTGCAGACCGTCAATCTCCACGGTGGAATTGGCGATCCCTTGGCTATTAAAACCAAAATTCGGCGGGAACGAAGCGATTAGTGTGCCGGTTTCTTCGTACTCCAGCACCGAACCCAGGAAACCCTGGATATCGTACGTACTCTGGCCGTTGTTGCTGGAGTATTCAAAGGATGAAAAAGTAAAGTGCCCCTTCGAGTCCGAGATCGTCAATATGGCCGTCCCAGGAGAATTGGTCGGGCCGTCATAAATCGAAGGGGGCGGGTCGCCATACACCGTGATGTCCCTGAACCAATTGGTTGTGTTCGCGGTGACATTGAAGTCTCCTTCCACGCTGCCCGTATAGCGTGTGTTATTGGTGCCGCCCAGGTCTGCAAAATTGATCCCGCCGCCAGTGACGGCGTTTTGCGCCATCAATGACGCCGGCGCGAAAAGGACCGCAAGAATGAAAACAGCTACGCTGATCGGCGCGGCAGGCGAGTTGACGGCTCGCCTCTGCTTTGGGTACTTCATGGATTTAACTCACTTTCAAAAACGCCGACGCTCTCTAAAAACTATCCAGCAATGTTGTTGTCGTATGCACTGAGCATGGGCCTGGTTTCGCGGCTCACGCCAAATTGTTGCTTCGTTGAGTGCTAGAATACCGAACTTAAATTCAAAATCAAGACAAAACATTCAAGACCGTAAAAGTACGGACACCCGAAGGTCCGAAGCCCGAAATCCGAAATCCAAACGTCGAAGTCCGCAGTGTAGGAGCGCGGCATTTATGCCGCTTCACGCTCCGAACGCACGGAAGCGCTCGGCTAATCAAGTCCATTCATCGAGCTAGGACCTTGAAGCGGCCTAAAGGCCGCTCTACCATCCCGCTGCTGAAGCCCTGAACCTTTATTTTCCGTTACGAAAAAAAGGATTGACAAGAATCGGGGATTTTGTTCAAATTACGTGAATTTCCGGCTACACCGAATTTGGGCGCGAACGATTGAGCCGCAGGGGCGGAGAGCGTACCTGCTGGGAAGATAGCATGGAAAGCAGTACAACGGTATGTCAGAAGCATTGAATGGAGGCGATTGGGGGTGCGACAGAACACCCAATCTCACCTGTTATCACGCGGGACCATCTGATCTGGGAGTTCAAACGATGAAAAAGCACAGCCTACACTGGCCAACCTTTATTTTAACCATTCCCTGTCTTTGGGCGCTGCTTGGTGCCAGCTCGAAGGCGGCCCCCTCGACCAACTACGCCCTGGCGTTCAACGGCCAAACCAACTGTTCTGCCTCTATAGCGACCGGTGCCGGCTCCCTGGCTGGCACATTCACCGTGGAGTGTTGGGTCAATCCGGCGACAGCCAGTGGTCCGCTTGGAATCATCGGCTCGCGTCAAACGAACAACTATGGGTTCGATTTCAAAATCAAGGATGGAAACCTGCTTCATGGCGATATCGGCAATGGCTCGAATTTTATAACCATTACCGCCGATGCGGCGTTCACCTTCACGCCGGGGCAATGGCATCACATTGCCTACGTCGTTACCCCGACTAATTACAACATTTACATTGATGGCAATCCAAAGGGCGGCACCAATTTCCCGGCGGATTTCCCGATCTTGTACCAACCGGGCAATTCCTTGTTTGTTGGCCAGACCGGTTTTCCCAACGAAAACATGAACGGCCAGATTGATGAGGTCAGGATTTGGAGCACCGCCCGCAGCCAGGCCCAGATTCTGGCCAGCATGAACTCGCTGCTCACCGGCTCTGAGCCCGGGCTGAAAGCTTATTGGCGTTTCGACGAAAATGCGGGCACAACCTCCACGGATTTGACTGGAAACGGGCTTACGGCTTCCTGGTCGTCCTGCCCTTCGTTTGTGCAGTCCTCCGCCCCGATTCCTTACTCGGTCAACTATGCCCTTGCGTTCAGCGGTCAAACCAATTGCTACGCCGCAGTCAACACCGGGGCTGGCTCCCTGGCCGGGACATTCACTGTCGAAGCCTGGGCCAATCCGGCCACCACTAGCGGTGCGCTGGGCATCATCGGCTCACGTCAAACCAACAACTATGGGTTCGATTTCAAAATCAAGGATGGAACCCTGCTCCATGGCGATATCGGCAATGGCTCCAATTTTATAACTATCACGGCTGATGTCCCGAACTTCACCTTCACGCCGGGCAAATGGCATCACATCGCCTACGTCGTTACCCCGACGAATTACACCATTTACACTGATGGCAATCTGGCGGGCGGCACCAATTACCCGCCCGATTTCCCGATCTTATATCAGCCAGGCAATTCCTTGTTTATTGGCAAGACCGGTTTTCCTTCCGAGAATATGAATGGTTGGATAGATGAGGTCAGAATCTGGAGCACGGCCCGCAGCCAGGCCCAGATTCAGGCCAACAAAAACCAGGTCTTGACAGGGACCGAGCCGGGGCTGCAGGCCTACTGGCGTTTCGACGAAGGTTCCGGCACGAGTTCCACCGACTTGACCGGCCACGGCCTGACTGCTACCTGGTCTGCCTGCCCCCTGTTTACAAATACTCCCGTCCCGTGGTTTCAAGTCGGACCTCCTTCGATTGATGCTCAACCGAACAACGTTACGGCGAACGTGGGCGCAAGCGCCTCTTTCAGCGTGCAAGCCTCGGGTTCCTCACCTTTAACTTTCCAATGGCAATTCAATGGGACGAACCTCGTTGACAATACGCGCATCTCAGGCTCCACCAGCAATACTCTGTCGATTGCCAATCTGCTCTTTAGCGACCAGGGCAGCTATCAGGTCAGGGTCAGTAACGCTTACGGCTCGACCAACAGCACGCCTGCGGCCCTGACCGTCTCCTGCCCCACCGTCACGCTGAACCCACCAACCCTTCCGGGCTCTGCTGTCAACGGCAGTTCATACTCCCGGACCGTCACCGGCAGCGGTGGCGCCGCACCCTACACTTTCTCGCTGCTTTCCGGGTCGCAGCTCCCCTCGGGCATCACCTTCACCAACTCGGTCACCAACACAGCCGTGCTGAGTGGGATTCCGCAAGCAGTGCCTGGAGCCTACCCGGTAATTGTCAGGGCGACCGATATCAATGGTTGTTCTGGAACGAACAGCTATACGATAAACCTCAACTGCGGCAGCGGCAGCATCACACTTAGCCCCACGAATAATGTTCTGCCGCCTGCCGTCGCCGGCTCGCCTTATAATCTCACTTTTACGGCTTCGGGCGGCTCAGGCTCCTACTCGTTCAGTGCGACAAACCTGCCCAGTGGATTAACTCTTTCCAGCTCAGGTGGCTTGAACGGGTCGGTTGGCATGCCGGGCAGCTATAACTTCACAGTCATCGCCACCGATACCAACACCACCTGCCTGGTGGGCCGCAATTACACGCTCACGGTAACTTGCCAGCCGTGCCTCGCCGTCAGCCCGACCTGCGCCCCTTCGACGGTGGATATGGCAACCGCGTCATACTCCATAGCGGGCTCGGTAAACAATTGCAGCCTGGCTGCTGTGACCAATGTCCTCGTAACGGCCACGGCGACGAACGTAGCTACTGGGCTCCTGCTAAGTGCAAACACCACCCTTGCCAGCATCCCCGCCCAAAGCTCTTTGGGTATCCCCGCGCTAACACTCCCGGTTACAGGCTGCGGCACCTATATCGCGTTCCTCACGGTCTCGGCCAACGGCCTGTGCGGTCAGGTCTCGACCAGCTCCTCGACCTGCTCCACGGTCATCAGCAACTCCTCCCTGCTGATTTCGCCCGCTACTCTGCCGCCGGCCACTGTCGGAGTCCCCTACAACCAGCCCCTCTCGGCCAGTAGCGGCGGCGGCTCTTACACCCTCCTGATCACAAACGGGACCTTGCCTGCAGGCATTACCCTCTCAAACGGAGTCTCTCTAACCGGAACACCCACCACTGCCGGAACCAGCAACTTCGTCGTCACGGCGGCTTTCACCAACGGCTGCTACGTCAACCAGGCTTACTCTCTGACCGTAGGTACTGCTCCTTTCATCCTCACTCAACCGACCAGCCGAACTGTGAACGAGGGAGCGAATACCACGTTTTCGGTTACTGCCTCCGGCACAGGCCCTTTGGCATACCAGTGGATGCACAACGGAACCAATGTGGCCAGTTTAAGTGTCTCACCGGCAAATCTTACAATCACCAACGCTCAAGTCACCGATGCGGGCAGTTATCAAGTGCTTGTCTCCAGCGCTTACGGTTCGACTAACAGTGCCATTGCCACCTTAACTGTGCGCGACCCGTTCGTCACTGGGAATCCGGCCACGCAAACGGTGTCAGTCGGCACAAACGTGACTTTCAGGGTGACTGCCGGTGGCAGCCCGACTCTAACTTACCAGTGGTCCTTCGATGGCGTTGACATCGCAGGAGCAACCTTATCCGCCCTTTCGCTCAGCAATGTGCAGGTTACAAATGCGGGCTACTACCGCGTGGTCGTAGCCAACCCCTTAGGTTCAACCAACGTCCAGGCCGCTTTGTCCGTGGTCGGGCCGGTCACCAATAGCAACGGCGCTGTCCAGGCCCCGCCCGGGCTGGTGGACTGGTGGCCGGCTGAGGGCAACGCCCGAGATATGGCCGATTCGCACAATGGCAGTCCCGTCGGCAACCTCTCCTATGCTCCGGGAGAAGTTGGTTTGGGCTTCAAATTTGATGGCGTCACCAGCTACGTCAACCTCGGCACCACCAACCTGCCGCCGCCCTGGACCGCTTCTTTCTGGGTCAATCGCCAGGACGCCGCCAACAATTCAGCCGCGCTGATTTGCAATAATTTCAGTACCAATGGGTACGCCCTCAAGCTCGAACAATACCCATTCACCCGCAAGGTCGGCATCACTCGCTACGGCGTCTCGGATGTCGCTTTTAACTATAGCGTTCCGACCAATACCTGGACTCATTTAGTTTTCGTGGCGGGCCCCAGCAACATCTCCCTGTACGCCAATGGCGCGTTCCAGGACCAGACCAATGGCACGATCCCGCTGCCGCGCACGGCCATCGGCGGCAATCCTTTCGGAATTGATCACGTCCTGGGCGTTGTTGACGAAATCAGCGTGTTCAACCGCGCCCTCGACACCAACGAGATCAACACCCTCTACGCTGCCGGTCTTGCCGGCCAATACGTCCAGCCTATCGTCGCTCCTACAGTCACGATCGCCCCTCCCTCCATCGCTGCCCCTTACGGTTCGACAACAAATTTCAACGCCAATGTGATCGGCACGCCTCCTTTCTCCTATCAATGGATATTGAATAGCACGAACCTCCCAGGCCAGACAGCCTCAACCCTCGTCATCACCAATGCGCAGGATGTGAACGCCGGCAGTTACCAGGTCCAGGTTCAGGATACCAATGGCTCGGCCATCAGCGCTGCGGCCACCCTCAGAGTCGGCTCGCCGCCCGGCCTGACACTGCTGCCGACCAACCTGGCTGTGAACATTGGCACGACCGCCACTTTCAATGTGGCGGCCACGGGAACTGCTCCGCTCAGCTATCAATGGCGTTTTGGCGGAGTGCCTCTTCCCGGCGCAAGCGCCACTCTCCCAAGTCTTGTCATCCCCAGTGCTGGGGCCGGCAATGTGGGAACTTACGATGTGGTCGTCTCCAATGACTTTGGCTCAACAAACTCTCCGCAGGTCACGCTGGCGGTCTTCACCCATATCACCGTCCTGCAGGAACCAGCCAGCGCCCAGGTCAATCAGGGTAGCTCGGCAACTTTCCAGGTAGTGGCCATCAGTTCCGCCCCGCTCTCCTATCAATGGTACCAGGACGGCAATAGCATCGCCGGAGCCACCGGCAGCGCCTACACCATCGCCAACGCTCAATCCAACAACGCCGGCGCTTACTTTGCATCTGTCAGCAGCCCTGCTGAGACTACGAACAGTACCACCGCCACGCTGACCGTCATCCCATTCCAGCCGCCGCCGCCACCGCCTTCTTACACTATCGCCATTCATACCGGCAAAAACCTCATCGCCAACCAACTGAACCAGGGCGGCAACACGCTCAATGAAATCATGCCGGCTGTGCCGAACGGAACCGTCTTATCCAAGTACGTCAATTCCGCAGGCGTCTGGGTCCAGGCCACATTCTCCTCGGGGAGTGGCTGGGCGCCCGGCAATCTCTCCCTCAGCCCTGGGGAAGGCGCATTCTTAGCCAGCCCCACCAATTTCAACCTCGTTTTGACCGGTACGCCTCAAACCACTGTCTCCCCGGTTTCCATCCCCAACAACGTCGCTTATCTCCTGAGCCGCCAGACCAATGATGTGGCCCATTATAAAGATATTACCGGCTTCGACCCAATCGCGGGCGCAAAGCTCTACAGATGGACCAACTCCAGCTACTCGGTTTATACCTTTGACGGAACGAGCTGGAGCGGTGGCACGGCCCCGACAGTGGCCGTCGGCGAATCGGTCTGGATTGCGCCCAATGGCGGCACCAACGGCACGCCCGTGGATGTTCCCGCCGCGCCGACCATCATCAGCCAGCCCACAAGCGTGACCGTTGGGCTGGGCGGCGCAGCCTCCTTCACCGTGGGCGCTACCGGCAGCCAGCCGCTCTACTATCAATGGTTGCTGAATGCTAATCCGATTGCCGGGGCCACCGCCAGCACCCTGACCATCAACCCGGTCCAGTTCACCAATGCCGGCGCCTATAGTGTCGTAGTCAATAACAGCATCGGCATTACCAACAGCGCCATCGTCAGCCTCTCCCTTTCCAACGTGAACATGCTGCCATTCAACGACACGTTCGCGAACGCAGGCGTCCTCCTCCCGGTTTTGGGCGGCTCGGGCTTCGGCAGCAATATTAATGCGACCCTCGAGTCCAGCAGCGGTGAACCGGGCGATCCCGGCTTCATTCCGATCGGGGCTTCGGTATGGCTGAAGTGGACTCCCCAGGCCAACGGAATAGCGCATTTCGACACCATCGGCAGCGGACTCGACACCGTTCTGGCCATTTATACCGGCAGCAGCGTGGGTGCTTTAACCCTGGTGGCCGTGGACGACGATAGCGCCCCATTCCTTTGCAGCTCTCTAAGTTTCAACGCCACCAATGGCATTACCTACTATATTCAGGTGAGCGGCTACCACGGAGACACAGGCGACATTGAGCTGAGTTGGAATGAACTTGTGACCCACCAGGCGCCTGTGATTGTTTCACAGCCGACTGCCCAGACCGTGCCTCCAGGCACAACCGCGACCCTTTCCGTCTGCGTGCAGCCTAACAGTACCTTCGATTACCAGTGGCGTCTGGATGGTCAGCCGGTCTTTCCCTCTGACCCCAGTCTGACGCAGAGCAACGGACCTGCATGTTCAAGCCTGACGATCAGCAACCTCGACCAATATCATGTTGGCTTTTATAGCGTGGTGGTAACCGATCACCAGACGGGCGATAGCTCCCTTTCCTCCTCTGCCCATGTCATGATCCTGGAAGCCGGGCCCGGCTTTATCGGCAACCCGGCCCTCGTCAGCGGACAAACCAAACTTCAGGACGCGGCCAATCTCACCCCGCCGGATCCCAACATCGAGCATGATCCCAGCTTTGTCAGCGGGTACACCGGCGCCTTCACGGATGGCAATTGCGGTGGTGCCGCGCAGACCGGCGAGCCACCTCACTGCGGCTTTGCACCCTCTCACACGATCTGGTACGCCTACGTTCCAATTGTCAGCGGGTCCAATACCTTTACCTTTACCAGCCAGGT
>PSRM01000288.1 GCA_003176045.1 Verrucomicrobiota bacterium | reverse complement strand
TAAAAATGGTCGGCTTCTCCTCCTTCCTGGAAAATTGCCTGCTGAGAGGCGAAGCGACGGGTTGAAGCGCAGCCGGCCAAGAGCGCTTGGTGCTCCGGGCCAACGCCGGCAAGAAAAGGGTGTTTTGCCAACTGAGTCTCGACTCCGTTAGTTATCATCAGCATTCCCTCCGGTTCGGTTGGAGGCATTCCTTCGCCCCCCGCCCGGAGGCCCGCCAGACCTTGGCCGAATTACGCCGCGAGCCAAAGCCGACGGCCTCCGGGACCTGCTATCCCCGCAGTGTGAACAGCAATCCTTGGAGTCGCCTTGCTGCTCATCCCCATTCTCGGAACTAACCTTCCAAACGAGCGGCACGTCAGCGCCACCTCCTCACCCGCACGCAGCACGTCCAACTCTCCACTGAAGTTGGATTAACTCGCAGGATTTAATAGTCGCCTGTCCAGGCGACACTGCACGCAGGCCAATAGAAGTAAAGCTTTTGACAATTTATGCGAAGCCGCCAACTGGGTTCTGCGCCACATTTCTTCCGCTGGTTGAAGGATTGAACACCCTCTCACCACCAGCAATGCACCGAGCACCAATGCGTAAGCAACGACAACAAGAATCGAATCCGAACAAGCTGGTATCAGGGCCCGCCGTCTTTTCTGACGCCGCATGGAGCGCCCTTGGCAAAAGCCTTAGACTGACCCGCCGCGAGCTTCAGATTGTTCGCAGCGTTTTTAACGATCGCAAAGAAATGGCAATCGCAAGCGATCTGGGCATTTCAGCCCATACCGTTCATACACATGTCCAGCGGCTGCATCACAAGCTGGAAGTCGTGGACCGTGTCTCACTGGTGATGCGAGTACTCGATGAGTTCTTTAAGCTGATCCTCGTGTCGCCTGCGGTGTTGCCGCCGATCTGTCCTCGGCGTGAGGCCGGGCAATGCCCCGTCCTGCGCAGGTGGGGTTCTGATCCTCGCACCCGGCGCGCTATATCGTGACTGGCAGCGCGGTGCCGCCGAGGTCCAACGCGGACGGTTCACCAGAGATGCGGTTTTCGCCGATTGCCCGATATTGGTCGGTTTCATGCATCACTTGTGACGTCGTGTTCGCTTGATCGGCGAAAGAGGCGTATTGGTTCCACATTCCTGGCGCAGGATTCTGCCGCTTTTCTCGGCAGCAGACATGCATGAACACGCCACGGGCCACCGACTCGCAGGCTCCAGTAAGTTCCATATAGAGCCTGATCAGGTGTGACTCCTGTGCCTGGACGCCTTCTTCGTCGTCATGCGAACAATTCATCCAGTGTGTCATTGATTTGCGAGTTCCAATTCTCCGCCATGAATTTGGCCAGTCTCTGCGGCAAATGATGATCCTCCAGCACTCTCTCCACGAGGTTCTTGTCGAACACTGTCCACGGCGCTTCCCGCTCCGGCGTCCGAGCCTGCAGGTAATCTGCCAGCTTTTGGGCCACTGCCATCGCACCGCAACCCGCCTGCCGTGAGATTGTTACCGCGCGAATCCGTGCATCGGGCTCCAGGTCGTGCGCGGGCTTGCCATTGTTCATCTGAGCGTTAATGAAGCTCAGGCATTGCTCGATTCTAAAGGGTGAGTTCATTTTCCGCTGGGCACAAACTCGTGTTCACATTCCCGCACAATCAGAACCGGGCAGGGCGCATGCCGCACCACCTTCTCCGTGGTGCTGCCCAGGAGCATGCGGCTGAAGCCCTTTCTGCCGTGGGTTGAGATGATGATCAGGTCCGCGCCAAACTCACGCGCGGCTGCGGCGATCTCCATATGCGGCAGGCCCTTCCGCAGACCCGTGGTGGAGCGCACCTCACCTTCAATTTCCTTTTGCAGCCGGTTCAATTCCTCCCGGCAGTCGTGAATATCATCAAAATCGTACGGCGCCATTTCCGGGACCGCGGGGTAGGGCGCCAGCACATGCAGCAGTTTTAATTCGGCTCCAAACTGCCTGGCGAACGGAATTGCGTAATGGAGCGCCTTTTTGGAACAGTCCGAAAAATCCACCGGCACGAGGATTTTTTGGAGTTTGAACGCCCTTGCCGTCTCAAGCGACTGTGCCGGAATTTGCGCCTCCTCAGGACCTAACTCGAGGAGCACTCCGCCGGTCTTTGTCGTTGGTTTGATTCTCATAATAATTCCTTTCTTGTTAGCAAATTCGATACGTCCCTTTGCAAAGGTAAGCAAAATCTCATGTTCGATTATTTGGCGAGAGGCATATTGGGTTTTCGAGAAGTTGCCTCCTGCTTCGTTGCAGGCGCCTCATCATGACTGCTGCCATCCGTTTGGTTAGTTCGTACCCCAATTCGTGATCTAATTCACATTCGTCCCGGAGTGGTATGCCGTAAATGAACACGGCATCCGTTGGCTCGATCGCGCGCGCATCGAAATGCCAAAGATACGGAGGGAATAGCCACGACCAGCCCAGGACCTCTCCTGCGCCAATCGTCTCCACGCAGACCCTGCCCTTATCGGGCACATAAGACTCCAGCGCGACCTGGCCCTTTTGGAGCAGGTAAAAGCGGTTGGCGGGGTCCCCTTCACGGAAGATTATCTCGTTCGCCCCGAAATGTTCCGGTATCGCGCAGTCGCTCAATAAGCGCAGTTGATGCGGGCTCATGTCTTCGAGGAATGGATGATTGGAAATGATGCGTTCGACGGTTCGTGCGTGCGCCGGGCCGGTTTCCCGCTCGGCTCCCGTAATTAACAACTCCTTTGTGTTCATAAGTGACGATTGGTTTGCACGGGATGTGGGGCGGATGCCCTGTTCCTTACCACGAGCACCGGACACGGCGCGTTGCGAACGATCGCCTCGACCGTGCCTCCGCTGTCTTTGCAGGGGACACCGGTTCCTCCGACGCCAATCACAATGAGGTCCGTCCTGAGATCTCTCGCCGCTCCGAGGATGCCGGCCTGAACAGCGCCGACGCGCACCAGGCCAAGCGGCTGCGGGTCGTTGCCAGCCAGACGCTTCGTTAGCGCGTCCAACTTAACCCGGGCGTTTTTAAGGGTATCGAGGTTTGGAGACTGCCTTGTCACGTCGCCGTAGCCGAAATCAAACTGTTGAATCTCCGGTTCTACAACGTGCAGCAGGACCAGGAGCGCTCGCCCGGGGCGCGCTAAGGTTTCTGCATACTTAAGTGCGTTTCTTGACTCTGCCGAAAAGTTAATCGGAACCAGGACGCTCCTCGGATACACAGTTGCGCGAGGCTGCGACCGTCTTTGGCGGCGACCTCGATCAAGTTCGTGCTTTGGTTTCATGGCATTGTCAATATGGCGAAAAGGGCCATAAGCTTGTGAGCTTTGCCAAGAACAGGTAGCCTGCTGCCAGGCTAACCGCCCCGAGGATACAGATCAGAAGCCTGGCCGTTGTGTTTTGAATGAATTCTGGGGAATCCTGGGTCCGGCGCGACTCTGTCGGCCTGTTACCGTAGGTCCCGCGCAGGCGGGGGAAGACCAAAGGGTCCTGCGGATCACTTGTTCGAACAACCGTGAGAGCCCCAGTCGTGATCGGTCTCGCAAAGGCGCTTATTATTCCCGTATTGGCCTCTAATCCCGGTTTGCTTTTACTTACCATATGCTGCTGGTAGCTTGCTGGTCAGCGGAGGGTGGCCTCAGCCAACCCCTGCTGCCGCCTGTCGTACTATCCACCGCGCAGCGGGCTCAGCTAGTCGCCTTTGCAGGCGACACCTGGTTGCCGCAGTCCCGGGAGTGAGGGCGTCCCTGCCCGCGAGAGCACGAACTTCAACCACGCGGGCATGGCTCTGCGCGCTCCCGGGCACTGTCGCCTGAACAGGCGACTGGCAGGCTCCGAGGCGCATGCCGAACCTAAATCGGAGGGACGCGGAACGTTGCGGAGAGTAATCTTCGCAGGCCTATACGCTTCGTTGTCCCTCTATTTATCACCAAAAGAAAACCAGAGCGGGAGGGATGGGAGATGACAAGTCCGAGGACGAGGACGAGGACAAGTCCGAGGACGAGGTAATCCCCCATCTCCCGTCTCTGACGTTCGCCGCTTGGTACGTCCATTGCTCAGCGTTGCTCAGTGCGAGTGTCAGTGTCTGAAAGCAGCCGAAAAACCAGGTGCCTGAAACCAAGGCTGTTTGAAGCGTGTCCCAAAACAAGCCGCGGCATGCCCCAAAAGCTGACAGTTCGCAGCACTTCACCCCACGGGCACCGCGGAGGTTGTTTCTTATGACTTTTTCTCTCATTGCTGGCACAGTTCAATTGACTGTGCCGGCCTACGCTTTTCGCCTGGTCCGGCGTTTTGGAACCAAAAACATCGGTTGGCTGGTGGTGCTCACCTTTGCCTGCCTGGCATTGCTTCATGTTTTCAATCCTTTAAGGCCCGTTGCCGCGGGGCCGTTCTCCGGTGTCATGCCGGATACCATTTATGTCGTGGGATCACTGCTGTTACTTGTGGGCCTGGCCCATGGGGAGACGTTGGTTCGGGAGCGCGGCCAGGCCTCCAGCAATGCGGACAGGATGCTCACGGACTGCGAGACGCGGTTCCAGGAGCGGACCGCCGATCTCGTAAAAACCAACGAACACCTGCGCGCCGAAGTTGCGCGCTGCGAGAAAAACCAGAAGGCAGCGCAGGAGTCAGAGGCCCAGTATCGCTTTCTCTTCGGCCAAAATCCGTTGCCAATGTGCATTTTTGACCATCGTTCCTGCAGGTTCCTGGCGGTCAACGATGCGGCCATACGACAATACGGATTCACCGAGCAGGAGTTCCTTGCCATGACCGCCCGCGATCTCGTGCCTGCCTCGGCGGCGAGCGCCTTTCTGGAGGATAGCAGCAAGCCATGCGCGGGCGCCGAACGGCGCGGGCTTTGGCAGCACATCCGCAAAGATCGGACCATGATTGATGTCGAGATCACCGCCGTGGATTTCAAGTACGGCAATTGTTCAGCCAGGTTGATGCTGGCGAGCGATGTCACTGAGCAGCGCCGGCGCGAGGCCGGATCACGCCAGCTCCAAAGAATGGAGGCGGTCGGCCACGTGGCGGCGGGTGTTGCCCACCATTTTAACAATATCCTGACAATCATTGCCGGCCAGGTCTCACTGCTCGAGGAAAAGCCCCAGGACCCCATCTCGGCCGCGCGTCTGGAGCAGGTCTCGGCGGCGGTGACTCGCGCCGCCGGCGTCAACCAGCAACTCCTGGCCGCCGGTGGCCGGCAACGCTTGCGTATCGAACCCCTGGCCTTGAACGCGCTGATCCAGAAATTGAGCCCGACACTGGTTGGTCATCCCGTGGGGCAGATCGTTCTACAAACAAACCTCGATCCCAATCTGAGTCCTGTGCTGGCCGATCGCCAACTGGTCGAGCAAATCATGGCGAACCTGGCTCTCAACGCCCGCGAAGCCATGGCCGATCGCGGCACACTCACGCTCAGCACAAAAGCTGTTGACATCAGCGAAATGCAAGCGCAGCTTCAGGTACTCAAGCCGGGGCCTTATGTCTGCCTGAAAATCGGCGATACCGGCTGCGGCATGAAGCCCGAGGCTCAGGCTCATCTTTTCGAGCCATTTTTTACAACGAAAAACACCGGCACCACTGTCGGCCTCGGCATGGCCGGGGTTTACGGCGCTGTCAGGCAGATGTCGGGATGGATCGAGTTCACCAGCGAGGTGGGGGTGGGGACTGAATTCCGTATCTATCTCCCGTGTTCCACCGATGCGCCTGATCTGACAAAGACAGGCGCGTCGGCGGCAACAGCATCGGTGAAAGGGACCATCCTGCTCGTCCTCTCGGACAGCCGAGCGCGCGACCTGGCCCGCTGCGCCCTGGATTGGAACAACTATCGGGTAATCGAAGCGGACTCTGGCTCCACGGCTCTCCTGCTGTGGCAAGGTCAGGCATCGAAGGTTGATTTACTGCTGACCGACTCCAATTTCCCGGATGGCGCAACGGGGCAAGCATTGCTTGAACAGCTTCGCCAGTCGAGGCCCCAGCTCAAAGCGCTCTTCGTTCTCGATCCCCGCGCGAAATCGGGAGACCAACCTGGCTGCATCCGCCAACCTTTGCGTCCGCCTGCTTTGCTTCAGGC
The DNA here is from genome assembly GCA_003176045.1 of Verrucomicrobiota bacterium. GTDB lineage: Bacteria > Verrucomicrobiota > Verrucomicrobiia > Limisphaerales > UBA8199 > PSRM01. The sequence continues at coordinate 2,267 of PSRM01000288.1, read as the reverse complement.
CGTTCAAAACTGTCTGACTGCTGCGCAAGCCTGATGCTAGCGGAAGATGACCACCACCGCGACTCAAGCACTGCGAATCCTGGTTGTGGACGACGAGCCTTCGGTTCGTGAAGTCTTGAAGAGCCTGCTCGAGGTTGACGGATATAGTGTCTGGACCGCCGCAAGCGGGACTGAAGCATTGGCCATGCTCGAATCAGTCCAATTCGACCTCATCCTCACTGACTATTGTATGCCTGGCATGAAAGGCGACCAACTGGCTGCCGCCATCAAGGCCCTTCGCCCGGAGCAGCCGATCGGAATGATTACCGCATACCCTGCGATGTACGAATCCTCCAACACTGGCCTGGACTGTGTGGATTTCCTTATCACCAAACCGGTGATGCTGGAAAATCTTAGAGCCGCTATCAGAAACGCCCACGCACAGCCCCCGCGCCGGGCATCTGACAATTAGGAGAGGTTCTTAGCACGATTAACGCAAAGACGCAAAGTTGAGGCGCCAAGCGGTTGGAGTTCCTTATCCCATTGTCCGCATCTAAAATCGAACACTTGCCTTGCTAAGCCAATAAGCGACTGCGAAGCCTCCTTACCTCAGCTTCCGACCCCGCACCAGCCGGTTCCGCACTCGGGTTCTCTTAATGGCCGCATCTCTGTTCTCCGCCGCGGTTTTGGTTTCTTCGACTCTTGCTATATTGCGCTGGATTCTCACCTGGTTTTCAAAAACCCGTGAGCTTACCTCCAGAATCCTTCGGCTGATATCCCGGGGCGCTTTGGATTTGTCGCCCGCGATATTCGAGGCGAAGCTCATAAATGGCGGGACTCCACTCTTGCCGTGTTCCGGACCTATGTTCTGCAAATTCGCACCCATAACGGGTATTCCTTTGTAAGAGTAATTAATGCCAGAACTTCCTATTCCCTGCAAGCTTCGAATTCCACAGTCACGCCGCTTTGGGTAACTTGTGTTTCAACTCCTCAGCGCCAAATGTCTTTTTCCCTGCAATCAACTCCCGCGCCGCATCTACCTGCCCCCACACATTCCACAGCAACACCCCCCGGACTCGCCCTTCCTTTTGGTAATAAACGACGCCTTCCCGATACGGTTCCTTCCACTCGGCCAGGACGTTTAGCCGGGAATCCACTTCCCCGACCGCTTCGTATCCCAGATCGAAAAGATCCGAATAGAAAAAAGGCAGATGGTGGTATGGTTCATCCGCGCCGGCCATGTTCCGCCCCGCCAGGCGTCCCATGGTGTTGGCATTGTCCTCATGTTCAACGCGCAGGCGCTTTTCGAGTGCGTCATTCTTAAAGAACGCAACGTCGCCAGCAGCGTAAATGTCGGGCTGGTTCGTGCGTAACAAATCGTCCACCACGATGCCATCGCTTGTTTGCAACCCGGCCATCTTCGCCAGATCCACGTTTGCCTGGATGCCGATGCCCGCAATCACGGCATCAACCTCGAACTCGCGCTGGCTTTTTGTCCTCAGGACCAAACGCTCACCTCTGCGCTCCAGTCCGGTGGCGGTTTCGCCATGGTGCACCTGAACGCCCTTCTGCCGATAATAATCGGTCACAAACTCCCATAAATCCTTCGGAAACATGTGCGCGCAGATGCCGGGCCCCGGGAAAACCATGACCACCTCTTTGCCATTCGTCGCCAGCGCGGCGGCGATTTCCGATCCTATAAACCCGCCGCCAATCACCGCAAAGCGTTTCCCATTATTGGCCAGCTCCCGAAGCCGGCGATAATCCTCAACCGTACGAAAATAGATGACGCCCTCATCATCAAACGGCAGTCGCCGCGGCGAGCCGCCATTCGCCAGCAAGAGCTTTTCGTACGAATAAACCTGCTGTTGCTCGTCCCTAACCTCCTTCCGTTTCGGGTCGAGCGCCTTCACTGTGCGCCCGAGATGCAGTTCAGCCTTCCGCTCCTTCGTTTTGCGCCAGATACTCTCGAGCGGTTTGTCTTTCCAGAGCCCTTTTGTGAGCGGCGGCCTGTCATACGGCGGATCGGCTTCTGCGCTGATAAGCCCAATGTCACCGGCCGGGTCCAACTCGCGAATCCCGCTCACCGCCGCATCCGCCGTCATCCCGCCGCCAATAATGAGATATTTGTATTTGCGTGTCATAGGAGATCTCCGGCGAGTAACATACTCCAAGCGAGCGCGGAATTCCAATGAGACAACGGAGGTTTAGAGATTTAGTATCCGCTCAGTGACGGCGGCTGGACGATAGGAGCGCCCAACTCTGTTGGGCGAGTCGAGCGCAGCTTG
>PSRM01000343.1 GCA_003176045.1 Verrucomicrobiota bacterium | reverse complement strand
GACAAAGTCCGCCACTGTAGGGCAGGCTTTCCAGCCTGCCGGTTCAGGGGGCTTTTCAGCCCCCTGAAACACGGGCTTTCAGGTTCGAGGCGCTGGAAAGCGCCGCAACCGGCAGGCCTGGAAAGCCTGCCCTACGACTTTGTAACTAGCCCCGGATAAGGACACCCGCGCTGCGCTTTTGAGTTGAGACAGCCCAATAACTATGTGCTATGGTTTGACTGTGCTTAATTGGCAAGAATGTCCGGCAGTCGAAAGCGTCCCAGGGAAACTCAGCGGGGCTTGGGTCTTTAAAGGAACTCGGCTTCCTATCAGCACCCTTTTTGAGAACCTTGCCCATGGCGCAACCGTCCAGCAGTTCGTGGAGTGGTATCCAGGAGTCCGCGAAGAGCAGGTCCGGGACGTCGTGAAATTTGTAGCCGACCATTCACGCTATCCGCATGAGGCGCCTGTGCTCGCCGCTGCGTGAGAATCCTTTTCGATCACTGCGTGCCCGCTCCTCTTCGGCGCGCCTTGGTTTTGCATAGTGTGGCCTTGGCGGTCGAAATGGGTTGGCAAGGTCTCGAAAACGGGGACCTTATCGCCAAGGCTGAAGCGGCGGGTTTCGGACTTCTAATCTCGACTGACCAAAATATCCGTTACCAGCAGGCATTGGCAGGCCATTCCATCGCAATATTGGTTTTGCTCAAGCAAAACTGGCCGGAATTGGAACCGCACGTAGCTAAAGTGGCAGAGATCGTGGCGGAAATGCGCCCGGGAGATTACCGCGAATTACCCTTGTAGCGCCCGATTGGTCTGTTCAGACCTCCGTACTCCACTATGCGAACGGATTTTATGCGGCCACCAAAAAGAGAATTCCGGCGCTGCATTTGCTCGGGCGTTACTTTTCCGGAAGCGATCATTTCTATGTCCTGAAGGCGTTCTGCCTTTTTCCTGGCAACGGCTTTCGTCGGATCAAGCAAACGCACCTTAAAGCCAGCTTGCTCAAGTCGCTTTTTCACCCGCCTCGCCCAGAGGTCACTTGCGTTCACAGTCCCATTTTGCTTTTTCTGAGCCGGTTTGTCAAAATGCAGCTCTTGCGAAACCCGCTAGAGCCTATCGGGCCTTAAGGTAAAACCGAGCTTTAGATTGGAGGATGGCTAAGAGGCCGAGCAATTGGGCGTATGTTTGATATTGAGCAAACTCTTGCACCGAAAGCAGGCCCTGGTTCGCCTTTTCGGCCAAAGTCCGCCGGCGTTTGGCGGTCGGCGCCTCCAGTTTGAGTGAGAGAATCGAGCGGGCACTAGCCTCATTCAGAGTCCCTCCAAGCCGCTCTGCCAGCTCGGAAACCATTTGCTGGAATTTAACCCATTCTGGAAATACTGCCATTCCCATGCCCAATTAGTAGCGTCATTTTCGAAACAGAGCAAGGTGCAAACAATCCTCAACTAATCAGCGTACCCCTTCGGATGCTTCTCATGCCAAGCCCAGGCGGTCGCCACGATGTCCTCCAGCTTCGGAAATCTCGGTTTCCAACCTAATTCGCGCACTGCCTTTTCCGCTGAGGCTACCAGGCGGGGCGGATCGCCTGGGCGCCGAGGTTTTTCCACGGTCGGGATTTTGTGCCCGGAGACTTGTTCACAAGTGCGAATGACCTCGCGCACGGAGTAGCCGTTGCCGTTTCCAAGGTTGTAGAAACCATGTTTTCCCGGCGCCACGGCCAGAACATGCGCCTGGGCCAGATCGGATACATGAATGTAATCGCGGATGCAGGTGCCGTCCGGTGTGGGGTAATCGGTTCCGAATATCTCACAACGTGGCGCCTGGCCGAGGGCCACTTGAAGCACATTTGGAATCAAGTGGGTCTCGGTTCGATGATGTTCTCCGAATTTCTCAGTAGCCCCGGCGGCATTGAAGTAACGGAACGCGACAAACTCCAAGCCTTTAAGCTCGTGGTACCAATGAAGCATCCGTTCGAACATCAGCTTGGATTCGCCGTAGGGATTGATTGGCCGTTGCGGCAAGTCCTCGGTCATGGGAATCCGGTCGGGCGGACCGTAAGTGGCACATGTGGAGCTGAAGACGAACTTCTTTACCCCGACAGAAACCGCGGCTTCCAATAATTTCAGCCCGTTTGCCACGTTGTTCCGGAAATACTTGCCGGGATTGCTCATGGACTCGCCAACAAGCGCGCTGGCAGCGAAATGCACGATGGCCTCGGGCCGCGCCGTTTCCACGGCCTTAAGAATGTCGCCAGGCTCCTCTGGCCGACCGAGGATGAAGCGTGCGCGTTGATCTACAGCAGAGCGATGGCCCTCCGAGAGATCGTCGTAAACAGTAATTTTGTGTCCTTCATCGAGCAGCAGTTCGGCGCAAACCGAACCGATGTAACCCGCCCCGCCTGTTACAAGGACATTCATTGGAATTGAGACGGATAGGTGGTGGCCTATTGAGCGGGTTTGTTGGTGAACTCAGCTTGCGCCTTCGGCAGCAGGGCTTGAAGTTGCTGGATGCGCACTTCGTCGGTTGGATGCGTGCGCAGAAAACCTGACAGGTATGAGGTGAAGCGACTGCTTTGCTGGCTACCGCTGGCCTGTTTGTTGTACTCAGCGAATCGTTGCCAGAAGGAAACGGCTTCCTTTGGGTCATAGCCGGCCCGGGCCATGTACATCAATCCGATGTGATCGGCCTCGGACTCCTGTTTGCGGCTGTGAGGCAGTTCGAGGCCAACTTTCGAGCCAACACCAAATGCGGTCAGGGCCGCCTTCTGGTAATTCGATGAAACGACCGAGCTGCCAAGATGTGCCAGCTCTTCCAGGCCCAATTGCTCAGTCATGCGCTCGGCTCCGTGATGGGCGACGGCGTGGCCGACCTCGTGGCCGATTACCGTGGCCAACCCGGCATCAGTCTGCACGATCGGAAGAATACCGCTATAAACGCCGATCTTGCCGCCCGGCAGGCAGAAGGCGTTGGCCTCTTTGCTGTCAAACACCACAAACTCCCATTTGGCATTCGGCAGGTCCTTGCCGGCCACATGGGCAATGCGGCTGGCCACGCGCTGCACCATGGCGTTAGCCGCCGGGTCATGACTCACGGGTGTGCTGGCTTTTAACTGATCAAAGCTGCTCAGCCCGAGCTGCATCTCCTGGTCGGAGGAGATGACGTTCAGCTCATGGCGGCCGGTTACCGGGACAGTCGAACAGCCGGTGAGCAGAATGCAAAAGAAGCTACTCGTCAAAACGAAAATGACTGGTTTCATAAATCCTATCTCTTGCGGGATTCTACGCCTGGGAATTCGCAAAGCAAAGGAGTTTGCCATTTGGCGGCGTATCTCGAAAGTACCGTTACCTGCCTGGAGCACATGCCCAAGCCGCCGGGTGAGGGCACCCGGCCTACAGGCACAGCGCCGTGGACTTTTGGGCCGGGTGTCCTCACCCGGCGCACACGGAGAGAAATGTCCGGGCTAACGGTACATTTACGACGCGCCACAATTGGGGTTCTTTTCCCCCGGTGAGCGGGCACATAGCCCCATGGGAGGTTGGCGTTGAGACAAGTAGGATTCAGGGAAACGAGAAAATTCCATTATGAAAAAGCAAATTCTATGCGCAGCTATCGTGGCGGCTATTGCCGTCGGGTGCTCCTCTTCCAAAGAAGGAATGGGCGGCTCAAAAGAGAAAGGACAGTACAGCAAAGGCGGTGCGGCCAGCACCGAACAAGCGGCTGTCCTGAACAACGGTCCAACCACCGGAGTGAAGATCGCCGATCTGCCTCAACCGGTGAAGGATACCTTGAGCCAGCAGGTCCCTTCCGCCCAGATCAGCAGTATTGATAAGGAGGATATGAACGGCAAAACCGTTTATAGCTTCACCTTTACCGATTCAAACAAGTTCCCGACCATGCGTATTGCCGATGACGGCACCCAGGTCCAGGGATCATCGAAGTAAATTCCCTTTGTCGGGCGCAGCGCCTCCCGGGCGCGTACCCACAGTTCAACCATTAACCACGAATGGACACAAATGGACACGAATTGATTCGTGTCTATTCGTGTCCATTCGTGGTTTGAAATTCTTCACACCTGCGGCCGTGGATTGCTCTGCGGCCACGGACTCTTCGTAAATCTATGAAAGCCATATATTGTCTTGTTGCAACCACGATATTTTTTCTCACAGGCTGCGCCTCCCACCATCATGCGCGACACATACACAGACCCGCGCCGGAAAATCGAACGACATATCATGAACCCTTGCTCTCCTCCGGGGCAACTTTTGGCGCTCTGCCTCCTACTGTCCAGAATACGATCCGCGCCGAAGTGGGTGGAGCCGAAATCGATCGTGTCATCAAAGGGATCGGCGCCGGACACACTGTTTATGTTATCTTTTTCCAGCAGGGCCTGATTTTTCCGCCTCTTTATGTGGCGCCGGACGGCAGCGTGCTGAATCCAAATCTCACGGTTGCGGTAGCAGCACCCGGGGCGCAGGCCAGTACAGGACATCTGGCGGGCGATTAAGGGAAGGCACCTTGGCAGGTTCTCGGCCTACAGTCCAAACGCTTCGTGGGGCAGGACGGGCTTGGAAGTCGCGAAGCGTCTGGAGTGCGGCGCATTCCGCCGCTTTCATTTGCGCATCCCACCGAGACCTTGGGAGAGGAACAGGATGCCAGTGCAAGTTCGGCTCAAAAAGAATGAAGCGGGTGCGCTTAGAACCGTCGGCGCGCTCGGCAATCAAAGCAATAGCGGTCCCGATCACATCGGGACCGCTTTCGCATACCGGTAGTGACAGAAAGCTTCCATCCCAACCAAAAGGAGTTGCCTCCTCGACACCCTAAACAGCATCAGCTAATTTCCACGGCCCATGAAAGTGATCATCCTGGCAGCCGGTTATGCAACGCGACTTTACCCCTTGACTTTGACTCGGCCCAAGCCGCTGCTGCCGGTGGCCGGCAAGCCGATGATCGAATACGTCCTCGACAACATTGCTCCCATCGGCGGGCTGGACCGCATCTACGTAGTTAGCAACGCCAAGTTCGCCGATCAATTCCAACAATGGGCTGATCGCTATCAGGCAACCAAGGCCAAGCTCAGCTTTACCATCGTCAACGATGGCTCGACCGACGACACCAACAAGCGCGGCGCCATCGGCGACATCCATTTCGTTCTTAAGACCCAGCACGTGCAGGACGACCTGATCATCGTAGCCGGGGACAATCTGTTCAGTGAACCGCTGGGCGATTTTGGCCGCTTCTGCCGCGAGAAGAACCACCCGGTATTGGCTGTCTATGACGTCGGCGATCTGGAGCAGATCAAAAAATACAATGCCATTACCCTGGATGGCGATGGCCGCATCACCTTCTTCGAGGAAAAACCTAAGCAACCGTCGAGCACAGTTACGGGAATCGCCCTTTACTACTACCCGCGTGCCACTCTGCCGCTGATCGAGCAATATGTGGGCGAGGGCAACAATCCCGATCAACCCGGCCGCCTTATCCAATGGCTCTACCCGCGTGTGCCCGTCTATACCTGGAAAGTGCCCGGCCTCTGGTTTGATATCGGCTCGAAGGAGACGCTGGAAGAAGCGGACCGGATTTTTGCCGGGTTGAAGAAGTAAGCGGTCCTTCCCGGAGCACTCCAAAGGCTGTAGCAGCATTTACAATTCGGGCGGGTGCGATTATGGTGCGGTGGTGGGCAATGAATTTGCGATAGCCGGCCATTGGCAGGGTGACTTTGACGAGGGCGCAATCCAGCGCTGGGTCGAGGAGTTGCGCAATCGTCTTGAGGCGCCGCAGGTTTCGCTGGGCCTGGTGTTCATGACGCCGAAGTTTTTCCCGCACGCCAGCCAGGTGTTGGAGATCGTTCGAGTTCACGCGCGTATCCCACTTTTGGCCGGTTGTTCAAGCCAGGGCTTGATCGTGCAGGGAGAGGAAGTGGAACAGAATGCAGGGCTCGTCCTGGGACTCTATTCCCTGCCCGAGGCGGATCTGAAAGGGTTCCATTTCGTGCAGGAGGAGGTTGAAGAGGCGAACGGACCCGGCTACTGGCCGTTGGAAACGGGTATTGAACGCGGCCAGGCCAACGGTTGGCTGGTGTTCATTGATCCCTTTCACCTGGACAGCGAAACATGGCTTAAAGGCTGGAATGAGGCGTATTCGCCGGCGCCCGTGATGGGTGGTTTGGCCAGCGGCGATTTTTCCGAGCAACAAACCCAGGTGTATCTGAACGATGAGGTCTTCGAGGAGGGCGGTGTGGCCATTTCAGTTGGCGGGGCCGTTAAGCTGGCTGGCGTCACTTCACAAGGCTGCACGCCCATTGGAGATACGTGGACGCTCACGCGTGTCGAACAAAACATCATCCACGAAATCGGGAACAGGCCGGCGTATGAAGTGCTGGCGGAGACTTTTGGGAAACTGGCGCCGGACGATCAAAAGAAGGCCCGGGGCAACTTATTCATTGGGCTGGTGGTGAACGAATATTTGGATGAGTTCCATCGCGGCGATTTCCTCATCCGCAATCTCCTCGGGGCCGATGCGCGCTCAGGCAGCATTGCGGTGGGCGCGCTGCCGCGCCGAGGACAGACGGTCCAATTTCAGCGGCGCTCGCGGGCCGCGGCGACGCAGGACCTCGAGGAACTCCTGGCTCGGGCGCGAGAAAAACTGCATGGCGCCCAGATTTATGGCGGTTGTCTGTGCAGTTGCAATGGCCGCGGGCAAGGCCTTTTCGGGCGGCCCAATCACGACGCCGGGATGGTGCAGCAGCGGCTCGGGCCGCTGGGTCTGTCCGGCTTTTTTTGCAATGGCGAGATCGGTCCAGTGGGCGAGAAGAGCTTTCTGCACGGCTATACCGCTTCGCTGGCGCTATTTGTGAAAAAGTAGGGCAGGTGTCTCGTCTTCCCATTTTGACTGCCCCGGTGTTTGGTCCTTTGCACTTTGTCTTTCACTTTGTCTTTCACTTTGTCTTCTTTTCCTGCTCCACCGCCGCCTGCATCTCGCCAAGCATCTCCCTCAAAGAAAGATTTGACCAACCATGACCTTTCCCGGGTCCATAGATGATGACTCCCTTCCAGGGCGGCTCGGCCCTCGTGAAGAATTCATCCAGCAAGTGCATGGCTTCATTGAGATAAAACTGATCGGCTTCCCCGGAGGCGATGTGCAATTTACCGCGAAGTTTAGGCTCGAGCGATTTCCAGTTCCGTTCCAGAACCTCGCGAAGGTCGTATTTGTGCCATTGTTCAGCCACCTGATGATCAATTTGCCCGGTTTCGGGATGCCAAATCGGTGCGGGTAATCCGTCCGCGCCGCGTGGTCCAAACACTGCGTTCCATGCGCCCCATTGCTGGCCCGAAAGGGTGTAACTATTGCGTCGGCCAAGCAGGTTTTCGACGCCAACTTCGCGGCGGACGGTAAGCATGACTTCCCCTTTTAAGTTGCGCTCGCTAGGCTGGTCCCGGCCATCAGGAGCAATGAAAGCGTTTTCGTCTAAGTAAATGTTGATCCGTTCAAGTGCGCGGAAGTCAACAGGGTCCGGGCAGCCCGCCCACGCGCCATTGAAGAAATCCGGATAAAAAATTTGAAGCGCGAGACAGACCCATCCGCCCGTGGAAACTCCGGACATCACCCTGGCCTGGGGCTTCCGGATCGCGCGGTAATGCTTTTCCACGTATGGGATCAGCTCTTTCAAAAGCGCATCACCATAAGGTCCGTTATTTGCTGAATTTATGTAATAGGGATCGCCATAAGGACCGGCGCCATCGAGTTGGAGCAGGATGAAACGGGGCGTGTCCTCGGCCAGCCAGGTTTTCGAGAAATCTGAACCGGGCGTCATGAGGCGATTCACCGCAACATAACGCGCACCCAGCCCGCCGATGCGGATCCAAAGTGGATATCGGCGAGAGGATTCGCGTTCGTAATCTCGCGGCAATATGACGCCGGCCCGAAGGAATATAGGGCGATGGTGAAATTTGCTGAGCAGTTCCGATTGAAGTCTGATAAATCTGACTGGCCCACGCTGCGCGGGCAACTCCTCGTCGTGAAATCGCCGATTCAGTTCGAGGCGGTTCTCTCCAGGTCCAACTTTTTGTGGCGCGCTGTACAGGTTACCGGGGGCCTGGAGAGAGCGAATGTCAGAGCTGGAATCAAAGAGAGCCTGCGCGTAGTACTCGCCCGGGGGAAGGTTCGTGGTTGGAAACGCGAAGGAATGTCCATCCATTAGCGCAACATCCCCGGCTTTGAAATCCTGAACGTCTTTCGCGAGTGTCCAGGGAGCGTCGGAGTCGGTGCGGCCCAGCGCGAGGCGCGGTTCCGGCGAATTGGTGTGACTAAGTATAACGAATAAGCGTCCAACCTTTGGCGCATCCCGGGGTCGTTCGGTGACGGAGACCTCAAACCCTGGAAAAGTCCCAATATTACCAGGCTCCGCGCCTCTGGATGCACTTGCCAGAGCCCAGAAGAACGCGGCATACGTGATTTGGTAGATCCGCAACAACACAAACTTGGGATCGCGCGGACAAGGCTGTCCGCGCTCCATCATGGAGTTTGGAGTTTGGAATTTGGAGTTTCGCTAAATGGATTGCGTTCTGCAGGCGCGGGGTCGGCACAAAGGCGGCGGACGACCAGGAAACCAGTACACAAAGAGACTGCGGCACAAATCAGGTACGGCAAAGCCCCTCGTGCCCAAGGCATTCCCCGGGGGTGATAGGCCAGCAGGGTCGAACCGAAAACCGGACCAACTATGCGCGCCAAACTGCCGGCGCTTTGGGCCACGCCTATGGTCGCGCCCTGCTCGTGCGCCGGGGTCAGAATGGAAATGAGGCCAAAAAGCGGAGGCCGGGTCAATTGCGACCCTATAGCAAGAATAGTCAGGAAAAAAAGCAGAAGCAGCCACGCGCCCGCCCCTGAGCCTCGAATAAAGGGCAGCGGAGCCAGGGCGGCTGCCAGCAGAAACAAGCTGTTGGCGATGACTCGCGCCTCGCCGTTGCGCTTCACCAAGCGCCCGACCAGCCCGCCTTGCACGAGGGCGCCGACAATTCCGCAGTAGGCAATCAGATAGCCACTCAGTTTCATGTCCTGCTGCGTGGCACGGTTCAGATGGAAATTGTCGCTGATCAATAGCCCCAGTGTCGTCTCGAATGAGGCAAAGCAGAACGTGGCAAGGAAGAAGACCAGTATCAGCAAGCCAATCTTCGGATGTGCCAGCGTGTGTGTCCATTGGGTCCAGCGCGGCCTTTGCGCCACATGTTCGGAGCTGGGCGTCCAGCTCTCCGGCAGGATCGCCAGGGCCAGGAAAAAGTTCAGTGTGCAAAAGCCCGCCGCCAGGACCCCAGGACCACTTACCCCGATCAGTTGAATACCCAGCGAGCCCAGGGGCGGCCCGAAAACGAACCCCAACCCGAAGGCCATCCCAATCAACCCCATTCGCTTCGACCTCTCGGCGGGCGGAGTAATGTCTGCGATATAGGCCTGCGCCACTGTAATGTTCGCTGCACAAATGCCGGCAACTAACCTTGAGGCCAACACCACCCAAAGCGCGAGTGAACCGTTTAAGCCGCAGCCGATCGCTAATATTACATAAGATACAGCCGAGCCGGCTGTGCTGACCAGCAAGACCGGTCTGCGCCCAATCCGATCGGACAAACGGCCCCACGCAGGCGCGAATAAGAACTGCATAGCTGAGAATGAAGCCTGGATCGCCCCGATCAGCCACGCGCCGGCGCCCAGGTTCCGGCTGTAGAGCGGCAGCAAGGCCAGCACGATGCCGAACCCGATCAGGTCCATGAAGACCGTCAGGAAAATCACCAGAACGGACGGCTTTCTCATGCGGGGGATGAAACGTGAAACGTGAAACGTGAAACGTGATTGGAGGCATCTTGATGCAACCACCGTGCAGGAGCGCGGCATTTATGCCGCTTCAATATCCGTAGCGCGATGAACGGACTTGGCAACCCAGGTGTTTCCGTGCGTTCGGCGCATGAAGCGGCATGAATGCCGCGCTCCGTCCCCCCGTCGCCCGCTGACAACCGCCGAATGCACCCTATGTGATTCAACGCAAGGTGCTTCATTTGCGCATGCAGGGGTTCGAACGCGCTCTGGAAAACAACTCTCATAAAACGAGCCCGGAAATCTACCTCTTTTGCGATGCCGGAGCGAGCCAATTAATTCTTGCTATTAAATTACCTCTCGGTTGTATGGTGTGTTTCCATGCGGCCATTTCAGATTATTTTTAACCCGACCAGCGCGGCGGAGTTGGCGCGGATGCCCAAGGAACTTCAGCTCCAGATCCTGGGCGATTTTCGCGGCCTTCCGCAGCAGGTGATGGCCACGGATGTCGGGCAGTTCGGAAAACTCGAGCGCGCCGGACGCACCCTCCACCGGTTTCGTGTGGGGGATTACAGGGTTTATTTCGAGCGGCACGATCTGGGCGTGGTGGTCCATCGCATCCTCAGCCGCCACACGCTGAAAGATTTTCTCTTCCGATCGGGGCTAAAAATGCAAGAGGACGAGGCCTTGCAGCAAAACCCGAAATTTTGGGAATTGATTGAGGCGGCGAAGGTGAGGGAGAAGTGATGAGTGAAACGTGAAACGTGATGAGTGAAACGTGAAACGTGATGAGTGAAACGTGAAACGTGAAAACCTCCAGAGCGCCCCACGAGGAGGCACAGCGCCAGCGCCAAGGCTCCAGACTGGGTGTTAATTGCGGCATGTTGCAGGTTTCTTCACGTTTCACGTTTCACGTGTGTTTCACTTGTGTTTCACGTTTTCGCCGTCGCAACTTCTTTTTTCTACTGGTGTTTGCTTAGGTAAGCTGTTATCCTGAAATGATGACAAATAGCGCAAAGGCGCTTACTACGCTGCTCGGGGCTGGGCTTATGCTTACAGCCGGAGCCAATTCGGCTGTGGCCGGTCCTGAACCGAGTCAAGCCTCACCTTCGCCCCAGGCTCCCGGCAAAAGAACGAAAGCCGAGTTTCTCGCCGCTGCACAGCGAGAGCCTGGCTCACAGCAACCCGCACCGGCTTTGCAAAAGCGCATGGAAGCGGCGCGCACGATGCCACAGCCGTTAACAGCGGCACCTGCGATGGCTCCCAACTCGGATGACTCATCGGTTCCCTCGGATGATCTGTTCCAGAAGATCGTCGAGATGAATGTGTTCAGGCTCAAGCCGCCTCCTCCACCGCCCGATCCCGAAGCAAACAAACCGCCTCCGCCGAAGCTTTACCTGACTGGCATCATGACCATTTTTGGGAAGAAACAGGCCCTCATGAAAGCGCCGCCTTCGGGCCCGCCCAAACCGGGTGAAGCGCCAAAGGAAAGGTATTACACCCTGACCGAAAAAGAAAAGCAGGATGATGTTGAAGTCGTGGAAATTGACGAGATAGCGAAGAAGGTCAAAGTCCTTAACGCCGGGGTCGAGCAAACGCTTGTTTTCAGCACGAACGCTCCGCCCATGGCAGCGGGTGCACCCGTTCCCATGCCGGGCGCCATGCCTTCGCCTACTGGGTTTACTCCGGCCACTCCGCCCAACCCTTACATGCAGGGAGGCGGCATGAAACCCATCACCATTCCGAGCCGCACCTTGCGCACCCCTGGAGCCGGGTACAATCCTCCCGGGGCGGCGGTGGGAAATGGCGGGGTGGATCCTGCCACCGCTGGATTGATCGCGCCCTCGGTATCACTTGACGGCAGGACACTCAACCTCGGCGGACCCGGCTCCCAAGGCGGGCAATACACGGCTGAAGTCAATCCTGCGCTCGTTGGCCTGAACCGAGATGAGCTTGGTCTCGTCATGGAAGCTGAACGTTTGCACACAGCGGAGGACGTGCAGAAAGGTCTGATCGCGCCGATGCCGGTCACACACTTAACTCAGCCTGGCGCCCCAGGCACGCTTCCGGACGAGAACGTGATTGATCCCAATGCGGGCGTCCCCGGGGCAATCACCCCGCCCACGAGTTTTCAAAGCAGGTTCCACCGCAGATAATGCCCAGGTGCGGAGCGCAGCACGAGGATTGGGTTTGTGCCTGCGCTTTTTCGCGCAGCCTTCCACGCGGGCGCTGTTTCGGAAGAGGCTGCAATAAATTCCTCCACACACCGGAACGCCGGGTGAGGGCACCCGGCCTACAGGAGCCCCGGTTTTGGCTTGTAGGCCGCGTGCCCTCACGCGGCGCTCTGTTGGCATTCGCAGCGGCATTGATCACACGCCTGCCAGCCTGCCTCTCCCTGACGATTGGATTAGCAAGTTCTGTCATTGCTTATGAGGGTGCGAGAGGCAACGAATCTGCCTCTCCACAAAAATCCTCATGCGATGTTCGGGAAGGGGGGATCGTGCGCGGGCCGAAGGATTCCAAGCGAATTGCGCTTGTTTTTACCGGCCACAGCTACGCAGAGGGGGCGCAAACCATCCTCGACGAGCTTCAGCGTCACAAAGCCAAAGCATCTTTCTTTCTCACTGGCGATTTCCTGGCCGACACGAATTTCGCAGGGGTCGTGGAACGGATCGTGGCTGAAGGCCATTACTTGGGACCACATTCGGATAAGCATTTGCTTTATTGTCCGTGGTATGGTCCAAAGAAAACATTGGTTACCCGCGCTGAATTTGAATCCGATCTCGAAAGCAATTTGCGCAAGATCGAAATGTTCGGTGTGAACCGGGAGCGGATCGGTTATTTCCTTCCGCCATTCGAGCATTACAATGCGCAAATCGTCTCGTGGGCTGGCGCCATGGGATTGACGCTGGTCAATTACACTCCCGGCACGCGTTCAAATGCCGATTACACCGGAGAAGCCGATACGAATTTCGTTTCGTCGAAGGCAATTCTGTCCAGCATCCTCGAGAAAGAGAGGAAAGACCCAAACGGACTGAACGGATTCCTCTTGCTCCTGCACGTAGGTTCCGGGCCGGGGCGGGCAGATAAATTCCATAGGCTATTTGGTGAGCTGCTCGATCATTTGTACCAACGCGGTTACAGGCCCGTGCGGGTGGATGAGTTGCTCAAGACCGGATCATAAGCTTCTTGCAGCCATCGGCGGGTGGGAACATTCTGTGAGCTGTTGGCTCAAATGCGCTGCCTGATCTTCGTTCAAGCCTATTGCTGCCTCAGCATGGCCCTCCACGCTGAGGAGATCTTTGTGCGCGCAAACCAACTAGGCTATTCGCCTTCGGGCAAGAAGATCGCGATCGCCTTCTCAAAGAATAGGCTGCCAGACTCCTTCGAGGTAATCGCCACTGATTCCGAGGCGATTGTATTCCGGGGAAGGGCTTCGGCCATAACGGACAGCGCTTGGGGCCAGTTCGATCATCATGTGGAGCTTAATTTCTCAGCGCTCAAATCTCCGGGCCATTACTTCTTGCAGGTGGGTCAGACTAAATCATTGCCGTTCGCCATAGCGCGCGACGCTTATGCAGAACTGCCTGAGCAACTGCTCGAGTTCATGCGCGAGCAACGCTGCGGCTACAATCCGTTTCTCGATGCTGTCTGCCACCCATTCGATGGCCGCATCGCGTATGGCCCGCTGACAAATGGAACTTACCTTGATGCGCGTGGCGGTTGGCACGATGCGGCGGATCAGCTCAAATATCTCCTTACCTCGGGCAACGCCACGGCCCAGATGCTGCTGGCGTATCTAATCCAAAGTCCAGGGCCCAAAGTCCAAAGTTCGCGTGGCATTTTCCGTGACCGGGTAAACAGCCTCGGCCAGCCACGACCGAATGGAATCCCGGACCTCCTGGATGAAGCCCGCTGGGGCCTGGAATGGATGCTCAAGCTGCACCCCGCGCCGGATCAACTCTATCACCAGGTGGCTGATGACCGCGACCACATTGGCCGCCGGCTGCCGCAAAATGAAATAACCGATTATGGCTGGGGCAAGGGCGGCGGGCGTGTCGTGTATTTCGCGGACGGCAAACCGCAGGGGCTTGAGCAATACAAAAGCGACTCGACTGGAGTCGCGAATCTGGCAGGCCGTTACGCCGCAGCCATGGCGCTGGCCTGGCAAGTTTGGAATGATGATCCTCGCGAACGGCCTTTCGCCGAGCGTTGTTTGCAAGCCGGCAAAGAAGTCTATGAATTGGGACGCGCCAAAGCAGGGGTGCAGCAGGGGAATTCGTATAAAGCCCCTTATCGCTACGAAGAAACAACCTGGGCTGACGACATGGAATGGGGCGCGGCTGAGCTGTATCGTGCCACTCATGAACGCCGATTTTTGTCAGGTGCTAAACACTACGCGACGCTGGTGGCTGCCGAATCCTGGATGGGCCGAGAGCAAACGGGGCACTATCAGTACTACCCGTTTATTAACCTCGGGCACTTCCGGCTCTACGATCTGGTGGATGCGAAGTTCAAGCGCACACTCGCCGGATATTACCGCGAGGGGATTGAGTCCTGCGTGCGGGTCGGACAGAAAAGTCCTTATCGCGCCGGCGTGCCCTTTATATGGTGCTCGAACAATCTGATCGTGGCGCTAGCGACGCAATGTTTGTTGTATGAAAAGATGACTGGCGACGCACGCTACCGCGGCTTCGCGATACGGCAACGGGACTGGTTGCTGGGTCGAAATCCGTGGGGTTATACCATGTTTACGGGCATCGGCAGTGTTTGGCCTCGAGATCCGCATCTGATGACCGTGCAATTGACGGGCCGCGCTGTTCGTGGCGGACTCGTGGACGGGCCGGTGTATGCCCGGATTTTTAAATCGCTCAAAGGCGTCGGGATCACCGAACCTGATCCACTGGCCGTTTTCCAGGGGCCGGCGGTTTATCATGATGACGCGCAGGATTACTCGACCAATGAGCCGACGATGGACGGCACGGCGTCTGCTATTCTGCTGTTCGTTTTATGCGACTCCTTTGAAACCACGAATGCACACGAATGAACACGAATCTGGCAGTTGGCTTTCTGCCGGCCGGTTCGCCCTGATTCTTGGTGGTTTAATTTTTGCCTCCTTTCCGCAGGTCATCCTCGGGCTGCAAACGTTTGTTGTAAGGGACTATGGCTTTTTTGCCTATCCGCTGGCGTACTACCAACGCGAGTGCTTTTGGCATGGCAAACTGCCGCTCTGGAATCCATACAACAACTGCGGGCTACCTTTTCTAGCGCAGTGGAACACGATGTGCCTCTATCCGCCTGCGCTGGTTTACCTCCTCCTGCCGCTGGAATGGTCGCTGGGTTTCTTTTGCCTGCTCCATCTGTTTTTCGCCGGCTTCGGGATGTACTTTTTCGCGCACAAATGGACGGGTAATCGGCTGGGGGCTGCGCTGGCAGGCCTGGTTTTCGCCTTCAACGGTTTCACTTTGAATATGCTGATGTGGCCCAGCCACATCGCGACGCTGAGTTGGATGCCCTGGGTGGTTTTGTTCGTGCAAAGGGCCTGGACGGAAGGCGGAAGGATGATTATGGCAGCCGCCTTCCTGGGTGCGCTCCAGATGCTCGCCGGCGGGCCGGAGACGATTTTGTTCACCTGGTTGATCTGCCTTGCGCTCTGGGCGACCGATCGGGCAAATAGTTCAGGGTTCAAAGTTCAAGGTTCAAAGTTCGAGGTTCAAAGTTCAGGCCCGGTCCCTGAGGAGCGGCCTTCCAAAATCCCAACGCGCGCTTCGGGTCTCACGTTTCACGTTTCACGTTTCACGTTTCACCCTCACCTTTGGCGATTTCCGCTCATAGTGGCGTTGGTTGCTGGCTTAGCTGCTGCCCAGCTCTTGCCTTTCCTCGATTTGGCGGCTCATTCACAGCGAGAGAGTGGGTATGCTGATGCGCGGTGGTCCTTGCCTGGCTGGGGTTGGGCCAACTTTCTTGTACCGATGGTTTTCGGACACGTGTCGAACCTTGGGGTTTTCTTTCAATACGATCAGTCGTGGACATCATCCTATTTTCTTGGAATTGCCCCTCTATTGCTGGCGATTTTGGCTTTGTGGTCCTGGCGCTCCCAACCTGTGCGACTGCTTGCGATTGCAGTCGCGATCGCTTTCTTTCTCGCACTGGGCGACCAGACGCCCCCCGGCCATTGCCTGAGGCAAGCCATTCCTTTGCTGGGGCTGATGACTTATCCGATTAAGTATGTCACGGTTATCGTCTTCGCGGTACCGCTTCTCGCAGCGTTCGGCTTCGCCAACCTGCTGGGCCGCGGAAAACATGGAGGTCAGAAGTCAGACGTACGAAGTCAGAGGTCGGAGATCCTTGAGTGTCGGGTGCGAGGGCGATTGCTCTGGGTCGGAGCGATATTGCTGTTTCTGATTGGAGCAATTCTTATTTGGGCCTGGCGCGCTCCGTTTCCGACGGACAACTTATCCAACACATTGCGTAACGGGCTGGAGCGTGCAGGGTTCCTGGTTTGTGCAGTTCTCATCTTGACTGCCTGCTGGAAGCTAACGCAGCGCCGCGTGGGGGCACGCGGCCTACAAGCGCAAAGCAGTGGTC
Source organism: Verrucomicrobiota bacterium (assembly GCA_003176045.1). Taxonomy (GTDB): domain Bacteria; phylum Verrucomicrobiota; class Verrucomicrobiia; order Limisphaerales; family UBA8199; genus PSRM01. The sequence goes on along the minus strand of PSRM01000343.1, from coordinate 54,999 downwards.
CTGTAGGCCGGGTGCCCTCACCCGGCGTTTCGGAGTCAGAGGAATCTGATGTTGGCGAGCGTTCAATTGGACGTCTCGTGCAATGGGCGCCACTTGTCCTGCTGGTGTTTTGCTGGCTCGATGTGTGGACGCACGAACCGAATCAGAATCCCACCGTGCCGGCCGGAGCAGCCTCGCTTTATGAGCCCGGCCTCGCACGTGCTTTGCTGAAAATGGACCCGCAGCCAGAAGCGGGACAATCCCGCGCCATGCTCGGTCCATCCACCGAAAAGAGGTTCATGGAATTCATTGCCAAAGATCAAAGGGTAAACTTCCTCGCCAAGCGAGCCGGCTATTTTGCCGACTGCAACCTGCTTGATCACGTGCCCAAGGTGAATGGCTTTTTCTCGCTGTATCCGCGTGAGTGCGGTGAACTGGCCTCGATTCTCTACGGTTCCACGAATGCCAATTATACGCGCCTCGAGGATTTCATGGGTGTCTCGCAAAAAACGGCGCCGGGCGAACTCTCGAAATGGCAACCGCGCGATAGCTTTCTCCCGTTTGCCACTGCGGGCCAGCGGCCGGTTTTTCTGGATGATACAAATGCAGTGCGAGCGCTGCTCTCGCCGAATTTCGATGGCCGGAAGCTGGTATTTCTTCCGTCCCAACGGAGCCGCGACCATAAGGGAGCGGCCAGTGCATCCGCAGTTCAATTGGAGCGCTTCACTCCGGAGCAGTTGGATTTTCAAATTGAAACTTCGGAGCCTTGCTTCGTCGTCCTCTCGCAAACCTATTATCACAATTGGCGCGCTTTTTTTAATGGTTACCCCCTCGCTGTCTTGCGAGCGAATTATGCGTTTCAAGCGGTCGAGGTGCCTGGCAAGGGACATTTGAGGCTTGTGTATCAGGACCGGGCGTTCCAGATCGGAAGCATCGTCTCGCTCGTTACTCTCGTGGGCTGTTTCGCAGGAATCCTCCGACGGCGAGCTTAGTTAGGGCGAAGCTTTTGGAGTGCGCGGACATGTCCGCGCTTTGGAACACTGCGACATGTCGCGGTGTTCCAAAGCGGCGACATGTCGCCGCACTCCAAATCACGTCGTCTGTGGCTCGGGGCTCATTCCTGGAATAGGCGGCGGGACGGCGGCGGAACGATAGCTGCGCCAGAAGTTGAGCGGGAGCAGGCCGAGGCCGATGATGACGAGTTGGCTGCCGACGAAGGCCATGAGCCAGTTGAAGGCGGCGTCCATGAAGCCATAGGAGTGTAGCCCAACGCCTAGCATGTTCACGCCGAACCAGGAGAAGCTGGTCAGGATGTTTCCAAAAACAGCGAGGTTCATGATGCCGCGTTCGCGAACAAGTCCGCCCCAACGCGCGTGGAGGACGAGCGCGTTCCACAGGACGATCATTAGCGCCCCGTTTTCTTTCGGGTCCCAGCCCCAGAACCGGCCCCAGGATTGGTCTGCCCAGATGCCGCCAAGCACGGTGCCGGTGAAACTGAAAAGAGTGGCGAAACACAGGATGGCATAAACCATTTTGGATAGCGCCTGGCCTACGTCTATTTTTCCCGCCTGTGTCTTCATAACCGCCGCGGTTACTACTGCTGCCGGCACACCACCAGGAGCGGCGGATGCCGCAAGAGCAGAAGCATCTCGTGCTGAGATTTTCTGCCGAAGGATCGGCGTAAGGAGTCCAAGGAAGATGTAAAGAATAGCCAGGAACCCGGCTACAAATGTCGAAGCGTACCCGAGAGTAACCACGACCACGTGAGTCGCCAGCCAGAAATTAGTATCCAGCACGGCTCTCATCATTTCCATGGTATCACCGCCTATGGCAAGATTATGCGCAATCAGCAGAGTCACGAACCCGGCAAACGAGGCGACAACGTTGCCTAAGCCCAACTTATAAACTCTTTCGAGCACCAGGCCAAAGATGACAGCGCCCCAACCGATAAAAATGGCGGATGAATACAGATTAGTGACGGGTGGGCGGCCTTCCAGGTACATGCGGAAGCCGAGGCCGAACGTATGGACCACAAAAGCCAGCGCAATGATGTAAAATGAGGATCTGCGAAAAATTTCCCCAACCAGAGGCACCAACGAAAGAAACAGCAGCGAAAGGCACGCCAGAATAAACGCGCAGATATAGATAATCATCGAGTGCAGAAACGCTTTCGTGTCATTAAAGAAGAACTCGTTGCGCCCCTTTTTAACTTCAGGGGCGAAATCGTTTTGCTCGAACCAGGCTTTGTAATCGGCAACCGCGGTGTTGAAAGCGTCAGTCTTCCCGGTGCTGTAGGCGGTGCCGAGGGCTGCGAGATACTTAACCGGCGCGGGTATTTTACCTTCGCGCACGGACTCAACAATAGCCTGGGCTACGCTGTTCCAGGCATCCCGGTTTTGGGATGGGTTAGATGGAGGCACGACAAGCGGGAAGCTCTGGCCGGCGTTTGGGTCTTTGGAGAGTTCCAGTAATTCGCTCAATGGGGCGCCGAAACGTTCGAAAACAACCTTGTCGTAAGGTTGGCCGGAATCACGAGCGAGGACGGCTTTGACGCCGCCAGGAATATCCTGCTCGAAAGTGTTCAACTCGGCCTCTAAATCGTCCCAACCGGGAGGGCGGATCGCGGACTTCATCATGACGTATAGGCCCACCGCGTTTTCGAGTTTGACGACCTGCTTTTGGAAAGGGTTGCGCAATTTTTCATCCACTTGCCGCGCCTGGTCGCCCTGCTTGCCAATTTCTGCGAGAACCGGTTTGAGTTGATTGAACGTGTAGTAGCGCAAGAGGGATTTCTTGACGCCTTTGTCCTGCAGATTCAACTCGGCCAAGAGGTCTGGATGATGAATCAGGAAAATGGGCCGCTCATCCGCTGATTCCGGCTTGAACAACACCTCGAGAAGCCAATCGGTGGATTTGAGCTTTTTGGGATGGTGCCAGAATTTCCACGAAGGGACTTCTTCGAGCGGGACGTCGCCAGTCGAGCGGATTTGAAGGAGCGTGTTGCGGCCAACGGAATCGAATGGTTGCACACGGCCATTCATTACCACCGGAAGACGGGCAAATTCGCGCGTGTGCATCGCACCATCCTTTTTCGGCGCAAAAAAGACGGCGATGATTTCGGAGCCGAAGAGGGCGACGAAAAACCAGGGAATTATCTTAAACAGGATTTTCATCTTTTCTTTTTCGCATCAGTTCGAGTCCATTCGCGGTTTTGATTTCTTAAGCTGCTGCGTTTGCCCGCTTTGGGCTTATTGATCTCCGGCGAACAAACCCCACCAAATGCATTCCAAATTGAATCACGAGTCCCAGGGTGATGAGCACACAAGAAAGATAAGGCGTCAGCCAACCCGGATTGCGCACAACCTGGAAGACCGAATTCGGAGCTTCCCCGGCTTCCCGGGCCATCTCGCCGGCCAGCATCTGATATTGATAAAACGTGAGTCCGGCATATCGCAACGGGTTATTCATGTAAATGGTGGTTTCGCGCGCTTCGTTCTGGTCGGAGTTCTGGACTCGCACGCGGCTGGCAAAGTTTTTGGGGGTTTTCGTGCCCCGATATTGTTCGTGCGTGGCTTTGAGCAGAGTGAGGCTGAAGGGGTAATAATAACGCACGAAGCGCAGGCCCAATTCATACTGTTTGCCTCCCAGCGAGAAGCTCTGACCGCCAGACGAAAGGACTGTGAGAAAGAAGCTGCCGAGAGGTTGCGTGCCGTTCAATACTTCGACCAATGCGGCAGCGGAGTTTCGCTGATCGTTTTCACTGACGGGCGCTTCGGGGATGAGGCGGTAGTCTTTAAGGTTGCCTGCCGTGGCGCCGGAAGGGACCGCCATGGGAGCTTGTGAGTCTGGCTTCACTACCGCTGCATTTGGCCAGACCTTCTTTATTCGGAGCGCCAAGGGCAGCCGTGAATCATGGATCTCTGCCTGTTCACGAACGAGTTTGTCCGGAATGGAAAAGACCAGATCGCTCTGCGGATCGGTCTTGTCAATCAGCACTAACTCAGTCCCGCGGAAATCCTCGGAATAATTCTTTGTTTCGCCTTCGTAAAGTTTTACCACGCTTTCCCGGGCGAGCATGTCGGTCAGCAGTTGGCCAAGCAGCAGGAGAATGAGCCCAAAGTGAGTGATCCAGATGCCGGCTTTCTTTATTGTCCATTTGAATCTGGTGAAATGTGCCGTGAGCAGGTTGGTGAGCAGCAAAAAGCCCAGAGAATATCCACCTGGGAAAATCGGGATTCTCAAAGCACTGCCTTTGGGAGTCCAGTAAATGAAAAGGCTGCGGAAGAACTCATTCTGGGCTTTAAAGGTGCCGATTTCCACCTGGGCAAGCGTGCCCCAGAGCACCAGGACGATGCCGAACGCCAGGCAGGCCACTGTGAGGCGAAGGGAGCTGAAGAAAGTGATGAGGGGATTCAAAGCAGTAACGGGCGGGGACGGCTTTTGGCCGCCTTTCCTCAACTCAGCCACCGGTCGTGGGGACGAGGCCGTCCCCACCCCTGTGTGAGGCGCAGGAGCAAGCTCAGTCGCTGATCTCAAAACCCGTTCGGACATAGTTATTTGTATTTCGCGCTCTGCACGAATTTCAGAAACGCACTGCGTTCCTGGGCGACAAGTTGCGGGTTGCCCATCAGTTTATAATACCACGTTCTGTCTGCCTGCGGGACAATAACGCCGATCAGGCGGGCTTTCTGGCCGGTGGTTGCTTCTGTGCCGCTGAGATCTATGAGTTTTGCTTCCGTGCCGCTGGCGAGCGGTTTCATTTGTTTTGTCAGGTCGTCCTCGCTCAGCGGAGCCAGGCCAAGCTGGCCGCGCCAACGATTCACATTGGCGCCGACCCCGCCGCCCGTAATACTCACGTTGACTGCAGCGCGGGCGTTATCCGATCCAGTTACTAGGAATTTGGCCACCAGGAACTGCCCGGAAGTTTCCTTCCAACCGGCAGGGACTTTCCACTCGGGCCTGTCCGGACTGGCAGTCACCGCGCCACTCGAAGCCGTTGTCAAAGCCGCGCTGTCGATCGGCGGATGGCTCGGTGGCAGGTTTGGCATTGCTGCAGCCGAACTATCACTGCCACCTTCTGCAAATGTAAGCGACTTCAAAAACTCTATGAACGCAGGCTTTTGTTGCTCAACGAATTGGTCGTCTCCGCTCATTTTAAAAAACCAGGAGGTTCCTTCGCGTCGTTGTACAGCGGCCAGGATGCGAGATTTGTCGCCCGAAGCAGCGTTCTCCCCGGCCATGTCGTAGAGTTTGGCAGGTTGTCCGCCGGCGACGACGTCCTGGCCCATCTTACTAAATTCATCCTCTTGAACAGCCGGCAGCCCGACCATCCCTCGCCAACGGTTGACGTTCAGCAAGTCGCCGCCCGCCATTCCGCCCAGCGGCACGATGCTCACATCAGCCTGCTTGCCATCCTTGCCGGCAACACTAAATGAGGCCAGTCGCATCTCGCTGGGAGGGACTTCTTTCCAGCCTTCGGGCAGCTTCCATTGGAGCCGCGGGCGGGCCGCGACAGTATCCGGCTCGCTCGGTGCTGCTGGGGCGGTTGGTTCCTGAGCGGCGGGCGTCTGGGGGGCTTCCTTTGCAACCCGATAGACTTTGATGTCATTGCGGTCGCAACTGGCCAGAACCAGGGCGAGAACCAGGAGAGCAAGGCTGGAAAACCAAGAATTCACCATTTAATTTTTACTGTTTTTAGGCGTTTTGCGCAAGGCGGTCTTCGGTCCGAGTTGCCTTTTCGTAGCGCAGATTTCCTAGCTGCTGTATCGCAGTGCTTCCAGCCTGCGAATCGGCCGCTCTCTGCTGTTCGGACGGTCTGCCGATTGGAAATCGGCGATGCAGCAGGTTGGAAACCTGCGCTACTTTTCTGATGGCCGAGGCTCAACGCAGAAACGCAAGATGCACCCACGTGCATCAATTCAGCTCGGTGTCCGATGGATTGTTTCATCAGGCGATAACTTAAATGATGAATAGGAACCGGCTTCCCGCATTTTGGCCAAAACTAACCCTTTTTTGTTCAGTCGCAGGCAACGGATGGAGGGCGAATGGAGAGGGCTATCTCTTCAACCTGGGCCATTGTTGTCGTAGTTTCATCCGCCGAAAGTCCTTGTAATCGTCATACAGCGCATCCAGTATATCGTCTGGTCGGACTGGCGGATCCGTCCTTAGGGCAGCCTGATCGAGCAACGTGTAGAGTTTTGCGCGGGCGGCAGGCTTATCCTTCTCGGCGCAAGTTTCCAAATCGTAGCGAGCCTCGTGGATGGCTTCAATGAACTGGTTGCGCGCCATCCGGAAATGCTTGCTTTAGAATTCGTTCCCGCTTTTCCGGCGACATAGGCTCGTGCCAACCTCGGTAGTCGGCGCGCAACAAATCCACGGTAGCTGCCACCGATCCCGAAGTAATGCCCTCAACATTTTCCGGCAGACCAACCTGCTCGGCCAATGACAATAGATGCGCTCCGTCCGCGATAAGTCGTTGAAGCAGGCTTTTGTGAACCGCCAGATCTTCCGGCGTCGGGTCCTGAGAAAACAAGCGCTCGTCCTCGCTCTTTCGAAACATCTCAATTTTTTTCAACCAAACTGCGGCTTCGGCGTAGAGTCGCAGTTGAGGATCCTCCCCAAGAATGAGGTGTTTTGCAGGACTCCACTTTGCTTCCAACGCTGTCATGTGACAAAAGCTAATCTAACTAAGGCGCACCTGCAAGGTGCCGCAGCAGGGCGCAATCGGGGAGAATCGCCATCTGGAGTGCGCCGGCAGAGCGTAGCGACGACGGCGCTTTGGCTCCTTTGGAACACGCCAATCCAGCCAAAGCGGTGTCGCGCTTCACTTGCCACCGCACTCCAAAATGTCAATAGATCAAGTATTTGGCGCGCCTTTGCTGGAATTCGTCCAAATCCTTTTGCCAGCTGGCGCGAATTTCGCTGAGGGGCTTTCCGGCTTTGATGGCTTCGAGCGTGGGTTCGTCCTTGAGCAAATGGCTCATCTTCTCAGGCTTGAAATTCTTCGGATAAAGGCGATAAAGGGTTTCGGCGATCTGCAAGGCGACATCCACCACGTTGCAATGGTCGCGGTCGGTGAGCAGCATGTAAACGCCGCCGGAGGCTTCGCCTTTGTGGACGCTGTAGGTTGGGGTGAAACGGATCGGAACAAAGCGGATGCCCGGCAGGCCGGCGCTGTTCAATTCTGACGCTAGCTTGGTGTCTTCGATGTACGGCGCACCAATGATTTCGAAAGGGATATCCGTCCCGCGGCCAACAGACACGGCGCTTTCGAGCAAGCCGATGCCGGGGTAAAGGATGGCTTCGGTGAGATTGCGGATGTTGGGTGAGGGGTTGGTCCAGGGCAGGCCGGTCTGGTCGAACCATAAATCACGTTTCCAGTTCTCGACCTTGACGACGGTAAGATCGGCTTTGCAGTTGCGCTCGTCGTTGCACATCCGTGCCAGTTCGCCAATCGTCATGGCATAGCGGAGCGGAACTTTGTGGAAAGCGACGAAGCTCCCTTCGCCCTGCCTGACCGGACCATCAATAGTGACGGCGTTGATTGGATTGACGCGGTCCAACACGAAATACTTTTTGTTGTTTTCGCCGGCGGCTTCGAGCGTGAGCCCCATGGTGGCGGTATAGGTGTAAAAGCGGCAGCCGATGTCCTGGATGTCGAAGACCAGAGCGTCCAGGTCCTTTAGTTGTTCAGGTTTGGGTTTGAAGGTTTTGCCGTAGAGGCTGTAGATGGGGAGACCGGTCTTCTCGTCGGTGCTGTCGCCCACATGCTCGTCCACCGCGCCGCGGATGCCGTGCTCGGGACTGAACAGCGCCTTGAGTTCGACGTCGGGCGCGGTCTTCAGCAGGTCAATGGTGGGGTTGCGGTCTCGGTCATGGCCGGTGTGATTGGTGACGAGCCCCAAGCGCAGGCCTTTGAGGCGCGCGAACTTCTCGCGAACCAGGACGTCAATGCCGCTCAAAACTGGAATATTGGAATGTTGGAATGTTGGAATGTTGGAAGACTGGGTGGTTGGGTTATTGGATTGTTGTATTGATGGATTGGTGGATGAATCGGTGGAGGCCGGATTGGCGGATTGGCGGCTGGATGAGCGGCGTGGATTGGTTGTTTGAGCGATCAGAGCGCCTGGGACGTAGGCGAAGTTGTAGTCCGGGATGGCTTCGGCAGCCAGTGTACCGAGCTTTGAACGCAACCGCTGAACATTACCGCTTTCGCTCGGATGATTGCGATTTGAGAGGAAGATCACGAAGGACTGAGAGAAAGGATCAATCCAAAGTGAGGTGCCAGTCCATCCTGTGTGTCCATAAGAGCCGAGTGGAAAGATGTCTCCGCGCGGGCCGCTGTAGCCGGTGTCAATGTCCCAGCCCAGGCCGCGACGGGCGGGGAAGCCCTCAGGTGTCTGCACGGTCGTCATCAAGCGAACGGTTTCAGGTTTGAAGATCTGGACACCGTCCAGCGAGCCTTCATTCAGGAGCATCCGGGCGTACCTGGCCAGGTCGGCTGCAGTGAAAAACAGCCCTGCATGGCCCGCCACGCCGCCCATCTTGCGCGCGGTCGGATCGTGGACCACGCCTCGATAAGGCTTGCCGCCGACTACCTCGGTGGGCGCGATGCGTCCGAGCTTCGATGCCGGAGGGACGTAGCCGGTATCGGTCATTTTGAGCGGCTGGTAAATCTCGCGCGCGACAAACTCCTCCAGTGGCGTATGACTCACGCGCTGAACGATTTCCCCCAGGAGAAAGAAATTGATGTCGCTATATCGGAACTCGGTGCCCGGCTTGGTTTGAAGCTTTTCCGCGCAAGCCTTTCCGATTGCCGCCTGCTGGCCGTGCCAATCTGATTTTGTCTCGATATCCCCGCGCAGACCGGAGATGTGACACATGAGCTGGCGCACGGTCACGGCTTCCTTGCCGTCCCCCTGAAATTCCGGGATGTAGGTCTGGACAGGTTCGTCCAACTTGATCTGCACGCGCTCGACCAGAAGCATCACCGCGGGTGTGCAGGCTACGACCTTCGTCAGCGAGGCCGCGTCGAAAATCGTGTCCTCGGTCATCGGCTCGATTTCCGGCACAAAAGCGCGATCGCCATAAGCTTTGTGATAGCTGGCGCCGCGGTGCTCGACCCACAGTACCCCGCCGGGGCACCGCTTCTCCTCGATGGCGCGATTTATGGCCGTGTCCATCTCGGCCAATTTCTCGGCGCGGAAGAGAGTTTGATTGCTCTCGGCGGATCGGCTGAAGCTGCGGCTGCCGTTGAGCAGCAACAGGGTGGGAAGGAGAAGGCAGATTCTTGCGGAACGATTCATTCAGGGGGAGTAAAACAGCTTTATTTCAACCACGAAAGCCAGAAGCGTAGGAACCAGAATTTTAACGCAGGCGCAAAGAAGCAAAGGCGCAGAAAAAGTGACACTTGTTGGCTGAGGCCCCTAAGCCGAATATTTCATAGCTTCCTGAACGACATTTCGTTAACAGCCCAGTGGCCCAGCCCGCCGGGTTGGAGCGCGGATGTCCCACCCGCTGGGCCCGCTCGATCGCAAACCGGCTTTGTGCCGATCTGGACGCACCGATAAGCGTGCGCCTGATGCGGCTGGGACACCCGCGCTCCGGCGACGTATGCAGCAGCCACGATGCCTGCATCCTGCTGGGATGGCCTATAATGCGCTGAGTCAATTGTAGGATATGGCTTACAAAGGAAATACGTTTCGCGGATGAGTCCAGATTTACTATTCGAGGCGACAAGTTTCGTGACAGTCCCGAGTCTTGAGAATTTGGGTGTCCGGCCCCGGTGCGAGGATGAAGAGCAGCGATGTCGCTCCCTCTGCACGGGGCCGGATCACGTATCGAAAGGGCGGATACGACACAGGACAATAGGAGCAGTTGGACTGCCACTTGGCCGCGAGCACAGGCTCGGCTTGGGCATGCGAGCGCACATCGGAACACGGTTTTACCGGGGCGAACCTGTCTGTAGGCCAGCGCCTACAGGACAATCAGCCATTTTGTAATTCCTTCAGCAAGAGTGGGTATCGTTAAATGTTTGCAGCGAGCGGATGTGGCATTCGACTACGCTCGTGAAGGCACTTAAGACCGGGCCCTCGAAGGCTTCCCATGCCATCCTGGACCCACACAGCTCCATCCCAACGAGGGCCCGGCGGTGCCTGGAAATAATCGTTGCCGATTTCGATCCGTTGCACAATGATGAGTCGCGGTCCCCGAACAGTGAATGCCCTTCGTCGTCCAATGATTTCCGGTTGAACAGCCCCTTCCCAAAAATGTTCAGGCTCAAATATGTTCACCTGTGGGCCGGAGGGGGCGTGATTATGCTGGCCGTTACAGCATTGCTCGGCTGGATTCTGGGAATAGACGCCCTCAAAGCAATTCTGCCGGGGCTGATTTCGATGAAGGTCAACACGGCCGTTTGCTTTATTTTGGCAGGCGGATCGTTGTTGCTGCAGAGTTGGGCTGAACCAGTGCCGCTCGCGCGCCTGATGTTGGCGAGGGCATTCGCGGCACTCGTGGCCGTTGTTGGGCTTTTGATTATCGTTGAATGGCTCTCGGGCACCAACCTTGGACTGGACCAATTCTTAATTCCGGAGAGCACGACCGGAGGCAGCGATTCGAGCCCGGGCCGCATGCCGCTGGCGAGCGCGATGAGTTTCGTGCTCCTCGGAACTGCACTCCTGACGCTGGACATTCAAGCTCGCCGGACAGGCCGTTGGATTGCCCAGGATCTCACAGTGGCGGTCATGGTGATCACAGGCGCAGCGTTCCTTGGTTATTTCTACAGAGTCGATGTACTGAACCAGTTCGCCCCTTATTCTGCGATCGCGCTGAACTCAGTAATAGCGTTTTGGTTACTGGGGCTTGGAATACTTTCCGCGCGCCATAAGCGCGACGGAATTCTGAGCGTTTTTGCCACTAATACTCCCGAGGGTATCCTGGCGCGCCGGCTCCTGCCCGTCTTACTGTTCTTCCCACTGCTTGAGGGTTCCCTGCAGATAGTAGAAGATCAACCTCGCCTTTTCGGGTTCCCTACCGGGGAAGTTTTCTTAACAGTTCTGCGGATAGGCGTTCTCGGCGGCGTAGTTGTATGGACAATCGAGGCGCTGCACCGTGCTGAGCGCGAGCGTCGGAAAGCCGCCGAGGCCTTGTGGCGGAGCAACGCCCGCCTAGATGGAATCATTTCCTCGGCCATGGACGCTGTCATCTCTGTGGACGAGCAGCAGCGGGTCGTCATATTTAACCCGGCTGCGGAAGAAATGTTCGGCGTTGCTGCCACCAATGCAATCGGTCAACACCTTGGCAATTTTATCCCTGAACGATTCCGCTCAGGATACGGTTGTCCTATTACCCAGTTCGCCCGGACCGGAACAAGGACTCGCGAAATGGGCGAATTGGGCGCAATCACCGGCTTGCGGGCGAGTGGCGAAGAATTTCCGGTAGAGGCTTCGGTTTCCCAACTGCAGATCGGCTCAGAAAAACTCTTTACTGTAATTTTGCGCGACGTCAGCGAGCGCCTGCGCGCTGAGACCAGCGTACTGGAAAGCCAGCGCCGCGCCCACTCCCGCCAGGTGGAACTCGAGAAATTGATTACGGCCTTGAAGCAGGCCGAACGGGAACTAAGCCGATCCCGCGAGAACCTGCGTGGGCTGGCCGCCCGCCTGCAGGCGGTCCGGGAGGAGGAGCGCACACGGGTGGCCCGGGAGATCCATGACGTGCTCGCACAGGAGTTGACGCGGATGAAGCTGGATATTGCGTGGGTGGAGCGCCGGCTGGCCGAGCCATCGCGCGCGTTGAATGAGCGGGCGGTCCTGGAGAAGTTAAGCGCGATGTCCGCAACGACCGATGCTGCGATTTGGTCGGTGCAGCGAATTGCCACCGAGCTCAGGCCCGTGGTCCTGGACACCCTCGGTCTATGCGCCGCGATCGAGTGGCAGGCAAAAGATTTCGAGTCTCGTACGGACATCCCGTGCACCGCCAGGGTTCCAAGTGAGGATATTCATCTGAATGGGGAATGTTCAACCGCGCTGTTCCGCATTTTACAGGAAAGCCTGACCAATGTAGCGCGCCACGCCGGCGCCACGCGAGTCGAGATCGAGTTACGGCCAGAAAGCGACACTCTTGTGCTGACCACGTCCGACAACGGTTCCGGGATCAGCCCACAACGCTCAAAGGATCCGCACTCACTTGGATTGATCGGAATGCAAGAGCGCGCCGCAGCGCTGGGCGGCGAATGCCATATCACGTCGGGCCCCGGACTTGGCACCGTTGTTGAGGCGCGCATCCCCTTTACAGCCAACCACCAGATGGTTACCCCATGAGAATTCTCCTGGCCGACGACCATAGACTATTGCGACAAGGCCTCAAGCAGATTCTGGCCGAGGAGTTTCCTGAGGCTGAGTTTGCAGAAACCGGCACGACGCGCGAGACGTTGGAGCGCGTCCGCCAACAGGCGTGGGACGTGGTCTTGTTGGACATCTTCATGCCGGGGCGAAACGGGTTGGAAGTCCTCGATGAGATACGGCAGAGCGACAAGCCGTCACCCGTCCTCGTCATCAGCAGCGCGCCCGAAGAGCAGATGGCGCGGCGGGTCCTGAAGGCCGGCGCCAGCGGTTATTTGAACAAACAGGCCGCCGTGGAACACCTCATTCAGGCCGTCAAAAAAATCGCCACGGGCGGTCGCTATGTGAGCGATGCTATGGCCGAACGGCTTGCAGCCGAGGTGGGGCGGACAGGTGGGCTGCCTCATGAAAGGTTGTCCGGCCGCGAATTTCAGGTGATGCAGATGATCGTCTCGGGAAAGTCGCTGAAAGAAATCGCCGCAGAGCTCTCCTTAAGCGTGAAGACGATAAGCACTTTTCACACACGCATCTGGGAAAAGCTTGGCGTCAAAAACGATATCGAACTGGTTCGCTACGCAATCGAACACCGGCTTGAAGAGAACTCTTCGGCGTGATAGGTGACCCCGCCGTCTGTGTACTCTACTGGACCATCGGCTCGTTGGCGGGACTGAACCAATGAACGTATGCGCGGATATTGGGTGTCCCGCGTGCAAGACAGAAAACGTGACCAGGGGGCCGCAAGGGGTCGCCTTCAATGCGCGGTCAGCTCCCGGCGCAAATGGAGACCCCCCTTGTCGCCCCCTTTGTCTACTTTGTCTTTTTGAGGGGTGCAATACATCTGCCGCCCTCCAATCTTGCGCCTCCCTCAAACACCCTCCCATCTGGGTACCCAAGGAGATCACCGTGAACCTTGCAACGCAGGTACGCGCTATTCGTCCATTCGATGGGTCCGCCTGGGTTCAGAATCTGGTAGCTGCACCGGCCCGGAGTAAGGGATGCCCAGTCTGAGATGGGGTGCCGCGAACGATCTCCGGGGCAGTGTAGAATTAGCGGGCTCGTCAATAAGTTCGACATGGAGATGAAACCTTGCGGCAACCAGTCACCCTCATCTAGTGACCACTGCCGCGCTGCTATAAGGATAGCGCTCATGTTTGTAGCGCACGCGATGCGCTCTGCTTGTCTCGCTGACAGCGTCCTGCAACCCGTCAAAGCTACGAGGGCGCCGAGCAGCAAAAGGAATTCAAAATGTCTGTGATGCATGGCGCGTTGAGGGGCCCAACAAATGAACTCAGCGTCGGCGGGCCACTGAGCCACAAATGCAAACAAGACACGCCACCCGCCGTGTGCTGAAGCGAGCGTTAGTCCACATCTCGCTCACTTGTCCAGAACGCGAATTCCTGTCTTTTTCAGTTTGCGCCTGCACGTCGCTGAGGTGTTCGGTTACGGGCCCAGGCGAATGCGGTAATAGCGCGAGAAGCGGTTGGTGGCGCCGCCCAGGTGCAGGTAGTTGGTGGTGGCGAGCCCGCTGCCCGGGGAGATGATGGAGGGGCTGCAATCGGTGAAACCGCTTACCAAATCATTTGCCGTCTGCACGATGTTGGTCCAGCCGCCCGGGCTGAGCCAGGTGAGGGAAACATCTTGCCCCTGCCGCGCGATGCGCGTGAGCCGGAACACGTCGGCCAGCGGGTCCAGCCGCCAAAGCTCGCTGCCGCGCAGTCCGTCATTGGCTATAAACATGTAGGCGTTGTTGAAAAGCGAAAGCGGCTGTGGTTGCGAACTGCCGGCACCTGGGTTGATGTCGGCAACCAGCGACAGATTGGCGCCATCGTATTTCCATAGCTCGTACCCGGTTACGCCGTCGTTCCCTGCAAAATAAAGCGTGTTGCTGAGAGCGAAGGCATAAAATCCGCCGCTCACTGCGAAATTCGAGATGCGGGTGGCGCTGGAGCCGTCCCAACTCCAAAGTTGATAGCCGGTCCCATGGACGCCGTCATTGGCGGAGAAAAAGGCCTGGTTCCGGCACGTGGTCCAGAAAATTGGCGTGGCGTTGGTGTGGAAGGCGTTGACCTCGGCCAGAAGAGTGAAGTTAGTCCCGTCATATTTCCATGGTTCAAAATCCGTGCCGCTGGCCGCGGCGCCCATGTAGAGCGCGCCGTTATAGAGGAGCAGGCTGTTGAGGGTGGCAAGAATCATGGTGCCGACGCGCGCCGGTGAATTGACCCCATCATACTTCCAGAGGCCGTAAGTCGCGCCAAAGTCGGCCGTCGCGTAAAAGTACAGTGCGCCATTGAAAACAGTGAGCGCCAGCGGATTGAGACCGTAGCTAGGGTTGACGGTCGTCAGGCGCGTCATGTTCGTGCCGTCGCATTTCCAGAGTTGATTGCCATAGGTATTGTCTCGCCCGTTGAAATAGAGCGCGTTTCCCCACACGCGCAGTTCGCTCACACTGGTGGGCAAAGGATTGCCTGCCAGCGCAGTGAAATTCGTGCCATCGAATTTCCAGGTTGAAAAATACAGGGCGTTGCCGAACTGAGCGATGGCTCCGTTCGGAGGATATTTTGTGGTGCTGACCACGCTGGTGTTGGTGCCGTCGTATTTGTAGAAGTAATTGTTCAGGGCATTGTTGGTGGGCAGTGCGGCGAAATAATAGGCCCCGTTAAAGGCGATGCCGGCGTAAGGCGAAGACCCGGCGCTGCCGGTATTGACATTGGTGACCAGGGAGACTGATGAGCCGTCGGTGCGCCACAGGCCCCGCGCCGAGTTGGTATCAATAGCGGCAAAATAAAGCTGGTTATTGAATACGGTCAGGTTGTTGGGGCTGGAACTGCCGCTGCCGGGGTTAATGTCCGCCACCCGCACCGCGCTGCTGCCATCGTATTTCCACAACTCTGTGCCGCTGGTGCCATCGTTGGCCGAAAAATAAAGAGCGTTGTTATAGACGCACAGGTTGGCCGGGCTCGAACTGCTGCTACCCACGGCAATTTGCGTCACGCGCGTGGCGCTGGTGCCATCATACTTCCACAGCTCGGTGCCGTTGACGCCATCATTGGCCGAGAAATAAAGCGCGCCGTTAAACACTCTGAAGTTGGCGGGATTGGAACTGGCGGCGCCGGGGTTGATGTCGGCAACCTGTCCGTAGGCAAAGTTCGAGCCGTCGAGATACCAAAGCTCCATGCCCGAAACCGAATTGCTGGCCGCATAATAGAGCAGATTGTTATAAACGGTATACCCGGACGGGAACGAACTAACCGACCCGAAATTGATGTCCAGCATCGCCCAATTCGAGCCGTCCCAGGTGAACAACTCGGTCCCGTTAATGGCCGTTGTGGCTGTGAAAAAGAGAATCCCGTCGTAAACGGTGAAGCCAAACGGGTTCGAGTTGGCCGCGCCGGGATTCAGATCGCCCACCATGCTGAGCGTCGAACCGTCATAGCTCCAAAACTCGTTGCCATTGGTTCCATCATTGGCGGAGAAGTAAAGCGCGCCATTGTAAGCCGTCATGCCGGAGGGCAGGAAGCCGCCGCTGCCGGCATTTATCTCAGTGATGCGTGTCGCGTTGGTGCCATCGTATTTCCAGAGTTGCGAATCTATTGTGCCATTGGTCGTTCCCGAACCGCGGAAGTAAAGCGCCCCGTTCAACAAGGCCAGCGAAGTGATGAGCGAACTCGCGCTGCCGGGCGACAAATCCGTGACGCGCGTTGCGGTCGTTCCATCGTACCGCCACAGTTCGCTCCCATGAGAGCCATCATTGGCTACGAAATAGAGAGCATTGTTGAAAACAATTAAATTACCGGAGGCAGGACTGACAGGCGATAGATTGATGTCTGCCGCCAGTCGCGCGTATTCAGCCGGCACTTGCGCCTGGATCGGGGCAGCGAACAGCCAAGACAAGGCCAGCGCCAAAACCCAACCCTTGGCTGTCGCCAGCCGCGGGGAATAAGTGCGCAGACTCATATTGCAAATTTTGTTTTGGGTGCCACCCCAGTAGTCAGTGTTAGGCTCGCAAATCAGGACGCGATAGTCAAGTCCAGAGTTTGCAGTGACCCTTGCTATGCTCGTGGCGGATGAACGAAGTCCCTGAGAGCTCTATTTGGAAACTGGCCAGGTTCAGGGGCCTCATTGTTGGACTTTGTCCAAAGCGGAGCCCAGGGATCCCTGGGGAGAGGAGGGCGAAAGCGAACTGGGGGGCAGTGTATTGGTGGGACCATTGGCGACCCAGCCAGGGATCGGCGTCTCCCACTTCAGCCATTTTTGATCCGGCTTGTCTTGTAAGACGAACTTGCTATTGGCCGCGACCGGCGGTCCGGCCGGGGATGGAGTCGCAAAGGCGATCCCGCCGACGATTAGCGAGCGCACGGACTCGGCGCTGACGTTGACTCCGAAAAGCTTGAGCGTCACGTCCAGTCCGCCCGCGTTCCAGAAAACAGTGTTGCGCCTGACCAGCACCGCAAAAGGGGCCTGGATGCATACCTTAATATTCATGCCTGAGGCGTCGCTATTGAGCATAACGTTTTCGACCGCGCCGACTTCCATGCCGCGGTAATAGACCGGCGCGCCCGAATTTAGCGTTCCGATGTGCGAGCAACTCAAGACCAACTCGAGGCCGCCGCGCAGTTTCTCGGACGGCGGGGCGGCATCGAGGCCAGTGAAAAAAGTTTGGGGCTTGCCATGGCCGGGTTCGACCTCAATGAAGGGTCCGGAGACGATTGTTTGCAATCCCTGCAAACCCGCCCCCGAAACCTGGGGCCGGACAATCCAAAACTGCGCGCCTTCCGAGGCCAGGCGCGTGGCGGAGCGGTCGAGGCGCGCCACAACTTCGGCCCGCTGCGCATCGGGACTTAGTTTCACCAAGCGGACCATGCCAATTGGAACACCGCGATAGCGAAGTGGAGTTTGGCCGGCCAGAAGACCGTCGCCGTCCTTGAAGGTTACCGTTATCAATGGGCCGACTGCCCAAAGCCGCTCGAAGACAAGGTAACCACCGGCAATTATGGCCAATAAAGGGATCGCCCAGATGACCGGAATCCTGGCGCGACGAACGGCTCGCAAAGATTCTGAAGCCGGCAAGGCAACGGGGATGTCTCTGGTTCTGTTCACGAATCGGATTCCTCCCACAGTACTCGCGGGTCGAAGCTGCCGGATGCCAGCAGAGTCAGCACTACGACGAGCGCGAACCAAATAATACCCGGCTCTGCGGAGACATGACCGAACTGGCCGAATTTGACGAGCGCGACGGCAATAGCGAGCAGGAACACATCGAGCATGGCCCACGGGCCCAGCTTGTCGATGGTTTCGTAAATCCACCTGGCCTGGCGCGGCCAACGATGGCCGGCCAGTGCCAGGAAGAACAAGCCTGAGAGTTTCAGCCCTGGAATGAGAATGCTGGCCAGGAACACGATGCCGCCGATGAAGTATTGCCCGTCCTGCCACAAGCCCACGACACCCGACCAGACCGTGTTCTCGCTGTGCCGGCCCATTAAATCCATGCTCATGACAGGGTAAATGTTGGCCGGCATGTAGAGGGCCAGGGCCGCCAGAGCCAGGGCCAGCGTGCGGCGGCGGCTGCCCTCCAGACAACGGGCAATCCGCGTCCCGCAGCGGCAGCATTTTCCTCCTTGGCGACTAACCTCTTTAGTCGCCCGCTGCACTAAGCCGCACATCGGGCAGCCGAGCAACTCGCTTCCCCCACCTTGACCCAGCCATAATTCACCCGACCCACCTTCGAATGGATAAGACAAGCGCATATCAATCCGCTCCAGTTTTAACCCAGGCGCGAACTCCACCTAAAAATAGGATTCGTCCGTATCATGTCCATGGGGTGTTCGTACCAAGTCATCTCAAGGGAAGCTCGGATGCTGTAGAGCCCCCTGCTATGCTCGTGGCGGATGAACGAAGTCCCGGAGAGCATCGCGCGCTGGCTTGAGCAGCAACAGCGGACGGAGCGAACCACGGCGGCTGTGCTCTGCGCTCTCGCTCTGGTCGTTGGAACGGCAGTGTACCTGCTGGCGGCTTTGTTCGTTTATGTCGCCCTGGTCTTCATTTGGAGGGACGTGGCTCCCTGGCAGGTGTTGGCTGCATTAGGGCTTGCCGCGGGAGTCTTTGCCCTTAACATGAAAAACAGGCGAGACAGCATGGACCTGGATCCAATGGGATTCTGGATCATCAAGGATCTCTGTTCGTTCGGTCCTCGGCTGATACTGGAGGGATTGCGCCAGATCCGGCGTTTTGAAGAGCTGGGGGAGTTGAATGTGATAGAGTGCTCGCGGGCGCTGGTTTACCTTGCAGGACAAAACCGAGCGGTGAACTGGGAGGAGTTGCTGCGACATTGCCCGCAACAGTCGCCGGAGCGGCTCAAGGAGCAATTGGCCCTGTTGGATGGGGTGCTGTTTTTGCGCAAGGATGCGTCGCGGGTGACTTTGATGGAGCCGTTCCGCCTGCGCCTGCGCTCGATGCTGGAGCAGGAAGGGCGCGCCTGGCAGAGGCCGGAACCGGCTCAGCCGCGGCCCGAGCCATCTCCGGAAGCCGTGCCGGTGCACGAGCCCGAAACGCTTACGGCATACGAGCTTTTGGGTGTGCCTTCTTCGGCTTCGATGATGGAGATCAAAATGGCGTATCGTAAGCGAATGAAAGAGTGCCATCCGGATCTATTCGCAGCCATGGACCCGCAAGCAAGGGCCCTGGCCGAGCGATGGGCTAAAGCCCTCAATGCAGCGTATGCAACGTTGAACCCCAGGCAACGGGGCGCCAGTTCGAGTCGGTGGAGCTGAGGAAGGAAGTCCACACCTGAAAGTTCACATTTAGACCAATGAACTGCTTACGCAAGCTGACGAAAGGTTACCCCCTCCCGCTCTCCACTTTGTCTCTCACTTTGTCGTCCACTTCGTCCTCCACTTCATCGATTCCACCGCGCCGCCGGATCGAGAAAATGGACGATGGCCTGACTTCCGTGGCGTCCCGCGAAGCCCTCGACGCAATCAGCGATTTCCAGGCCATCGACCTCCAGGCCGCCTTTATCGCCCGCGCCACAACCACTGCCTCGGAACTCCTCGCCATCCTCAGCGATAAAATCGAGCACCAACCCGACCCCGTTACCGCCCGCCTCGACGATTCTCCCTCTCCCCTTCGTCAGGGGGAAGGGGCCGAAGGGGAGAGGGCATGAATCCTGAATCCTGAACCCTGAACCCTCCGAATGGTTTTAAATTGACCTTCCGTCAGTTTTCCCGCATACTCGGTGCAAGTACCCGGACTTCATTCGTCAATTAGCAGGAACGAGTTATGGTTCCGAAAAGAAAAACATGCGTGACCTCCAAACCGGTTTGCTGTCCGGCCCCGGCATGGTACGTCTGCCTGGGACTGGTGTTAGTGGCGAATCTCTGCAAGGCCACCGTTATGTTCTGGGACCCGCAAGGAACGAACGGCCCTAACCCTTACATATTTGACCTGAGCGGCAATTGGGAAGATTATTCCTGGAGCACGAGTGGGAATGGGACGAATTCTCCGCTCCCCTGGATCGAGGGGGCGGCCGCCTGTTTTGGCGTGGGCACCGGCAACGGCACACCTGCTTTTTCGGTGTACATGGCCACCAATCATACGGTTGCAGGCATGTTCGTCGGGTCGCCTGCTGCAAATGCCTGCCAGGTGGCGATTACCGGGCCTGGTGTTTGTACTGTTCCAACGCCCCTGCAGGGCTTCAGCGTGCAGAACGGCATTGATGGCTCCTATGCGTACTTGGAGCTGGACGCTGGCCTGACCGGCCCGGGCACGCCGACATTCGAAGGGAACGGTCAAATTCTTCTCAATGGCACCAATACCCACACTGGTGGAACCCAAATCGGCTATAGCGGCAG
Organism: Verrucomicrobiota bacterium; assembly: GCA_003176045.1. GTDB lineage: Bacteria > Verrucomicrobiota > Verrucomicrobiia > Limisphaerales > UBA8199 > PSRM01. The sequence continues at coordinate 34,835 of PSRM01000343.1, read as the reverse complement.
CGCCTTTACTGGCACATTGACCCTCGATAACAGCTACGTCTTCGGCACGGGCCCGATCACGATTAATAACGTCGGCGGCTCCACATGTTATATCGGTTTAAATGCGCCGATCGTTATTACCAATAAGGTGATCTTTAACTCGAGCACTAATGCGCAGATAACATTCGAAGGGAGCGTCATTTTTTCCGGGCCCTGGAGTCTCAGTTCGAGCCAACCGCTTTACCTGGGCTCAGTTGGGGACCTGGTTACCATCTCCGGTGTAATCAGCGGCACGGGTGGACTCTATATTTCCAGCTCTGGAACCGTGCAAATCCAGGCCCCCAATACTTACAACGGCCCCACTGAGGTCGTGAACGGCATCCTTCAGCAGGGCACATCAAATGCCGTTCCCAGCGGCTCCGGCAAAGGCGCCTTTTTTGTGTATTCTACTTTTGACCTCGGCGGATTCAATTGCACCGTCAATGGCCTGGGCGGTTACGGCACTGTAGATAACACAATTGGCGCAGGGACCTACACGTTTACCGTTGGCGCCGGTAACGCCGGCAACACATTTCAGGGGAGTATTACCAATAGTAGTGGTACAGTGGCTTTGACCAAAACGGGCTCTGGCACGATCACTCTGAGTGGCGCCAATTCCTACGCTGGACCGACGACCATCTCGACGGGCACCTTGCAAATCGGCAGCGGCAGCACCACCGGCACACTCGGCACGGGCCTCGTGACCAACAACGCGACGCTGTCGTTTAACCGCAGCGACACGGTGATCGTCCCCAATCTGATCAGCGGCAACACCTCGGGGGTCCTCAACCAGTTGGGCACGGGCACGCTTATCCTCAGCAATTCCAACACCTACTCAGGGGTCAGCCGGATCGCCGCCGGCACGCTGCGCCTGGTGGCCGTGAACAACCTGCCTGATACACCGGTCAAGGTCCTCGGAGGCGCTACGTTTGACCTCAACAATTTCAGCCCCACCTACGCCAGCCTGATGGGTGGAGGCGCCTTGAGCAACGCCAACGGCACCTTCACCTTGAACGGCAGTCTCACGACCGCGGGCGTCAATACCGCCTACTCCTGCTTCTGGGGCACCGTTCTCGGCCCGGCCAACCTCGTGAAAGACGGCACGCACTGCATGGCCCTGCGCGGCACTAACCTCTTTAGCGGTGGCACGGCAAATATTCTCAATGGAACGCTGTCTGTGGGCGCTAGTCCGAACTGCCTGGCCACCAACGCCGCCGTCTCGATCTCCAGCGGCGCGGCGCTGCAACTGGACGCCAACAGCCAGAGCGTGGCTTCACTGTCCGGCGCCGGCAACGTGAACCTCGGGGGCGGCACACTGACGGTGAACCAATCCAGCAACACCACCTTCGCCGGGACCATTCAAAACTCAGCGTTGGCGGGCTCTTCGACCGCCTCGGGCAACGGCTTGCGAGGCCACTACTATGATAACGAAGATTTTACCAATTTGAAGGCTGTGCGCGACGATGCCACCGTCAATTTCCCCAGCCTCACGGTCACCAATGATCTAACTGGGCTGCCCAATGCCGGAATTGCAACTAATACCTTCTCGATCCGCTGGCTTGGCCAGGTGCAAAGCACAACTGCCGGCACCTATGTGTTCGGCACGACTTGCGATGACGGCTCAAGGCTCTGGGTCAATGGCACGCTGGTGGTTGATAATTGGACCGACCAAAGCGCCGTCGCTAAGTATGGCCAAATCACGTTGGCAGGCAATACCCTTTACGACATCGTAATGGAATACTACCAGAACGGCGGTGGCGCCTCGGCGGTGCTGAACTGGTCGCCTCCAGGCAGCGGCGCCACCAATGTTATTCCCAGCTCAAACCTGTTCCTGCCCGGCCCGGGGAATCTCGTCAAAGCCGGCGCAGGAACCCTGGTTTTGAGCGGCCTGAACACTTACACCGGCCCCACAATGGTCAGCGCAGGCACGCTGGAACTGGCCGGCACCAACTCCGGCACGGCTTTGGTCACGGTGGCTAGTGGCGCCACATTGAAACTCGACTCCTCCAATACCCTCAGCTCGCAGGTGAGCCTGGTCTTGAACCCGGGCACGCCGGCCTTAAATCTCAACTATTCAGGGCCTGCCACAATTGGCTCCCTGTCGTTCGATGGCGGCATCACGTTTGTGGCCAACGGTACTTGGGGACCGCCCGGCTCGTCCGCACAGTACACCAATAGTCTGTTGAGCGGCGCCGGCCTCCTGAGGGTGCTCAAGGCCAACTGCCCGGTCAGCGCCAGTGCCCCGGTCTTTCCAACCAGCCTGCCCGATCTGCGGCTTTCTAAAGCCGGCACGATCAATACGATGTTCTTGCAGGCTGACGGCCAAATTATTGTTGGCGGCAGCTTTACCGCCATCAACGACCTGCCTCTGGCGAACCTCGCCAGAATTGATAGATTTGGGATCGTTGATTCTACCTGGATGCCGAATCCCGACGGCCCGGTCACCAGCCTGGTCAGCACCGGCTCGGCCCTCTATGTTGCCGGCACCTTTGCGAACATCGGCGGGCAGGCGCGCAACGGCCTGGCCCTGCTGAGCACCACCAACTCCGGCATCGCCGACCCGCTCTGGAATCCAGCCCCCAGCGGCTCGGTCTATGCCATGGTCCTGAGCGGCACGAACCTCTTTGCCGGCGGCAATTTCTCCGCCATCGGAGCAAGCGCGCAGAGTTTCCTCGCTAAATTAGATGCGGCCAATTCCGGCGCAGCCGATGCTTCCTGGAACGCCGCGCCCAATGGCGAAGTGGATGCGCTGGCCGCCAGCGGCGGCAATATTTATGCCGGCGGGCAATTCACGTCCATAGCCGGCGCCGCAAGGTACCGCCTGGCCAGACTCAGCACCCAAAGCCCGGCCACTGCGGGTCCATGGAATCCGGGGGTGAATACCAATGCAGGCACTTGTTGCCAGGCTGCTCACAGTGTCTCGCATATTGTTCTCAGCCCAACCGACCTTTTTTTCAGCGGCTCCTTCACAAATGTTGGCGGCTCGGCCCGGCACAATCTTGCTAAAGTCAGCCTGAGCAGCGGTTCAGTGGATGCAAGTTGGAATCCCATCACCAACGCTGCCCCCGCCACCTTCAGCGCCATGGCAATCAGTGGCGCAAGTCTCTTCGTCGCCGGCTCATTCAATTCCATCGGCGGGCAAAATCTCACTAATCTGGCCAGCATCAGCACGAACAGCACGGGCGCGGCCAACGCCACTTTCGCGCCCCAGATCAACTTTCCTGGGGGCACACCGACCATCGGCGCATTGGTGCCGGAAGGCTCATGGCTGTTCGTCGGGGGCAACTTCGTAGGCGTCAATGGAGTCACCTCGCTGGGGATCGGTAAAGTGGACCAGGCCACTGCGATCGCCGATGAAAATTTCTACGCTCAAATCCTGACTCCGGGAATCGTTTATGCCCTGGTGCGTCAGCCCGACGGCAGAGTAATTGTTGGCGGGGATTTCTGGATGACCGCCACCGCCCCGCGCTGGGGCCTGGCCCGAGTCAACCTGGATGGCAGCATGGATCCTTTCTGGGCACCCGATGTCGTTGGCGCGATCAGGGCTTTGGCTCTGAGCGGCACCAACCTTTATGCCGGCGGCGATTTCATTCCGGACTTCGATAATGCAGCCCGCGGCCTGGTCAAAGTTGATACCAGCATCTCCGACGGAATCGACACGAACTTCGTGCCCCCAATTTGTTGCGGCTCGGTTTCGGCCCTGGCGGTGGATGGCGCCAAGCTCTATGTCGGTGGACAATTCACGCTCAGCAATCAAACGGTCGCCTTAACCCGCGTAGACCCTTTCAGTGGCCTGCCAGATGCCGGTTGGAATGTCACGAACTCTCCCGCCGGCCTGGCGGCTCTTCTGGTCACCAATGGCTACATCTTCGCCGGCGGCAGTTTCACGAATATCGGCGGACAAGCCATTTCAGCCCTCGCCCGCTTTAGCACCAGCGGCGGCGGCGCCGTTGACACGAGCTGGAACGAAAACCTCACCTCCTTTTCCGGCACACCGTCCGTCAGCGCTCTGGCCGCCTATAGCTCCAATCTCTTCGTCGGCGGGACGTTCGACCTTATCGGGGGTCAGGTCCGTCGAGGCCTCGCCAAAGCGAACTCATCGAGCGGAGCGGTGGATTCCACCTGGGACCCCATCGGCGCCAACAGCATCGGCACAAATGGCTTCGCCAATGTTTATTCCCTCGCTACGGACAGCACGAACTTGTATGCGGGTGCCAATTTCGCTTTTGTCACTTTCACCAACACACTCCAGGGCGCAGCCAAAATCAATGGTTGCGACGGCACGATTGACCTGGCCTGGCACCCCAATCCTCAACCCAAGTGGCCCATTGTGGCTCAACCTGCCCAAACCCCGCACGTCCTGGCCATCCTCCACACCGGCTCAGAATATATCGGCGGCGATTACCAGGCCATTGGCGGCGATGTCTCAGGTTCCGGCGCTGTCGCGCGCGACGGCTTCGCTTTCCTGGCCACGCCCGGCGCCCCCGTCTTCGTCCTGAACAATTCGACCAACTTCCAAATCCTGGCCAACCCAAGCGATGGCGCCCAGGTCGGCGGCTTCCTGATCACCGGCATCACAAACGGCACGCTTTACCTGAGCGATGGCGTCACCCAGTTGCAGGTGGGCGACTTCATCTCCGCCGCCCAGGGCCTGAACGGTTTGATCTTCTCAGGCACAAACGGCAGCGTCAGCGTCGTTTCCGATCTCAATCCATTTCAGGTCGGCACCTCGACCAACACGCTCAGTTTGAGCGCTACCCCAACTCCCGTCTTTAGCTTCAGCAGCGCCACTTATACAACGAACGAAAATGCCGGGGCAGTCACCCTGACCATCATCAAACAAGGCACAAACTCCGGCACGGTCGCCATCGGCTATGGCACGGCTGACGGCTCGGCCCTTGCCGGCACCAACTACACCTCCACCTTTGGCACGCTTAATTTCTCCAGCACCAATACCAGCAAGACCATCTCCATTTCTCTGCTGGACGATGCCCTGTTCAACGGCAATAAAACATTCACCGTGAGCCTTGGACCCTCGAACGGCGCCGCCATTGCCTACCCGGCGGTCGCGACTGTTAGGCTGCTGGAGAGCAGCCCGTTCGGGCCGGGCGGTTCCTCGACGAGCAGTGTGCCGCCTGCTGCTCAACCGGCTGCTGGCGCTGTACTTATCGTCACCACGCTGCCGCCCCAGGCCAACGGCCAATGGCGCCTGGCCGGCCAGCGCGACTGGACCCCCAGCGACGGCGCCGTCAGCAACCTCATTACCGGCAATTACCGCGTCGAATTTATGCCCCTGCCCGGCTGGGTCGAGCCGGACAACATGATCGTGCCCATTACCGCCGGCATCACGACGCATGTGACCAATAGCTACACTATATCCACTGCCCAAGGCACGGGCGCTCTGGGTGTTTCTGTTTATCCAACCAATCTGGCGCAAGGAACCAATCTCGCCACCGTCGGCCAATGGCGTGTGGTTGGTGGAGCGACCAACTGGCAGAATAGCGGCCAGTTGATTTCGATTACGCCTGGCGATTACCTGGTCGAGTTCAAACCGCTCTCGGCGCTTACGACCCCGCTGCAAACCTTCGTCGTTGTGCCGCCCATTCCAGGTTACCTCGCCGGCGCCTCGGTTGATTTCTTCTTCGGCCCCAGCCCTATTTATCTGCTCAGCAGCGAATCCAACGGCGTGCCGCCTGCCCCGGTGAGTTTCACTAACGCCAGCACGAGCGCCCCATACGAATTCGTCGGCCAAATCGCCACTGACCGCGGCTTTGGCAGCGGGGTGGTCGTCCGAGACCGGGTGGTGCTCACCGCCGCAAGCGTGATCTTCGACGATGTGTCCCTGAGCTACATGAGCGGCGTGAGATGGTTCTTCCAGCGTTACAATGGTAAATTTGAGCCGCCCGGCCAGGATGTCCTGGGGGCCTGCGTCCTCTCAGGTTACGCTTCGCAACGGCAGATAGACAATGACCCGGGCGTGCCGAGCATCCAATCTCAAAACCAGGATGTGGCCGCGCTGTTCTTACTCCAATCTGTGGGCCGAGGCGGCTACTCCGGCTGGTTGGCCTCCGACGATCCTGGCACCAACTGGGTGAACGGCAGCCGCTTGAAATTCCTGGCAGGCTATCCGATGGAGGTCGTAACCCAATCGGTCCAGGGCCTGCTCCAGGCCACACCCATCACAAACACTGCCTTATCGCATGTGTCCGGAAATGTCTTCGCCACCAGCGCCATTCACGGCTACCAGGGAATGAGCGGCGGGCCTCTGTTCGTTCAGGCCGATGACCTCAACTATTATGTCGCCGCTGTCTATCTGGGACCCAGCCAGCCGGGAAGCCCTTTACCAGTTTCTACCAATGCGTCTTTTCTAACTATCGGCAGCAATGCAGTGGATGTCATTTACCGCGCTGATTTCATGAGCCACCCAATCGGCACCCCGCTCTTTCCGCCGGGTGGCGTCGGGCACGGGCTTTGGACCGCCCCCGTGGCTGGGGCCATTGATTGTGTTTGGATGAGCGGCCCAGGGGCAAACGCGACTTGTTGCGACACGTTCCAACTCACTATAAATATTAACAATAGTCCTCCGTTTACCGGGTACTGGTATTTGCAAACCCTGTGTGGCTCTTGCATCAACAACAATAACGGAGCAGACTGCAGCGCCAGTACTTGCTTTTGTGCCAATTCTTACATATTACCCAATTTGAAGGGACCGTTGTGTTCGTCCCCTCCCGCTATTACATCCAAGTGCAATAACGGTTGGTGTGAGGCGGGCCCGTTTTGCAGCGGTTACTCCGCAGTGGTTAACGTTACCTACACGCCTCCGGTCTCGCCTTCGGTCGTCGCCACCATTCCCATTCGTGTGCGCTTTGCCTGCGTGCCCGGTTATGCTGTTCCGCCTTACGTACCCATCCAGATTCCCAAGCCGCCGCAGGGCTCCAGTTGTCAGTCACCTCCGGTTACGCCCCCTTCCGTGACTTATCTCCCAACCACGGGTCCTTGTATCCCGGCGCCTCTCCTTCAACTGGATCGTGCCACCGGATTAACCCTCTCCCAGAACTTCCCGCAACAGCCTCCGATCACGCCAACACAGCCGCCGCTCGTGCCAAACTGCCCAAACCCCGTTTCGCCAGGGGTCTTTTACGACATCCAATACAGAAGCGATTTTCGACTCGGTGACCAGGTCCCCCAGAGCTGGCTGCCTTACACGGATGCCAGTGGCCTGCCTGTCATCGTTCCGGCGGGTCAGGACGGTTCAGTGAACATTCCCATCACCGTCCTTCCGATCAATCCATCCGTCAATGCCAGGTTTTTTAGAGCGGCCTGGGACCCATGCACAGCGTTCACGTCCTATGCCGTAGGCAGCTCAGACGGCAGCAAATGCGGCAGCGCCGGCCAGGGCACCAGCCCCACCGTGATCATCTATCTCCCTGCCCCCCTGCCTGCAAATGCGCTCATTACCAGTATCACTATGGGCAGCATCACTGTCCCGTATAATCCTTGTGCGCCTTCGCAGCAGCCTCCACACTCCAGTAGCGTTGTGGTCGTAACCTTCCCCATCCCCCCCAATTTCTCTCCGAAGGGCGTTGCGCAGGATGTGGTCGTGAACTACAACGATTGTAATGGAACTCATCCTGGCAGTTCCAGGGTCCAAAAAGCCTTTACTGTCAATTGAGCCGGATGGCAATTGACTTGTTCGGCTTTTTCGCGTTTTAAACTGAAAGTTGCTTCTTCTCGTTCGTTTCCTCATTGTCAACAGTGATAGGCAAAACGAACCAGTCTCCAGCAGCAGGCGCTCAGCAGCCCACGGGGCTCCTGGGAGCGCGGGCATCCTGCCCGCGCGAATTACCGAAAGCGCAAGCATTTTCTGGGATCGAATCAGGAGTTTCGGGCATCCTCAGCACTCCAAGGAAAAGCGGCAGGGGACTGCCGCACTCCAAGACCTGTGGCATTCCGGGCACGCCGATGAAAGCGCGACAGCGTCTTGGAGTGCGGCAGTCCTCTGCCGCTTTCGCATATTGTCTGGTTGCCGATGGTTTTTGTTGCCAGGCCGGACGCAAAGCCGTCTGGCGCTCATGCGCCATCGCTCTCACCCTGGGCGTTTTTTTGGGCTTTCCCAAACCGATCCTCGCCGCCAATGCGCTGCCTCAAGGCGAAGTCCTCGAAACTGAGGGCCACGTCGAACTCAACAAACCCAATGCTGCCTGGGTGCCCGCCAGGCCCGGCCTCGCGCTCATGGTCCAGGACAGGCTGCGCACCCTGGCCTTGAGTCGGGCCACGCTCCAGTTAGCCGAACTGGGCAAACTGCGCGTGGACCAGTTGACCACGCTCGAAATCCTTCCACCCAAAACCTCCGCCAGCAAAGCCACTCTCGATTTCAAGGCTGGCGCAGCCTATTTCTTCACCCGCGGCAAGCCCCGCGAGTTCCTGCTCCAAACCCCATACGGCATCGGCGCCTCCAGGGGCACTGAATTTCTGGTCACGATCGAATCAGACCGCGCCCTCATCTCAGTCTTCGACGGCCAGGTGGAATTCACCAACGCCCTTGGGAGCATCCTCCTCACCAACGGTGAACAAGGCCTGGCCGCTGCCGGCCAACCGCCCGTCAAAACCGCTGTTATCCAGGCCACCAATATCGTCCAATGGTGGCTCTACTATCCCGGCGTGCTGGATCCAGATGAACTCTCTTTGCCGGCTGCCGATCAAACCACCTTAGCGCCTTCGCTCACCGCCTACCGCGCCGGCGACCTCCTCGGCGCTCTGCAGGCTTATCCGGCTGGCCGCACTCCCGCCACCGACGCCGACCGCGTCTATTACGCCGCCCTCCTGCTCTCCGTCGGCCAGGTGGAAAAGTCTGAGTCTCTGCTCGCCGTGGTTTCTCCAATTTCCCCAAACGCCCGCCTCGCCGCCGCCCTGCGCCAGGTTATCGGGGTTGTTTCTTCTCGCTCGTCCTCGTCCTCGTCCTCGTCCTCGTCCTCGAATCTCCTCGCTACCGAGTTGCTAGCTCGTTCCTACGCCCAACAACCCACCAACCTCACCGCCGCCCTCCAATCCGCCTTGATGGCTGTAAAGAAATCCCCCAACTTCGCGTTCGGCTGGGAGCGCGTGGCAGAACTGGAGTTTTCTTTTGGGCGGCTCGACAGAACCGAAGCCGCGCTGGCCAAAGCCTTGGCCTTTGCCCCGCGCAATCCTCAGGCCCTGGCGCTGCAAGGCTTTGTCCTGGCGGGAAAAAACCACATCCGCGAGGCTTTCTGGTCCTTTTCTGAGGCCATTGAGATTGACGGCGCCTTAGGCAATGCCTGGCTGGGCCGCGGCCTCTGCCGCATCCACCAGGGCGACGACCTCGGTGGGCGCAGCGACCTGCAAACCGCCGCAGCCCTTGAACCAAATCGCGCGTTGCTCCATAGCTACCTCGGCAAGGCTTTCGCCAACGTTTGTGACGATAGTCGCGCCAACAAGGAATTGGCCTTATCCGAGCGCCTGGACCCAAACGACCCCACGCCCTGGCTCTACTCGGGCCTGCTCAATGAGCAGGAGAATCGCCTCAACCAGGCCGTCGAGGACCTCGAGAAATCCCTGGACCTCAATGACAATCGCCAGGTCTATCGCTCGCGCCTCTTGCTCGATCAGGATCGCGCTGTCCGCAGCGCCAGCCTGGCTGCCATTTACCAAAAAGACGGCTTGTCCGAAGTCAGTCTCCGTGAGGCCGCTCGAGCTGTCACAGCCGATTACGGCAATTATTCCTCCCATTTGTTTTTGGCCAACAGCTTCGACGCGCTGCGCGACCCGACACTGTTCAATCTGCGTTATGAGACGGCCTGGTTTAACGAGCTGCTGCTGGCCAACATGCTGGCGCCGATAGGCGCGGGCGCTTTATCTCAGAACATCTCCCAACAGGAATATGCCCGGCTCTTCGAAGCCGATCGCCTGGGTTTCATCACCGACTCCAGCTATCGCAGCGATCACCAATTCCATGAGCTGGCTTCGCAATACGGCACAGTGGGTGATACCAGTTACGCCTTTGATCTCGAGTTCCGGCACAATGATGGAGTGCGTCCCAACAACGCACTCTCGATCGTGGACTTTCACACGACCTTCAAGCAGCAATTGTCTCCCAAAGATTCCGTTCTCCTTCTAGTGGATTACCTCGACTACCACTCCGGTGATAACTTCCAATATTACGATCCTAAGGATCCCAACAATGGGCTTCGCCCTCATTACCAACTGGACGAGACGCAACTGCCGCCATTGCTGGTAGCCTACCATCGCGAATGGGGGCCGGGAATCCATACGCTTTTTTTGGCCGGCCGCCTGGTAGATGATCAGCACATCAGTGACCAAAAGGAATACGAATTGGAGTTGATCCAACCTTCCGCGAATGTGGCCCTGGTCAATTCCTTGCCGTTCGACCTGGAGTATCACAGCGACCTGGAGATTTATAGCGCCGAGTTGATGCAGATCTTTCAAGGCGAGCGTCAAACCCTTTTGCTGGGCGGCCGTTTTCAGGATGGCCAATTCCACACTCGCGCAAGGCTGACCCTCAATGAGTCGGAGTCGGGTTTCACCAATAGTTTCCTAAATCCGCCGGCAGCCGAAGATGTGCGCAACGACATGCAGCGCGCCACCGTTTATGGTTATTATACCCTTGAGCTGCCCATGCATCTCTATCTGACCGGCGGCGCCGCTTATGATCATCTCACTTATCCGCTGAACTTCCGCCAGGCCCCCATTGTCGAGGCCGAGGCCACTCGGTCTCAACTGGGCCCCAAGGTCGCTTTGACCTGGAGCCCATTGCCCGAATTGACCCTGCGCGGTGCCTACACCCGCTCTCTGGGCGGTGTCAGCCTGGACCAGAGCGTGCGGCTGGAGCCGACTGAGTTGGCCGGCTTTTTGCAATCATTTCGCACCATCATTCCCGAGTCGGTCGGGGGCGGCTCCGTTTCTGCCCCCGCTTTTGAGACGTTCGGCGCGGCCATAGACCTGAAATTACACACTCGAACTTACATCGGCTTGGAAGCCCAGTTGCTCAAATCGGATTTGCAACGCCAGGTCGGCGCTTTCGTCGTTACAACACAGTTTCCTTACCTGCCTTCTTCGACACCGGAGCAACTCAACTATGATGAATTCTCTGCTTCGGTCACAATTGACCAACTTCTGTCCCAGGAGTGGGTCGTTGGGGCCCGCTATCGCTACAGCCGGGCCAGGCTGCAAGAGGATTTCCTCCAAATCCCAGCGAACGCGTTCAAGCCCAACAATCCGTACCTCCCTAATGACGATATTCCGGTGTCCGAGTTGCACACGCCCAGCGCCTACCTCCTGTTCAATCATCCCAGCGGCTTCTTTGCCCGGGCGGAACTCAATTGGTATCTCCAATATAATTCGGTCCGGACCTCGATCTATACCTCCTACCCTAACACCGCGCGTGTCACGGTGGAAAAACCCGGCGACGAATTTCCGCAACTCAACTTCTTCGTCGGCTACCGCTTCCTTCACCAGTTCGGCGACCTTACCTTCGGCCTCCTCAACGCCACCGGCGGCGACTACCATCTCAACCCGCTTAATGTTTATACCGAACTCCCCCACTCCCGCGTCTGGTCCGTCCGCCTGCGTATCAGCATCTGACCGGTGATGGGTAAAAATTTTTAACGCAAAGACGCAAAGACGCAAAGACAAGAAGAAAAGACACCAATTACACGAATTAACACGAATTCGTGCAAATTAATGAAATTCGTTTCGCGTTTGGTTCTTTGCGTCTTTGCGCCTTTGCGTTAATTATCTATCCATGCAAAAAGAAGAACGGGTCCTTTGTTTCCCCCGCCGATTGCTCGAAGAAGCCGGCGTCTTTCAGGGCCTCAGCCTCGAAATTGAAAAATATTTCCCCATCGTCACTTCGCAGTCCCAGCTCTGTTACCTGAACCGCTCCGAGGCCGAAAACGACAAACATTTCAAGCAGCTCATCCCGTACGTCCTTCTGATCAGCAACGACAAGATCTTGCGCTACCGCCGCGGCAAAGGCGGCCAGGAAACGCGCTTGCACGGATTGTATTCCGTCGGCGTTGGCGGCCACATCGCCGACGAGGACCACGGCCTTTTCTCCAAAGACCTCGGTTACCGCGATGCCATGCGGCGCGAATTGGCCGAAGAGGTGGCAGTCGAGCAGACACAGGAGACGGCTGTTGCGGTCATCAACGATGACAGCACGGACGTCGGCCAGGTCCATTTCGGCGTTGTCCATGTCATGCACCTAAGCAACGAGCAAGTGGCCGGCCACCGAAGCGGATTGGTGTCTCCCGAATTTGTCCCGATAAAGGAAGCCGTGAAAGACGCCGCCCGTTACGAGTCCTGGTCCCGCTTCTGCCTCGAAAACCTCGACGCCCTCCTGGCTAAAGCCGCGGCTGGGAATCCCGTCGAGGATACAAGATAGCTTTCGTCCTCGTCCTCGACCTTGGGCTTCGGACTTTGGACTTTGGACCTTGGACTTTGGACTTCCTACGGAGGAAGGAGCGCCACGGCCGAGCTAACCAGACTCGACCGTGGCGCCGTTAGGAAGAAGAAGCGCGGATGCGAATGCGAATTGGGAGGCGGGTACTGATGAAGAACCGTATTGGTATCGAAAACGTTTGGCTTCGGCCCCTGTGCCAGAAATCGTGGCTGCCGGAGTGTTTCAGGTGCCGAAGCCTTAAATTGTTCTGTTCTCTCATCACACAGGACAGACGAGCAGAAAAACCGAACTTGCACGGGAAAAAGGGTCGAGGGTCGGGGGTCGAGGACGGACCGGTCCCGCAGGAGCGCGGCATTTATGCCGCTTCACCGCTCGAATCCACCAGAGCCTCCTCGTCCCTCGCCCTCGGGCCCTCGGGCTTCCTTTCCCTTGACAACGCAGCAAATTGGGCGCAGGGTACTTTCGAGAGGTATGTATGAATAGCTTCTGCAGAAGCATCAATTTTAAGGGCTCCCTGGCCGTTGGCTTGCTGGCCGCCGGGTTGCTCTCCAGCGGACGCATCGCCCGCGCACAATCCACCGAATCAGCAGCGCCAGTTCAACCACCCGCAACCGCGGCGGTGACTTATCCAGCCAGCCTCAACGAGGTCCTGAAACTCGTGGACGCCAAGGTGGATAACGAAACCATCAAAGCCTATATCAAAGGTTCTCCCATGGCCTTCAGCCTGACTGCCAGCCAGGTCATCGCGCTCAAGGACCGGGGTGTGCCCCAGGATGTGCTTGCCGCGATGCTGCAGCACAACGCCGAATTGCGTGGTCAGGGCGCGATGGCGGGTGCGTATCCAAACCTGCCCCCGGTAAACCCTAATCCCTATGGCGGCTACCCGTACGCTGAATCTCCGTACGACGCAACCGCATTGCCCGTTTATCCTGCTGACTACTCGGGGTACGGTAATCCCATTTATCCGCAGATTTATGACCCTTGGTACTACACTTCCTGGTACACTTACGGGTGGCCTTACTATTACGGCTGTTATGGATATCCTTACTACGGCTGTTACGGCTATCCGTACTCCCGCTACGGGTATGGGTATTATCATCACTTCCACGACTTCCACCACCACGGTTTCGACCAGTTCCATCATTTCCATGACGTCAACACACCGCATAGCCCATTCACGCGACCGGGCCTGACGGGCATGACGGCTAGGATGTCTCCGCAGGCAGGCTTTAATAATCGTGTCGGTTTTGCGGCGGGAAGAATGGGAACGCCCGGCTTCGCATCGCACGGGGGCTTCGCTTCTGCACCTCACAGCGGCTTCGCAGTGCACGGTGGCGGAGGTGGCGGCTTCCGGGGTGGCGGCGGAGGTGTCCATGTGAGCGGCGGCGGGCACCGCTGAGGGCACTGAGATCGGCCAAACCTGTAGCGCGGATTTCCAATCTGCTGTATCGCAGTGCTTCCAGCCTGTGAAGCGCCCGTATAAAAGACGCGCCCGGGTTTTTGGACGGTCTGCCGATTGAAAATCGGCGATACAGCAGATTGGAAATCTGCGCTTCTATCCCAAACAAAGTTGGGCCAGGGCATTCATTTCGCGTCTTTTAGCGTGTTTGGCGCAATTCTTCTTTTAAACTACCCAACCTATGAACTATCGTCCGCTTGGGAGAACAAAACTAAAAGTCTCAGAGATCGGCTTTGGCGGCTGGGCCATCGGGGGCGGTTGGGGACCACAAAACGAGGCGGATTCACTCGCGGCATTGCACCGCGCGATTGATCTGGGAGTGAACTTCATTGATACGGCTGCTGGTTATGGCGACGGCAAAAGCGAGCGACTCATCAGCCGTGTCCTGAAAGAGCGGCGCGAATCTATCATCGTTGCGACCAAAACGCCGCCGGCGCCCGGCCTGTGGCCCCCCTCGCCTTATTGCACGGCGGAAGAGCGCTATCCCGAGAAGCACATACGGGAGAATGTAGAACAGCGGCTGCGGAGCCTGGGCACGGACCACTTGGATATTTTGCAGCTTCACACATGGTCGCGCGCATGGAACCGTGACCCGCAACCGCTCGCGCTGCTGCGTGCACTACAGAAGGAGGGCAAGATCCGATTCTTCGGCATCTCCACTCCTGAGCACGACCAGAACAGTGTCATTGAGCCGATGCGGCAAGGCTGGCTGGACGTGGTGCAGGTGATCTTCAACATTTTTGAGCAGGAGCCCGCCGCCGAGTTACTGCCGGTGGCCTTGGAAAATAATGTGGGGATCATCGTGCGGGTGGTCTTCGATGAAGGATCGCTCACCGGTAAGTGGACGAAAGAGACGAGATTCCCGGAAGACGATTTCCGCCGGAATTATTTTGCCGGCGACCGGCTGGAACGTGCGTTGGCCCGGGCGGCAACGATCGGCCAAACGGTTGCCCGAAGCGGTTACACTCTGCCACAGGCGGCATTGAAATTCGCACTGGCGCATAAAGCTGTCAGCACAGTCATCCCAGGAATGCGCACTCCCGCGCAGGCCGAAGCAAACTGCGCGGTGAGTGATTTGCCGGGGATGCCGGAAGGGCTCCAGAAGCAACTGCGCGCGCACTATTGGCGGCGAAGCTTCTGGTATGATGGGAAGTAGCAGCGACCTTTGAAATGCTCTTGGCCGCGCAAGAGCGGTTTTATGATAAAGCCAAGCTGGATTGAAATAAGTGCCTCGCGAAGCGTTTGGAGTGCGCGGCATTCCCGCGCTTTCGTTTTCCGCGCCGAGATGCGCGTTGGACTTGCCTAAACCTCCACCGGAGCATTAGTCTCTGGCAACGAATGGGATATTTATGGATGACCATCGAAAAGGCCGGGTCCTCGCAATCTCAAGCTTAATACTCTCGCTTTTCGAATTCGGGGCGCATGGCGCCCCACCGGTCGAAGACAACAACGCGTTTGCTTTCGATCTTTACGCGCAACTCAAGGATCAGCCTGGGAATCTGTTCTTTTCGCCTTACAGTATTTCGACTTGCCTGGCGATGGCTTATGCGGGGGCGCGGGGGGAGACAGAAAAACAGATGGCACAAGTGCTGCATTTCGACAGCGACCAAAAGCGACTACATTCCGGCTTCGCCGCGCTGCAAAAGCAATTAGCCGAGGCGGAGAAAGTTAAGGGAATCGAACTGAACATCGCCAATGGTTTGTGGGCGCAAAAAGGGCATCCTTTCCTTACGGATTACCTGAATGTTGCCCGGGATGAATACAAGGCGCAGATTGAGCAGGCCGATTTCATGAAAAATGCCGAGAGCATCCGTCAGGAGATCAACCATTGGGTCGAGAGGAAGACGAAGGAGAAAATCAAGGACATCGTGCCGGCCGGTGCTTTGAACGATATGACCCGGCTGGTCCTGGCCAATGCAATCTATTTTAAGGGCGCCTGGAGGCAGCCTTTTCCGAAGTCGATGACGGAACCACAGCCGTTTCATCTCAGTCCGGAGCGGCAGGTTGAAGTGCCACTCATGCATCATTTCGACGTCGTGAGGTATTTTGAGGATGATAACATGCAAGGCGTCGAAATGCCTTACCTTGGGAATCAACTGTCAATGGCAGTATTGCTGCCGCGCAAAGTGGACGGATGCGCGGAACTGGAAAGCCGCTTGAGCGCAGGTTCCCTCGCCGGCTGGCTTGGGCAAATGAAATCGCACAAGGTCGAGATCTTTTTTCCAAGATTTAAGCTGGAATCGGAGATCAGCCTCAGTCGCGTTCTCGGTAAAATGGGAATGCGAAATGCCTTCACGCCGACTGCTGATTTTTCGGGAATGGACGGCAGGCGAGAGCTTTTCATCTCGGCGGTGCTTCACAAAGCCTGGGGAGATATCAATGAGGAAGGGACGGAGGCGGCTGCCGCGACTGTGGCGGTTGCTACCGCATCGGCGGCGCTTCCGGCGCCTCCACCGCCCGTCTTCCGCGCCGATCATCCGTTCGTCTTTCTGATCCGCGACTCCCGTTCGGGCGGCATCCTGTTTCTGGGCCGGTTTTCAAATCCTTCCCCGTAGCAGCCGAGGCAACGAGGCCCAGATCTTCTGTTCTCTGTCCTCTGTCTTCTCTCCTCTGAACAGAGGCCTCGTCACCTCGGCTGCTACCAAGAGAGGTTTCACTGGACCTTCATGAACGGCTGGTCCATCAGGGCGCTGGTCATGGGGCCCGACGGAAAATCCATACGGTCCTGGAAGAAATAGCATTTTCGGTTGTTAACATCCCAAGTGGTGAGAAAGCGCATCTGGTCGGCTTTGATCCAACGGGCGGAGCCGTCGCAAAAGAGTTGATTGCCTCCTTCGGGGAATGGATTCATGCCGTGATGTGGCGGCAAATTATCATAAACACCCGCCCGCGTGGGATCGGGCGAGCCCCACCCCATTTCAGTTTCGACAACCGCATCGGCAGCCAGGGTCCAATGAGGCTTGGCCGCGGCGAGCTTGGTCGGGCTGCGGCTCTCGAAAGTGCCCAGTGGATTTACCCACGTAGTGATGCCGCCAAAATACTGATAGCCGAGGTTCCACTGATTATACGTAGGATCCAACCACGGAAGGCCCGGACGATTGGGACAGCTCCAAATGGATTGGTTAAGGTTTGAGCGCACGAACAGATTCACATTCGCCGCTGCCTGCGAATCCAGCGGATTTAAGGCAAGCTGGACGAAAGAAGGAGCGCCAGGTTGCGGGCGGGCCTGGATAAGGCGTTCTCCGTTGTCCCCCGCATAAATCGTGCAACCGACGCCAATTTGATGCAGGTTATTCCTGCATTGAGCGCGCCGGCCTTTTTCTTTGGCGCGGCTCAAGGCGGGAAGGAGCAGGGCGGCGAGAATGCCGATAATGGCGATGACCACGAGAAGTTCGATGAGGGTGAAGGCGCGCAGACGGAGCGCGGACATTCTTGTCCGCAGCAAGTTCGAGCGGGATGGGCGCGTGGGAACAGTTCCAAACGGTGAAGCGTTCGGGCGTTGCTGCGGACAGGAATGTCCGCGCTCCGGCATTAGCCCGGCGCGGCGGTCCCCTCTAGATCCGCACGCGCCGGGCCATCCACTGGCTACCAGACACCTTTCTGCTCCCTCGCCGGTCATAGTTGGCCTTGCTTAACCGGGCCAGCCTGCTGCAAGCCACGGCGGATTCTCTCCGGTTTCCGCCATAATCACTGGATGCTCAGGCGATAAAACCGTTTAGTGAGGTTGCTTGCGTCAGACACGGTCTTCACGGTGCCGTCACCCGGGACACTCGTCAGGAAGTTCCAGGTGGCATCGGTGATGTTGTTCTTGAAATAGACCGAATAGGTGAAGCCATTTTGAGTCGGGAACGATAGCAGGATATTGGGTCCGCTGATGGAGGCCGAAATGGAAACCGGTAAAATATTCGGCACCAGCAGGAAGAAGTTCGCGTCCTCATTGCCGTCAGCGGTCATCTGCAAGGTGGTGAGCCCGGAGAAGCTGATCGCCACTGGCTGGCTGTTGTTGGTATTGATCATGGGCACCCATTGATAGGTGGCGAAGCTCGTGCCAGTGCCTCGGAACGTGCCCAGATAAGAGGTCGTCTGTGACATGGTGCCAAAACCGCTTGTCACCTGGGAGCATTGGAGGTTGAAGGGGCCGTTGCCCCCCGCCAGCCGGCCATAGATAAAATAACTGCCGGTGGGGAATGTCCGGGTCCAGTTTATCCAGCCCGTATTGGTCCAGAAGTAAACCGAGTAATCGTGGATATTCGGATCCGGGGTGTTGAGCTGAGCATTGAGATATTTCTGCCGGGCCGCGTCGAGAGTGACTTCGGTCGCCACGTTATCAGAGGGGCGATAAACGTAAGTTCCAGGATGTGCGTTACCAAAGACCGAAGCGATATCAATCCCTAAATCGCTGATTTGGTTAAAATAGCTGTTGGTAGCGGCCGAGGAAGTTGGCGCTGGATTATCAATGTAGCGAAGGCCGCTGCCGTTCGGAATCTGACTGAGGCTAGGATCAAAGTCCCAATCCTCAGCCTCCCAGGTAAACGCGTTCGGGTCGAAGGTATCAAAGTTCACCGTCGTGGTGTGGACCTGGTTGGTGTTGTCAGTGACCGTGATCACCGCGGTGTAGGCCGTGGAAGGTTGAAGGCCGGCATACGAAACATTCCAGCTTGGCGACGAGCCGCTGAAGACCAGGCTTGAGGAGATGTTGACGCCATTCAAAACGACCTGAATGTTAGATGTGTTTATACCATACGTGGGGCTGCTTGCGACAAATGAAAATCTGTTGGTTCGCTGCATCAGCACACTGCCGTCGGGATAGACACTGTCCACGCGCGGCACATCGGTACGCGGCGCGGTCAGCATATAGAAGTTGGCGTTCAGGCCGAAGGTGCCTACGGCTGCTTGATCGGACTGGTCGAGAGTCAATTCAGTGACGCGGTAGGTTTCAACGGCCCCGCTAAGGGTGAGTTGCTCATAATTGCCAAACCTGTCTATCAGCGGCGAATAGAGGTAAGACGAGTAACCACCGCTAGAGGGGATCGAGAAGGTGCCGATATGCCGCGCAATTTGGCTGGCGGTGCCGGCGCCGTAGATGACTTTGGACCACGAGGCATGCAGTGTGCCGAGATTGGCGCCGGAGGCTAGGCGCGCGATGACGTTATACGTCCCGCTTGGCCAGGTGCGCGTGTAATCCTGCCAGAAGCCGGGTCCGAGAAAGCCCACGTTATAATCGAAGGCGCCGGCATCCAGAAACTGCTGCCGGGAAGCGTCAGTCACGCGCGAAGTGGCCACCTGATCGGTGGGGCGGTAGTTGGCCGAACTCTGCCCTGCTGTGATGCCGCTCTCATCAACACCCTGAGTGCCGACCTGGCCCTCGTAACTATTGGCTGCGGGAACGCCGGGCTTGGTCGGCACCGGGTTATCAATGAAACGATTGCCAGTGCCGTTGGGGATTGGGCTTTGGCCCGGCTCAAAATCAAAATCCTCCGCTTCGAGCTGGTAGAGTGGGTTCCAGGTATCAAAGGTGAACGATCCCCCGCCCACGCCACCATTGTTATCGGTCACAGTAATGACTGCGGCATAAGTTTGGCTGACTCGCAGCCCGGTGAAGCTAACGTTCCAGGTTGAGGGGCCGCCTGTGAATACCAGGTTGGAGGAAACATCCGTGCCATTAAGTGAGAGATGGATGTTGGCGGTATTAATATTGGCAACCTGCGAACTGACAGTGAACACAAGCCGGTTCGTGGATTGGAAAAGGACCCTTCCATTGGGATACACGCCCGAGAGGAAAGGCACGTTCAAATTGGCCGGCACGAGCATGAAAAAGTCCGCATCCGCTCCGCCGCCCGTCGTGGCGCGCACCGTGTTGACTCCGGCCAGGTTCACAATGGCGACCTGGCCAAAGCTGTCGCGCAGCGGGACCCATTGGAAGTTGGCCAGTGAGGTTCCGGAGAAGGTGAAGCTGCCAAGATTGGTTGTTGTTTGGCTGGTAGTGCCTCTGCCGGAGGTGACCTGGTCAAACGTAATCGTGGAGCCGCTGGCCGTGGATGCCCGGGCATAGACATTGTACTGACCCGATGGAAAAGTTTTGGTGTAGTTCTGCCATTCGGCGCTCGACCAGTTGGCGATCATGTGACCGACGATGGCTGTGCCGTTGGTGTCCACGAGATTGTTAAATTTGAACCACGGCTTCTCGCCCACAGTGGCTGGAGTCTGGGGCCTGGTGCCGGTTCCGTCGTCGTAGCGATAATCTGTAGCGTTGCCGCCCGTCGAAGCGCCCTTATGCGTGTCCACTGCCTCCACGCTGTCCAAACCGAAGTAGCTCGTGGCTTCGTTCATTGTAAAGCCGTCCGTGTAAGACGGATTATCAATGAACTGCCCGCTGCCATAGTCGAATTCCTCAGCTTCGAAGATGAAGTTATTGGTGGCGAAAGTGTCGAATGTGACAGAGGCTGAACCAACCAGGCCGAGGCTGTCTGTCGCGCTCATCACCGCCGTGCTGATGGTCTGCTGGGGGAGGCCGGCGTAGCTGCCACTTACGTTCGTCGAGGTGCCCGCCGTCCCGTTAGTCACAAAAGTGCAACTCGAGGAAACATCCAGCCCATTCAAGACCACATGGATGTTGGTGAGGTTGAGCCCGCTGGACGAGCTGGCTGTGAAGCTGAGGGTATTGGTGCCCTGCAGGAGCGCTGTGCCATCCGGGTAGATGCCGGTGATCGTCGGTATCTTCGGCGCGATGGACTTGCGAATGTTTTCTACAAAGGTGAGCGCGTTCGCCGGGACGCCCCCGCTATAAAAACGAAAGTCATTGACCCAACCGTCCAACCCTCGGGCGTTGGCAGTGGCATTGTGCCGGTTTCCGATCGCCAGACAGGCAGCGGAGCCAAGATTAATCGTCCGGCCGGCCGTGGTCGCCGAACCAATCAACTGCGATACCGCACTATCCGAGCCGTAATACATCGAGACGTTCGTGCCATCATAAACGATGGCAAAAAAGAGCCATTTGGCGCCTGGGAAAATACCCGACGGGCTGGTCCCCAGGAATGTGGGATTGTCCGTTCCCATTTGGAATGCGAGCTGATTGTTCTGCTGGAATTTCAAACCCAAGGTGTTGGCTGACCCGCCTGAGTCAACCCCGGCGGTCCCAGCGTTCAAAATCCAAATTCGCGGGCCGACAGTCGCGCCATTGAGCATCGTAGCGTTTAGTTTGAACCAAACTGTGGCCACAAAGTTGGTGAGGATGCCGCCATTGAGGGTTGCAAGGGTGGCATCATTGCCGTCGAAGGCGACGACTGCATTTCCAGCGCTGTTGAGGGTGTTGGGGTTGCTGTTCGCCGGCTGGTTGGTCTGGGTGGGAGTCAGATCCGGCGTGAAATCCATGGCTCGAATCCCGGTTGCCGCACCATTCACTCCCGACCCGATTGCGCCATGCAAATCCACGGCCGTCGTCCCCGCAGGGTTAAACATTGTCAGAGTCGCGTTCAGGGTGCCGCTGACGCTCGTGTCGCTGGGCATAGTGGTGCTGCCCGGCGAGTTGGTGAAGGGGAAGTATAGCTGAAGAGTTGGGTCCGCCGCCTGTGTGGCAGCGCCGGTCAGTAGCAATACACCGGTAAATAGAGCCGCGCAGATCCGCCCGGAGCTTCGCCCCAAATAAGTCGAAGACAACAAAGAGTGTAAGCTGCGGCAAAAGGCAGCACAGCGAGCCCGAGCGGGAACCCCAATCCTCAAACTTCTTCTTGAAAGGGCAATTGGGCAGTAAGTTGCTCTGGGGCGGGGTAAATGCGAGGTGTTGGTTGTCGCATAAGTGTTAGACATAGACGTGTACAAGGTAGGGGTTTATGGCCACTTCGGACGCGGGGGATAGCGGCCGCAATTTTCGAACAACAATTGGACGCCACATAGTGAGGCTCTTCCAGGCTATAAAAGTAGTCTAACCCAAACCCTGCTCGCAAGCCTATCCCTCTTTAGGGGGATGGGGTGGAATGCCCAAATTCCGAAGGCCGCAATCCGAAGACCGAAATCCGAGGGCCGAAGCCGAATTCGATCAGCGGTAATCTTAAGCTCGAAGCGTTTGGAGTCCGCTCCTGAGAATGGGAAGCACTATGGATGATGCGGCCGCCCCAAGACGCTTCGCGACTTTCCACCCGCGTCCTGCCGCGCGAAGCCTCTTGGAGTGCGCCAGTCCTCTAGTCCTCTGACGCTTTAGATGGTCCGGGCAAAAAGCCAAAGTGGAGCAACTTCAATCAGGAAGTACCCCTTCGTTTTTCTGATCCGCGACATCCGCTCAGGCACCATCCTGTTTTTGGGTCGCTTGTCCAATCCCGCCTTGTAGGCGAGGCAACGAGGCAAAAGGGCCAGGGACGCCCGATTTTGCTCGATTTGGGCATCATTCTTGCAGCTTCCAGTCGTGCAACTGCAAGACGAAGATTCAAATCCATTGATGGAAGCACTCCTCGAGGCCGACGAGAAAGCCATTGACGATCCGCCATTGAATCCAGATGGAGCCAGAGACCCGCTCTGGCTGCGCTGGGCGAAGTTTGCCTCGATCGTCCTGCTGCCAGCATTTGTCCTTGGGGTGACATTTGTTTTCGCGAGTTATTTCACACAGTATAGTGGCCGTAATTACACCGACCGATCGCGCGCCGAGCGGTTTGTTCAGCGGGACACCTGGGAGGGGATGCAATGGCGGTTCCTTGAGGGAGTTTGTCTGGGAGGCGGGTTGGGCTTGATCTACGTGGGACGTTGCATCGTCCGCCGGAGCGATCCGTGACGAGCGCCGGAGATTTCACGACCCATTGAGTTGGCTGGTGCTTGCTTGCAGAAGTTAGCGATAGCGCCGCGTGAGGGCACGCGGCCTACAACTATGAACCGTTGATCCTGTAGGCCGGGGGCCCTCACCCGGTGCCCCCAGGGGGCGTGAAAGCGCCCGGCTAGGAAGTTACACCGATGGCCTTGAGCAGCTTATCTCCGGCGCTCAGGAATTTTATGAGGGCCGATGCGGGCAGCTTGGCGACATTCGAGTACCAGGCGGTGGTAGTTTGAAAGAACCGATGGAGTTCGCGCAGGCGCTCTTCGGTGTTTTTGTCCGCTTCTCTGTCTTTGGCGGATTCTGCAACGCACTCTTCCAGAATGGCGATAGTCGGATCAATTTCGCGGCGCTTGCGCTCGTCCAGGACGATCCGGAACATTTCCCAAACATTTTTCATTGTTTCAAAGTGGTCGCGCTTGTCGCCAAGCACATGGACCAACTTTACTATGCGCCAGCTTTGGAGTTCGCGCAGGCTGGTGCTGACATTGGAGCGGGCCACGCTGAGAGTCTCGGCTATGTCCTCGGCGTTCAACGGTGTAGGTGAGACGTAGAGCAGGGCGTGGATTTGGGCCACGGTGCGGTTTATGCCCCAGCGCGTCCCCATCTCGCCCCAGTGCAGGACAAACTTTTGTTGGACCGGGGTTAGTTTCATATTTCTTAAATTTCAGTCTGTTCAGAATTTGCATTATTAGCGAGGATAGTCAAGGGCGATTAACGGTCTAATCGAGATTCATAGCCTTTGTGCAAACATTTCGCTACCGTCATTTACCTTAATTAACTTAGTTAACTTAATTAACTCAATTAACCCATTCGGGCTGAGACCTGATTGGTTGGTTTGAGGTTTAGGCACTGCACATGGAACAAATCCCTGCAATGGAACTTGCCTCGGGTTCCGGTCAAACACCTGCTGCCGCAGCTCCTGCAAGCGGCTGGCGCGCCCGGTGCGCGCAACTCGAGAACCTCCTGGTGGTGTTTTGCCTCGCGGCGATGGTGCTGCTGCCGCTGATCGAAGCGCTGCTTCGAACGCTTTTTAAAACGGGCATTGCGGCTGCCGCCTCTCTCGTCCAGCACTGCTGCCTGATTTTAGGGATGATCGGCGGCGCCATCGCGGCCCGGGATCAGCGGCTGCTCTCGCTCTCAACTCTCAGCTCGGCGTTAAAAGGCCGCGCCAAAGCGTCCGCAAGCCTTGTGAGTTGCGGATTCGCCGCCGCGATTTCTGTCGTCCTTTGCCTTGCTTCCTGGCGGTTCATGCTGGATGAAAAGACGGGCGGCGATCAAATCGCGTATGGGTTGCGGGTCTGGATGGTCGTGGCCTTCATGCCGCTCGGCTTCGGTTTGATTGCGCTGCGCTTGATTTGGCATTCGTCCTCTCGCAGGGGCTGGCGGGGCGGCGCGGCGTTGTTGGCGGCTGCAATTGTCTGCGCAGGCATTTGCTTGCCGACTGCCCCTGCAAAACTGGTATTGCCCGGGATTGCGCTTCTGCTGCTAGCCACGATTCTGGGCGCGCCAGTTTTCGCTGCGCTGGGGGGCGCAGCCGTCATTTTTTTCTGGGGCAAATCTCAACCTTTGACCGTGCTGCCAATAGACCACTACGACCTTGTCGTGAACCCGACCTTGCCGACCATCCCTTTATTTACTCTAGCCGGTTACTTACTGGCAGAAGGAGGCGCGTCCAAGCGCCTGGTGCGTGTGTGCCAGGCCCTGGTCGGCCATCTGCCGGGCGGCCCGGCCATTGCCACCGCGCTGGCTTGCGCCTTCTTTACCTCGTTCACCGGCGCGTCCGGTGTGACAATCCTCGCCTTGGGCGGGCTCCTCATGCCGGTGCTGGTCGCGTCACGATATTCCGAGCGCGCGGCGCTTGGCCTGATCACCGGCGCTGGATCGCTTGGCCTGCTCTTTCCGCCATGTTTGCCGCTCATTCTTTATGGAATCATTGCCAACGTACAGATTCAGAAAATGTTCGTCGGGGGAATTTTGCCTGGCGTTTTGCTCGTAGTTCTGACGGCAGTGCTTGGGATATGGCAGGGGCCAAAAGTAGGGCAGGCGTCCCGCCTGCCCCGCCAACCAGGATCGTCTTCGGAGGGCACAGGCGAGATGACTGTCCCGAGTTTCACCTGGCGCGAAGCGGGCATAGCGATTTGGGCAGCCAAATGGGAATTGCTCCTGCCGGTTGTTGCGCTGGTCGCGCTCTTTGGCGGGTTTGCCACAACACTCGAAGCGGCTGCCATCACCGCCTTCTATGCATTTGTTGTCGAAGTGTTCATCTACCGGGACCTGCGGATCCTCAAAGATCTGCCCCGAGTCATGACCGAGTGCGCCTTACTTGTCGGAGGCGTGCTGCTGATCCTGGGCGTTGCCCTGGGGCTCACAGGCTACTTCGTTTACGCTGAGGTTCCCGATAAATTGGCAGCGCTCGCTCAAGGCTCCATTCACAGCCGCTGGGTTTTTCTTTTGGCGCTGAACTTGTTCCTCCTCGTGGTCGGCTGCCTTATGGACATTTTTTCGGCCATCATCGTGGTTGTGCCCTTGATCGTCCCGCTCGGCGCAGCCTTCGGCGTCAACCCCGTCCATCTCGGTATCATTTTCCTGGCCAACCTCGAACTGGGTTTTCTAACGCCGCCCGTGGGCATGAACCTGTTCCTTTCCTCCTACCGCTTCAACAAACCAATGACCGAAGTCACCCGCGCCGTGCTCCCAATGCTGGCGATTCTCTTGGGGGGCGTGCTGCTGATCACGTACATCCCTTGGCTGACGACGTGGTTGCCAACCATGGCCGCTAATTAAATAGCCATGATTCTTGACGCAGCACAATTGGTAAAAGGTTGCCCGCAAGTCCCCGCAAGTGATCAACTTGACAGGCTCGCGGGTGACTGCAATGGTTTATTTCGTGACGTTGACCTTAGAGTTATCAGAGTTACGAAGTGCGAATGAAAAAGCGCTCGAACAACTCGGGCGTGCAAATGAGGAGCAGTTCGATCTGGAATTGACGGAAATTGAAAACTTTCTGCTTTCCCTCTACCGTTTTGCAGTCCTTTCCGTAAAAACGGAGCGAGAGATGGCGCGAGCCGCGGAAATTTGGCGGGAAACTCTGGACCTGATTTCTTCGTCGGCGGCTGAGGCACAAACGGCCGCTTCGCAGCATCCTGGCGACCATCCCTCGCTTCCTCGTATCATCGCGATCCGAGACGCAGCTTCGGACATGCTGGCGCTCTACGAATGATTCCGGAAGCGGAATTAGCGCGTTTGGCCGCTTGCTACGATCAGTTCGCGAATCACCTCGATCCCTTGAGTTTGGATTGGAAGCGCCGCAAGAAGGCTTACCTCGAAGCTCTCGAGGACTTGCACCAGCGCTTTGGCGCTGGCACGAGTTATCAGGATTTCCGGCGCGAAGCCCAACGCGCCTGCTTTCAGTGGCTGCGTGCCCATGATAGGCCAAGCTCCCCTTGAGGCTCCTGAACCCTGAACCCTGAACCCTGAACCTCTCTCAATTCACCCTCAAATGATAAAACCTCGCCGGCACAGGTCTGCTGAAGCTCACAGTGTGGACCGTGCCGTCTCCTGGGATTGTCGGGCTTAAAGGCGTCCAACTCACGGCGCTCAAAGAGTCCTTGTACTCGACGGTGATCGTATGGCCGGCAAGCGTCGGCACATCAAAAGTGATATTGGCGCCGTTGAGCCGCGCATTAACAATTCGCCAACCGCCGGTGCGCCAGGCCTTCACTGAGTTTGTGTTGCTCAGATCGTTGACCAGAATCCTGGCGCCGGTGTTCGGATCAAAGGTGTAAAAGTCCACATTGGCGCCACCGATGCCCTGATAAAAGAGCAAGCGCACGGGATAGAGCCCTGCGGTTCCGACAACTACATCAAAGGCTGTCTCGGCGTCGCCGCGGCCACCTTCGAATATGCCAAGGGTCTGGTTTGTAGTTCCCAGCGCCGGGCCGACGTCCAGCTTGAAGCCGTCGTCACTGGAAACGCCGAAGCTGTAGGTGCCCGGTTTTAGATCCAAGTAGGCAGTTGCTGCCATCGCGACGAACGGGGCGTAGCTGGGTGGAATTCCCGGGAACGGTTTGTTGCCAAAGAAACCGGCGAAATTGCCGCTTTCTTCATAATTGATTGTGCCCGGCTCGATGTAGAGGCCCAGGTTGCCTGGCAAGTTCGCGGCCAGGTTGGTGTATGGTTGTCCGGTGTTCCCATCAATGATTTGATTGGCCAATTGCGCTTCAGCCCGGGCCGAGGTGTTTGGAAAATCCGACTCGGGAGCATCAGGGCGCGCCTGAGCGATCTGCACAAAGAATCCGGAATCCGCGCCCGCACCGGGCGGCCCGGCGAAACTCGCTGGAATCGGAGGCTGATTTATCAAGCGCCGGGTGCCCGTAAATCGGTTCACCCAATACCATTCACAATCCGCGCCGCCGCCGCCTTGTTCGTAAAGCAGGCGGAACTTGTACACTCCATTTGTCGCGACGACGAAATCGAATGTGCTTTCATTATTGCCGCGGTTCGCGTCGTAGATGCCTAGCTGAACCTCGGTCTGCGGCGCGTTGGTCCATACTGTCACGTTATTGGTAGTCACCGTCAGTTTGAATCCATCATCACTGCGGACGCCCATTCGGTACGCTCCCGCCGACAGTGAAAGGTTGATGGTTGCGCTTATGGCGAAATGGTCCGCTTCACCTGGACAAAACGTGTTGGGATCAATGCCAGGGAATGGTGCGTCCCCGGCGAAAAATCCCGCATTGTTGCCGCAGGTGTCGTAATTGATCACAACCGGTTCGGTGTAGAATCCGTAATTGGTAGGTGTGTTGGCGGCTTCATTTGTGTAAGGGGCCAGGGTGGAAGGCTGAATGAGTTGGTTGGCCAATTGCCGCTCGGCCCGCCACGAGCTGTCCACAATATGGTTGTCAGCGGGGTTGGCGTACGTGTTCGGCGCCTTGGCCACTTGCAGGCTGAGGTTGGTCCCCGGCGCGCTCAGCAGACGGAAGCTGGCGGGAATAGCCGGCACGTTGGCGACCGTGAAACTCCATTGATTGGACTGCGTAGTGGATCCATCGTTAAACACCAGACTTAAGGAATGGGTCGAGTTGGGCATCAGGAAACTAGGCGGCGTATAGGTGACCGTGGCTCCTGGCCCCTCGGTGGAGGTACACGAGATAGTCGCGGCGCTGGTTACATTAGCTCCATCGAAGCTCAGTTGAATGCTGCCGGGACAATTCACCGAAGTCGCGCGATTGCAAATGATGATTTGCACCGTCGGAGTAATGGAGACGTCCGTCGCGTTGGCCGACGGCGAAGCGAAAGCAATGAAAGGCGCCTGGGACGCGGGCGCAGCCGTGGGCAGAAACAAAAAATATGTCGGTTGCACACTGCCGTTATCGTCTCCGCCATGCGAGCGGTTGGAATCGAAACCCCCGAGTGCCGTCATGCGGAAAGTTCGGACACCTGAAAAACCCAGCACTTGGGGATTTCCGGCGGCGTCGGTCAGCGGCACGTAGCGAAATCGGGTCGAGCTGCCGGTATTGGGTACCAAAAACTCGCCTCTGAGCACTTTCGTTTGATTGGGCTGGGTGGTGTCGCCGGTCACTTCATCGAACCGGACGTCCTCGCGGTCCTGGCTGGAGGTGCGCAGATACACGTTCCAATTGTTGTTTGGAAAAGTGCGCGTGTAATTTTGCCAGTCGCTAGCCTGGAGCCGCCAGAGGCCATAATCGGGCACGTTGGCCGCGATGTGATCGGCGCGTGGTGTGTCTCCAGCGTAAAGGTTTTGGGCAGTGGGAACACTGTCCAACGTCCGATATTGATGGTAGTTGCCGCCCGTCCCGGCGTCGGTATTGAAATAATCAACGTTGGCTGTTCCCGTCAGGCCGTAATAACCGGCGTTACCGCTGCCATAACCATTCACCTGGGTGCCGTTGGTGGTGAGGCCAGAGACGGGAGGACTATCAAAAAACTGCCCGCTGCCGTAATTGTAGTCCTCCGCCTCGACAACCAACATTCCGTTGGTTGAGAATGTGTCGAAAACGAAATTGTTCGTGGTGCCTTTCCCGCTCGTATCCACGGCAATGATTTGTCCGCTATAAATCGTGTTGGCCGCCAGGCCACCGGTATAGCGAACACCGAAACTGGTTTTGGGCATTAAAAAGATCGAGTTGTCTGTCAGGGCAAGTTGCGCGGAGACATCCGTCCCGTTGAGAAACATCTTTAGCGAGTTGGTCGCAATCTGGTTGGTGTTGAATGTTTGCACCGAAAACGTGATCCGGTTTGTTGCAGGAATCGAATAAAAGAGTGTCTGAGGCGCAGGGAGCAGCCCCATCACCTGCGGCGTGCCAGGAAATCCGACCGGATCGCCCGGATTTATCGAAGAATAAAAATTGTCGAACGTGAAGTCGGCTATCTTGTCGTCGTCTGTGCTGTAATTAACCGCGCCAATGCCGGTTGTGCCGGAGACTTCGTTTGTGTCTGAACCGGAGCCGGTAGGCACCCCGGCGATCTTTACGATGGGCTCCAGCAAATCGGTCCGGCTATAGATCGCCGCAGTGTAGAGTGAGCCGCGGCCCGTCGCCACCAACCGGTATTTCCCCGCGGGATTGAGCCGTGACAGTATGGCTCCCCCGCCATTGAATTCGCTTACTCCGCTCACATTCAATTCGCTTTGAAAGTGTACGAAGCCAAAGCTGCTTTGCTGATCGTTCCAGGCGCCTCGACTGTAGCCGGCAAAGTATCCAAAGGTCGTCAGGAACCCCGGAGCAGTTACATGGAAAGCCAGAAAGCCGGTGTTCTCCGGAATCGCGTCGTTCCAGGCCACCAGATCAACGGCCGCTAAAAAATCAGTATAAAGGGCATCATTGCGGAAACTTCCCACGCGCGCCGGGCCGGTGTTGTTGTTGGCGGCGGGATCGTAGTTGATGTTCGGCACCCCGCCGAATATCCGATAATAGAATCCGCCCGAAGGGTCGGCGGGGAATGACCACGAGACCTGCTCGTTCCAGGGCGCTGTTTGCACTGGGGCGTAATGCGCCCAGCCGGCATCTACCCCGGTATTGAAGTTATCCATGACCGCGACCTGACCCAGCGCCGTGATGCGCAAACACAGGCAAACGAGCAGGAACAGAAAGGCTCTGGCTTTTTGCCATTGGATTATCGAGCGTCGAATCGAACTCGCGAGTAAGTGGAATGATTTCATAGGTTTGACCTATTCTTAAGGACGTGGCGGCAAGGGGAAAGATATATACATTTATACATTTAATAAGCCCAATCGCAAAACAGTCAAAAAATCTTGCGGTGGGTCTTCACCTACCTTGATTTTTGTCGCTGACCGTTAACGTTAACCGATGTTGTCCTTCCCCAAATCACCACGAATCTAATGAGACCGTCAAACGGAGAATCGTAATATGAAATCAAATAAAACATCGTTCATTGCAACCTTCAGTCTGGCAACTTTCTTAACCATCCCCATCCTGGCCGGACCATCCCAGGCAAAGGAAGGAACCGCGAGCGAGCTGGAAACTTTCCAGGGCAAATGGTCGGCGCCGCGGACCAGCGACAACGGCCAGCCATGCACTCATCAATTGGAGATCAGCAAAAACAAATTCACCTTCAGGATATTGGATGCAGACAATCAAACGAAATTGCTGGCCCAGGGCGAAGTGAAGCTCGATAAGACCGGCCCGTTCCAGACCATCGTCTTTTCGAATATCAAGGCCGGCGGCTCCAAGGCTGAGCTGGACGAGATTGACGACACTTACACCGCCATCTACAAATTCGGCGAGGACGGCTCAATGCTTTTGGTGACAAACTTCGACAAAGATCGGGAGAACCAAAAGCCCAGCCTGGACGTGTATAAAAAGGCGACGCAAGCGCTCAAGTGAGTCCAAGGTCCAAAGTCCAAAGTCCAAAGTCCAAAATCCAAACCGTTCGTCGTTTGTAGTGCAGGCTTTAGCCTAATTGGGCCGCGTAGCAACTCGATTGTAGCCGTGGGCTCCCAGCCCACGGTAGGCGGCCTGAACGCTTCGACGCGTCGCGTAGCGACGCTTGAACATGCAGCAAGTCCTTGATGTTGCTCACGTTAATTGCCCAATTGAGATCCCGACGGAACACCTTTCTTGCGATCAGCTTACTCGCCGCGGTTCCGGCCCAGGCGGATCCGCGTACCGCCCTGGACAAGTATGTGGTCGCTCCGGACTCAAGCTATTCTTATCACCTGATTGAGACCGCCAGGGAGACGGGTTTCACGGCTTTCATTCTGGAAATGACTTCCCAAACCTGGCTCTCCACCAACGAGGTGAATCGGCCGGTTTGGAAGCATTGGCTGACCATTGCGAAGCCGGATGACACAACGCATTCCGAAGCTTTGTTATTCATTTCGGGCGGGAACAACGAAAGCAGACCGCCAAAGTCTGCCGATGCGAAAACCGCCGCAATTGCTGTGGCCACAAAATCGGTCGTTGCCGAGTTGCGAATGGTGCCGAACCAGCCGCTTGTCTTTGCCGGCGAAACCATGCCTCGATCCGAAGACGCGCTCATTGCTTATACCTGGGACAAGTTTCTAAGGACGGGCGACGAGCGATGGCCGGCGCGCCTGCCCATGACCAAGAGCGCCGTGCGCGCGCTGGACACAATCACTGCGTTTTGTGCCGGCCCGGAAGGTGGCGGGCTCAAAGTGAACCGCTTTGTAGTGGCTGGAGGGTCCAAACGGGGCTGGACGACCTGGACCACGGCTGTCGTGGACAAGCGCGTAGTCGCGATTATTCCCATGGTCATTGACGTATTAAATGTCGAACCCTCGTTCCGGCACCACTTTTGCGCTTATGGCTTTTATTCGCCCGCCGTGGCCGATTACACAGCGTTGCGCATCATGGATTGGAACGGCACCCCTGAATTTCATGCTTTGATGAAAATCGAGGAGCCCTACGAATACCGGCATCGGCTCACGCTGCCCAAGTTCATGATAAACGCCTGCGGGGACCAATTCTTCTTGCCCGACTCCGCTCAGTTTTATTTCAATGACCTGCCCGGCGCCAAATACCTGCGTTACGTGCCGAACACGGACCATTCGCTCAAGAATTCGGACGCCCTGGAGACCTTGTCAGCCTGTTATCGAACCGTCCTGAATCGCGAGCCACTGCCGCGCTTCTCCTGGACAGTGGAAAAAGATGGCGCCATTCGGGTGCGGGCGATAGACAAACCATTGGGCGCCAAACTGTGGCAGGCAACTAATCCCAACGCTCGGGATTTCCGCCTCGAAACCATCGGCCCGGCCTGGCAAAGCTCCATACTCGACGCTGGCCGGGACGGCGCCTATTTGGCAAGGGTGAAAAAACCCGAAAAGGGCTGGACCGCCTTCTTCGTGGAATTAACCTTCCCGAGCAGCGGCCCGGATCCTTTCAAATTCACCACCCAGGTCAACGTGGTGCCGGATACGCTGCCTTACACGTTTCAGGCTAAACCTCCAAGGTCAAGGTAGCAGCCGACGTGAGGAGGCTCTGATTTAAAATCCGAAATCCGGAATCCGAAAACCGAAGTCCCAAAACCCGCTTCTGCTCACAGCTTCCCTCGGTCAGAGCGGACTTCGTAATTGCGGGATCGCCTCATTCGTAGCGCAGATTTCCAATCTGCTGTATCACAGTGCTTCCAGCCTGCGAGCCGGACACACAGCCCAGCGCGGGCGGACGGTCTGCGGATTGGAAATCGGCGATACAGCAGGTTGGAAACCAGCCCTACTTTCCTTGATCCACCTGCGGGTACGAATAAACTGCCCCTCGCGTCGACCATCCGCGTAATCCGCGTAATCCGCGGTCAGCCTTCTCCGTTCACTCTGTTCCCTCCTGTTAAAACACTTTGAAAATCGGCCCCTTTCTTGCTATTGTAACAATCCTATGACCGCAAAAAACGCTGCCTCCAAAGCGGCCAAACCCAAAGAAACTCCCGCCGGCCGCTGGATCTCCTACCGGCCCGAAATCAAAGTGTTGGATTGCACCATTCGGGACGGCGGCCTCATGAACAACCACAAGTTTGATGATGCAGTGGTCAAAGCGGTCTATACAGCCTGCGTCGAAGCCGGCGTGGACTACATGGAGATCGGCTACAAGGCCTCGCAGAAAATCATCGTCCCGGGCGAGCATGGCGATTGGAAATATTGCAAGGAAGACGACGTCCGGCGAATCGTCGGCGATAATCCCAGCTCCCTCAAGCTCTCGGTCATGGCCGACGCCGAACGCACCGAGTACCACCAAGACATTCCGCCCAAAAAGGAGAGCGTGATTGACCTTATCCGCGTCGCCACCTACATCAGCCAGATCCCGACCGCCCTGGAAATGGTCAAGGACGCCCATGACAAAGGTTACGAAACCACGGTCAACCTCATGGCTGTGTCCACTGTCCCTGAATACGAACTAAACGAGGGCCTGGAGATGCTTGCCCGGTCGGAGGCGATGGCTATCTATGTCGTGGACAGCTTTGGCGTGCTCTACAGCGAACAAGTGGAACACCTGGTTCGCAAATACCTGCATTATTGCAAAGCGGCAGGCAAGGAAGTGGGCATGCACGCCCACAACAATCTTCAGTTAGCCTTCGCCAACACCATCGAGGCCATCATCCTGGGCGCGAACATGCTCGATGCCACCATCGCCGGCCTGGGCCGCGGCGCCGGTAATTGCCCCATGGAACTGCTCATCGGATTCCTGCACAATCCCAAGTACAACCTCCTGCCCATCCTTCGCTGCGTTCAGGACACCGTCGAACCGATGCGTGAAAAACTGATGTGGGGCTTTGATCTCCCGTACATGCTCACCGGTTTCCTCAACGAGCACCCCCGCGCCGCCATCAAATTCAAAGAAGCGCCCGAAAAGGGCAATATCGTCGAGTTCTACACGCAGATTTGGGAGTAAGGACCGCAGAGCCCTCTAATCAACACCTCGCTTTAGCGAGGAGTAAGCAAGGGCGGGGACCTGCCCGCAACCGCCGCGCAGCGGCGGTCCGTCCACCACACAATCCAACAATCCAATAGTCCAATAATCCAGCAATCCACGAATCCAGTCTCTCCACCCCGGGCTTTCCGAAGTCCTCCGCTTGCCCTCGCCCCCGCTCTCGTGTCAGACAAACGCTGACACCGGATTAGGCGTTCCGCTGATGTAGGTTAAACGTATAACAACGCAATCTTCGCGCCCGTGAATTCATCCAAACGCCAGCCATCTTTGCCCGTTGGCCGCACCGCGCGGCTCGCTTTCGAAATTGATTCTCTGCGCAAACACTGCAGCCAGTCAGCCGAGTATTTGGTAAGCCAGGATCCCTACGACGAGGCTGAGCTGGAAGAGTGTGCCCGCCTGGATGAGGCCCTTGCGAAAGCGCATCGCCTGCTTCGTCAAACCGTCCGCAGCATCATGGTCTCGCGGCTCAATCGCAGAAGCAGAGCCAGATAGTGGTTAATTAGGTTTGACAACTTCGTAACCCTGCGCGATTTTCCTCAGCCTGCTTTTCGCAGGTCTGGCGCTGGCCCAGCCCACGCGAGGGTACGAGCGGAGTTGTCCTGGCCGCTTTGGCCGATTCGGAGGCTATCGCCTATGCCGTGGCGCAAGCCAGTGCCAGTCGGCTCCCCCGACCCTCGACCACGACCCTCTTCCGACCTTGGACTTTGGACCTTGGACTGCGCCTGCAACCTGAAACCTGCAACCTGAAACCTGACACATGACACCTGACACATGAAACATGGCACAGTCCGAAAATCCTTGCAAAGTCGCCACGTGTTTGGATACAATGGCGGGCAGAATACCCATTGGGCTCGCCCACCCAGGCCGATGCCAAGTATGAACGAGAAAACCAAAGAGCAACCCAAAATCGCTGCGCAAAAATCCGCAACCAACCCCGTCAAGACGCCATTCTTCGACCGCATAGGCATTGCTCTGGCCCTCATTCTGGCAGGCGCCGGATTCTGGAGCACGGGCGTTCTCATCAACGATCCGAATGACCGGAACATGATCTATCTTGGGATCGCGTTCTGTATCGGCGGCGTGGCCGTGGGAATCTGGCGTCTTTTCATCGTGCGTGAAGAACCTCCGGGCTAAAATCCGTTGTCGTTTGCTGGGCCTGCCGGTCGAGGAGATCAGCTATGCCCGGCGCGGCTTTCG